>JAFXKY010000012.1 GCA_017531485.1 Eubacteriaceae bacterium | reverse complement strand
TATATATGAGGCAAGATATGCTCACAGCAGAGCTGACTTTGCGGCGAAATTGCAGATAGCGTTAAAAGAAGCCAGTGAAACAGGGTATTGGATAGAACTTTTGTATAAAACAGAATATATAGATGAAAAAAAGTATAATGAACTGAATAAGAGATGTTCGGCTTTAAGGTATATGTTGGTGTCATCTCTCAACACAGTAAAAAACAGATCATCCCGAGAATAAGCAAGGCTGTTTTTGTATAGTTAAGTGTGCTTCCACGATAAAAGTGAAGATGCCGTGGGGTAAGTGAACTTTTCACTGATATTAATAATTTACCTCTTGACTTTTTTTATAAGTATGATATAATATCATTATCGCGTGGGTAGATGCCCGAGTGGCTAAAGGGGGCGGACTGTAAATCCGTTGGCGACGCCTACGATGGTTCGAATCCATCTCTGCCCACCAATTTTTTATTTGAATCACTTTTGGAAAGTGTTTTTTTATTTATCGGTAAGTTGAAAGCTCATGCGTGGCATGAGCTTTTTAGTTTTCTTCATCCATATAAACATCACACACAGCGTGAAGATTGTCAATAATGAATTCCTGCGCGTTTCTGTTGTAGCCGGTAAATGTGTATGGTCCGTAGATGCCGTTAGCTGTTTGCTCATTTATTCCCACAGACATTCCCATTTCTGTCGGGCGTTTTTTTGTCCTTCCATTTTCTGTCGGAACTTCCATAAGGAAATCTATATTGATAAGCCATGAAGTAATGGCTTTGCTCTGCAATTTTTTGTGTGAATCCGGATCGACAATATCGTTGAGACGTTTTGTTATTTCCGTGATTGAAATCGGATCATCGCTGTAATTGAAATTTTTAAGCTGGGAGTAGCCTACGGCGTAATCAACTTTTTTTACTTTCGGAGTCTTCTTTATTTCTCCTCCATTGTCTATGACTTGTCTTAATATATCAGAAACGTAAAACAGGCATCGGGAGATTCGGACATTGTTGATCATGTCGTCGTCCTTTACCGTTTCGTTGGTCAGGGGATTTATACCGTTAGCCATTTTGTCAATATATGACTTTGCGTATTTCATTTTTTCAAGTTCGTTCATGTTTTTCTCACTGTTATGTAGTTAATAAACTGATTTTATTCCAAACACATCATACTGTCAAGAAAAGCGTACTGTCTTGACAACACAAAATGCAGTTTTTATAATAAAGTCAGATAAAAGGAGTTTAGTATGCATTATGTAAAAACGAAAGGGATCCTTTCGGCGAAGAACGGGATGAATATATACCGCGGCTGTCTGCACGGCTGCATTTACTGCGACAGCCGAAGCAGATGTTACGGAATGGAGCATGATTTTGAAGATGTCGAAGTAAAAGAAAATGCCGTTGAACTGCTTGAAATGACTCTCAGGAAGAAGAGAAATAAGTGCATGATCGGGACAGGCTCAATGACAGATCCATATATTCCAATTGAGAAAGATCTTGGATATGTCCGAAAGGTGCTTGAAGTAACAGAAAGGTACGGTTTCGGCTTTACCTGCATCACAAAATCGTCTCTTATTCTGAGGGATATGGATATATTAAAGAGGATAAACGAAAAAACGAAGGTCGTAGTGCAGATGACTTTGACGACGTATGACGAAGATCTTTGCAGGATAATAGAGCCGTTTGTTGCGACGACCGCCGAGAGGTATGAGGTATTAAAAGCGTTTCAGAAGGAAAACATTCCGACGGTGGTATGGCTCAGTCCTGTTCTGCCGTTCATAAACGACACGGAGGAAAATCTGAACGGGATCCTCGATATGTGTTTTGATGCGGGCGTTGCCGGAATAATCTGTTTCGGAATGGGGCTGACACTCAGGGAAGGCAATCGGGAATATTTTTACAAGAAGCTTGATACGCATTTCCCCGGAATGAAAGAGAAGTATGCGAAAACATACGGAAACAATTATTATGTTCAGAGTCCTGATGAAAGAATTCTTATGAAGGTATTTCATGACAGGTGTGAAACGGCAGGTGTAATGCATGACAATGATGAGATATTTACATACCTTAATACTTTCGAAGAAAAGAAAACTTTTGAGCAGATGAGTTTGTTTGATTTATAAAAAGCGGATTTGGGGAGCCGCGCGGCAAGCGATGTCTGCATCGCTTGTCCGGAAGCTTTGCTTCCGGACTGCGTTTTCGCAAAGCGAAAACGC
>JAFXKY010000011.1 GCA_017531485.1 Eubacteriaceae bacterium | reverse complement strand
CGCCCTCCGCGCCGCAACCGATGCTTCGCATCGGTTCCCAAAAGCTTGCCTTTGGGTGCAGGCAGCCTGCGGCTGCCTGCGCGGCGCGGCCGCCGCCGCGAGAAAGCGATGCTTTCGCGGCAAAGAGGCGAAGCCTCTTTGCGAGCCGTGCGCAGCACGGCTCGGCGGCGGGGGAGGCGGGCGGGGAGTTGAAAAAAAGAAAAGTGCGGGGAAATAAGATGTTCCACCGCACTTTTGGGTATTGGCCTTATTCTTCTGTGTTTTCGGGAATGAAGTCCTTGTAAAGCTTGTCCTGCTCTGCGTGCCACGCGGCAATCTTTTCGTTGGCTTCTGATACTCTGTCAAAAAGCCCGTCTTCGTAAATGTCTGTGTACAGGAAAGATTCGACTTCAACCCGTCCTTCTTTTCTGACGGGGTGTTCATCCGAAGTCCGCGGATATTCAAGGACAAGATCTATGCAGTAAAATCCGATGCCTGCATTGTCGAGCATTTCTTTTACGTTCAGAAGTACTTCACATGCGTTATCGACAGTAACATCATCTGTATCGACGTATAAAATTATGTGCCCTGCTTTCTTTCCGAGCTCGCGTACATCATAAACTCCGTCGATGATAAGGTCTTCGTAAATTATTCCGTACCACGGGATGTCATGAAGGTCCTTTACCTCATTGTGGATCTTTTCATCCGTGAAGTAACTCTGCGGAATAAACTCGAGAGTTCCGTAATCTATCTCCGAAACGTAAGGGAATGTGTCACTCTGAAATACACTGTCGACAAGCTGACGGTAATCCATGTCAAGACGGCGGGCGGTGTTTGTTCCGTCTGCCACATACGTATCATAATGATCATCAATGAGCTTTCCGAGCATATTTATTTCGATGCTGAAATCTCCGTCAATGCTGTCGGGAGAAGAGACTCTTGCGTAATAATGTCCGTCTTTGAAGGAGTATATGACTTCGTCGATTTTGTATGTCGTGTCACTATAGTTTGCTTCAAGATGTTTTGTTGCCGTCTTCGTTGCGAGATGCCTTGATATGGGATTTCCGATCATTCCGTTTGCAAACCACGCGAGACCGCCAAGAAGCACAAGCGCCACGATAAGCGCCGTTATTTTTAATATTTTCTTTCTGTTCATTTATTCCTCCCCGAGATATGTCAGCGGATCTCCCGTTGACTCAAGATATGCTTTGTAGTTTTCTTCAACCTTTTTTACAAGATTTTCTTCCGTTATTTCCGTATACGGAAGATCATTTACCGCTATGTACGGATCCATATACTGTGCTGAGCCGTCTTCACCTGATGGCGGAGAAGAGATTGAAACGTAGATGCAGTAACAGCCGATGTCTGCATCCTCAAGCTTTTCCTTTGCCCACAGAATAATTTCAGCAACGCGTCTGTAACTTATGTTTTCTTCATGTTGTACGGAAATGATTACCCGTCCATGATCTCTGCCCATTTCTTTTACGTCATATTCTTTATCGGCAACAAGATCATCATAAAAGTATGCATATACGGGAATGTCGTTGTGCTCCTCATATTCTTTCCTTGTTGCGAATTCAAACGTGCCGTAAACAGTGCCGTGGCTGCCATCCGAAAGGATCTCATTTATATCGAGGGCGGATTCGACGATTCGGTCGTATTCGGTATATAACCTTTGTGCGGCGTTGATCTGTGCTTCGTAAATATTAAATTTCTGTGCGGTCTTATATCCGTCGAGATAGATTCCGCCGTATTTTTTTATGTGAATGTCGAAGTGATCATCCTTGCTTCCGGGAATTGCCACCGTATAACGGTAATGAGATTCGAGGAAGTTAAATCCCGAGCTGATGATTTCATAACCCATGCCGGGATAATTCTCCTGAAGATAATTTTCGACTTCTCTTCTTGTTATAAAATCAGAAACGGGATTTTTGCAGAAGGGAATGAGAAGGTAAATTATCAGTATTATTGAAATAATGATTAATATTTTCTTTGTTCTCTTGTTCATTTATTCCTCCCCGAGATATGTAATTGGTTCGTTCCAGTATTCGTAGAGTTCTTTGTAAGAGTATTCGATCCTTTTTTCCAGTCTTTCCGGATAGATTTCGGAATACGGAAACGAGATAATGTATATCGAAGCATCTGACGGCAGTCTTTCCCCGTGTTCGCCTGACGGCGGAACCCTGAGCGATAAATTTACCGCATAAAATCCGATTCCCGCTTTGTCCATCTCTTCTTTTGCCCATAAAAGGATTTCTGCGGATTTTTGATAGCTTATATTGGGGCCTGTATAATCTATACCGAGTGTCCCGTGTCCGGAGCCGAGTGTACTTATATCGTACTCATAATCAATGACAGCATCGTCTGTTATGAAAGAGTAATACGGATTAATTGCGTCGAGTTCTTCCATTGGTGAAATCGAATCTCTGCTTGAGTAAGAAATATCTCCGTGAATATACAGATATCCTCCATCGTGATATGTTCTGTCGGGGAATATTTCACGAACTGTGTCATAATATTGCTTTGTCAGGCGAAGTGCCGTGTTCTGTCCGTTTTTTACATTGTCTTCATATCCATCATTAATAACGCGGCCCCACGTTTCGATGCTTATGATAAAGTCAGAATCTACAGAACCGGATCTGGTGATGTGTGCACTGTATACTCCATCGGTAAAGTTATAATTGATTTCATCAATACGCAAGCTCTCTCCGGGATAATTCTTCTGAATATACATATCCGCTGCCGCCCCGACAACTAAATGGGATAGTGGGTTCGGTATCCCGGGAATGAAAAACCATACGATAAGGAAGATACATATCCCTTTTAATTTCTTTTCCATCATTCCTTTTTACTGAACGCGAAGTGCAACAGTCCCATGATGACGGAGCCGAGGAGCGCAAAGCCCGTATAGATCGCTGTCCACATTACAAGTTCCATGATCTGAAGGTGCTCCGTTCCCGTGAGGATGCCGGAGAAGTTGGTGAGGTAATGTGTCGCGAAGAGGATTATGGGCAGGATGAAAGATACTTTCCACCCGAAGATGATATATCCGAGAGCTCCGATGGCCGGCATGATGACGGTGTTGTAAAATATCATGTCTGTTGCGGTGAAGCTGAGTCCGAAAAATATCCCGAACATCATCACCATTGCGGCGGATATTCTCAGCTTATTCTGAAATTTGCTGAATGATCTTGTCAGATCAATGATGTTTTCGGTCTTTTCTTCTTTTCCGAAAATATTTCTGCACTCTTCGCAGGTAATGATATGTTCATTGACAGCCTTTATGCTGTCTTCGCTTGCGATGTTGTCTTTTACAAGGGGGATAAGGTCCCTTATGACGTCGCAGGAAATGTTATTCATTTTCATAACCCTCCTTTATTAATTTTTCTTTTATCTTTGTCTTTGCCCGAAAGAAGATTACCCTTGCGGAAGATTCGGATATGTCGTGTTGTTTCGAGATCTCATAAAACGACAATCCCTCAAGGCGCGAAAGGATTATATCTTTTGTCCTTTGCGGTTCTTCGTCGATGAGAGAGTATATTCTCTCTGTCAGAGCTTTTTCATACACACTCTCTTCGAGGGGGCTTTCTTCCGACGGAAGAAATTCCGAAAGAGCTTCCGTAGCGGGAGTACGGTTTTTCTTTCTGAGATAATTGAACCATTTATGTCTTGCGATGGAGAAAAGCCATGTCTTGATGTCGCTTTCTCCGCGGAACTTATGTACGGATTTAACCACCTCAACAAATACATCCATAGCCATATCTTCCGAAAGGGCGATGTCGCGGGAAAGAGAATACAGATAATTCACGACGTCGCGATAATAAGTTTTGAATAATGTCTCGAGTAATCTCTTCATAAGCGGCTCCTTTCGTCTTATTAGTCACCGTAAGTATCGTTTCGTTACAATTTTTTTTATTCATCGTATGGAGGAACTTTCCTCGCAGTAAAATTATTCGCAAAACACTTGATTTTTTGTTTACAATTGTATATACTGACATTGAATAAGATAATTGTAAAGAGGGAGAAGTATGATAGCGTTACAGATTATAAAGATCGTATTCATGATCTTGTTTTTCCCGTTTTTAATCATCTACGAACTGATCAAGTAATGCCTGCTATTTGCAGGTATTTTTATTTGTTCAGCATCCACGGTATCTGAAAGCGGCTTTAATGCAGCTGTTTCGTGGTGAGGCAGTGCAGCTGACTTTATTATATCACACGCAGGCATCCGTAAAATATGTTTCGCGCGCTGTGATGAAAGGAAAAATCCCGAAATATAAAGAAAAAACAAATTCACTCTTGCATATCGTGCTTATTATAATATATAATTTACATTCGGAGGTACGTCATGTTAGACAAATTACAGGGACTTAAAGAAAAATACGATATTTTAACCGAAAAGATCAGCGATCCCGAAATTATGGGAGATCAGAAGGAATATACAAAAATACTCAAGGAAAGGGCTAACCTGGAACCCATCGTTCTTAAATATGAAGAATACCGTTCATGCAAAGAACAGCTTGCGGAAAACAAGGAAATGCTCTCAGATGCGGATGATGACTTCAAAGACATGATCCTCGAAGAAATATCTTCGCTCAATGCACAGATCGAAGAATGTGAGCATGAATTAAAGATCCTCCTTCTTCCGAAGGACCCCAATGACGACAAGAACGTTATCGTGGAAGTCAGAGCCGGTGTCGGCGGTGACGAAGCAGCACTTTTCGCAGGAGATCTTCTCAGAATGTATATCCGTTATGCCGAAAGAAACCGCTGGAAAGTGGAAATGCTCTCAGTGAACGAAATCGGTATCGGCGGATATAAAGAAGCGATCTTCCTTATTGCAGGTCAGGGCGCTTATTCCAAACTCAAATACGAAAGTGGCACACACCGCGTTCAGCGTGTTCCGGAAACTGAATCCGGCGGCAGAATCCACACCTCAGCCGCAACTGTAGCGGTTCTTCCTGAAGCAGAGGACGTAGAAATCGAAATCAATCAGAACGATCTTCGTGTTGACGTTTATCGTTCTTCAGGCAACGGCGGTCAGTCCGTAAACACAACAGACTCCGCAGTCCGTATCACACACCTTCCCACAGGTCTTGTTGTCGCTTGTCAGGATGAAAAATCACAGCTCAAGAACAAAGAAAAAGCTATGAAGATCCTCAAAGCACGTCTTTACGAGATCGAACAGCAGAAACAGGCTGACGCTATTGCTGAAAACAGAAGAAGTCAGGTCGGTTCGGGTGACAGAAGTGAACGAATCAGAACATACAACTTCCCTCAGGGTCGTGTAAGTGATCACAGAATCAACCTCACTCTCTATAAGCTTGACGACGTAATGGACGGCGGCATTGATGAGTTTATAGATGCGCTTATTACTGCGGATCAGGCAGAAAAGATGAAGGCCTGAGCGGGATTGTATAAATCACCATATCCGGGATTGTTTTTACTCCGTTGTCGGTTGCGTAGCTGCAAGTATGCGCCATCCGCCGTCGTAAAAGCCGCACCCGCCTATGACGATTTATCCTGCGCTTGATCTGAGGTGGATGCTCTGTTGTCGCAAAGCTCGGGCAGGAACGGATGGGGTGTAGCGCCATAGGCGACTGAGAGAGTAACACTGTCAATCACAAACTTACGGGCGAATGCCCACAACCAACATATAAAGAAAAAAATGGGAGGAAAATATGAAAATTGCAATTCCTACAAATATCGGCGGAAAAGCCATTCCTTTAAACGGTGCACAGATCTTTTACACATATGAGATCCTGGATGGCGAGATCGTGGAATCGAAGATGATCGGCATCGGCGAATTATGTGAAGACATCGGAGCTGTTGCTGAAGTTCTTCACAGATTGAAAGCTGACGTTGTTATGTGTGAAAAATTCAACGGCGTTGAAAGAGTAACTCTCGGCGCATACGGCATCACAATCGTCGGAGGATTCACACAGCCGGCAATCGAGATCGCAAATATGTACGCTCAGGGCAAACTCTCCGGCTGCGGCGGAAGCGATTCCTGCGGCGGCGACTGCAAAAACTGCGGCGAACATGAAGACGGCTGCGAAAGCTGCAACCACGAGCATTAAATGAGATTTTATGAAAACGGCAGTAAAATGCCGTTTTTTAATATGAATTATTAAAATCTGATTAAATTTCTTGATTTTTTCGGGGGGGGTAGTTTATGCTTGAACTGTAAATATATTATTAGAGGAGGCAGAAAATGAAAAAATTACTGTGTTTAGTGCTTACGGCGGTGCTGATCATTTCATTTTTCGGGTGTGGGGATGTGAAAGGAGAGCGAAAAGCTTCTGAGCTTCAGCTGGATATAAAAAACGGATCGCTTTACGGTCTGACTCTTGGAATGAGCTTTGAAGAATTCATCAGATCCGATATTCTTGACAGAAAATCGCTCAGCGCCGACGGAGTGATTCAGGAATGGGATTATTATGAAGTTGATGCGATGCCTGACGGGGGCATTGGGCTCTGCGGATACCCTGTCAACATTTTTATGTATTACAAAGGCGACGAGCTTTATTACATCAATATGAACGCAATGCTTGAATTGGTAAAGCCTACGGATAATTATAAAAAGATCGATAAGATCTTTGCCGAAGCTGCCGACACTGTGGAAAATTCGCTTACAGATATTGCAGGAACGCCCCATCTTGAGCTGAGAGAAACGCTTGGAGGATATATTTACCCGAAAGATGATGATAAGAATGCGGTTACGGAAATTGTTTATTTCATAAAGGACGGAAAAGTTCTTGACGGTGAAGTTCCGCTTACGGGTGCGACAGACGTACCTGAGGATGTGTT
The DNA here is from genome assembly GCA_017531485.1 of Eubacteriaceae bacterium. Taxonomy (GTDB): domain Bacteria; phylum Bacillota; class Clostridia; order Eubacteriales; family Anaerofustaceae; genus SVCP01. The sequence goes on along the minus strand of JAFXKY010000011.1, from coordinate 48,111 downwards.
TAAACAAACGGATTATGATTATGCTATAATATATTATGCCCGGAAAGCATCAGTCTCCGCGACCCGCGATGAAAAGAAACTTACGGACGCGGGAAGGATAGAACTCGGCATATATACAAAAGAAGCCATAACAGACAGGCCTGACAGAGATGCGTATTTTAATCTTAAGTTTCAGGAATGGGTCAGTATGGGTTCTCCGTGGAAGCCGGGTATAGATGATGTTATCGAGCATGTGCTTAATTAGAGTTTTACTGCCCCTTTTCGGGGCTTTTAAATTGTGAATTTATAATGTGTGATATATTGACAGCAAAAGGTATTTTTGTGTTGACAATTAAATTTCATGGATGTATACTGACGATTAGCATGTTTTTACATATGGAGGAATAATTTTGAAAAAGTTTATAGGCGATAAAGCGTTTTACAGGACAGTATTCAGGCTTGTTGTTCCCATGATCATTCAGTCAGCCATCACGAGCCTTGTAAGTTTAGTTGACAATCTCATGGTAGGAAGTCTCGGAACTGAGAGCATTGCGGCTGTTGCGGTTACCAATCAGATCTTTATGGTATTCAACCTTCTTATTTTCGGCGGATCGAGTGCTGCGGGAATTTTTACGGCACAGTTTTTCGGAAACGGCGATGATGAAGGTGTAAAAAACACATTCCGATGGAAACTGTGGTTCTGCACAATTGCGGTAACGGTAGGTGTTACGGTATTCGTAACATTTGATGATCAGCTCATTTCAGCATTTATGACGAGTAGTGAAGGTGCGGATATCGCGCTTGCGGCAAAGCTTGCGAAGCAGTATATGTATATAATGCTTATAGGTCTTATCCCGTTCTCATTTACCAACGTATATACGAGCACGATGAAGGAATGCAACAAGACGTTCCTGCCGATGATAAGCGGTGTTGTTGCGGTTTTAACGAACGTTGTTCTTAACTACACACTCATTTTCGGTAAGTTCGGTGCGCCTGCCCTCGGAGTTGCCGGTGCGGCCATCGCAACGGTCATCTCAAGATTTGTGGAAATTCTCATTGCTGCCATCGGAGCTCATACTTCAAAGGATAAGGGGTACGACTTTACTAAAGGCGTATTCAAAAAACTCTCCATTCCGAAAGAACTTACTTTCGGAGTCCTGAAGAAAGGTTTCCCGCTTATCTGCAATGAAGTTTTCTGGTCGCTGGGAATGACGCTTATCAATCAGGCGTATTCAACAAGGGGACTTGAAGCAGTTGCGGCATTCAGCATTGCAAACACGATCAATAATCTCTTTACCATGTCGTTCATGACAATGGGTAACGCTGTTGCGATCCTCGTTGGTCAGCAGCTCGGCTCGGGAGATATGGAAGGGGCTGTTGATACGGACAGAAAACTTATTGCGACGGGCCTTATGGGTTCGGTCGTGATGGGTATTGCGCTTATCCTTGCAGCGCCGTTTATCGTTCAGCTTTACAAGACCGATCCCTCAACCAAAGAGATCGCTACGGGCATTATGACAGCAGCAGCATTCTTCTTCCCGCTTATGTCATACACACACTGCACGTACTTCACGATGCGTTCCGGCGGAAAGACGTTCATCACTTTCCTGTTCGACAGTGTCTTTACCTGTCTCGTGTCATTCCCGACAGCGTATGTGCTTTCAAGATTTACTGATCTGACAATGGTGCAGATGTATATCGCGGTGGAAGCGACGAGCCTTATCAAGGCCGCTATCGGTACGGTGCTTCTTGTAAAGAGAGTATGGGTTAATAATATTATTTCTTAAAATAAGTAATATAATAAGTTGTCATCCGAAAATGCCGGGTGACAACTTTTTTTATGAAGAAATTTTCTTCATGCCCAAATCAGGGGCACTGTATTGTGCGGGCAGTGTATTTTTAAGGCTCTTATACTGAAAACAGACAAAATCAGACGAAAAAATAAAAATGTACATTGTGTACATTTTTCAGAAAAATAATTATTTTATGTCTTTGTCATGACGTCAAAAAAAGCTTGCCGGAGGAGTTGAAAAATGGTAAAATATCCGGGTGAGCTTCTTTGACGGAGGAGTTCGGAATTGACAGAAAATTCAATGAAAATCCCGACAGATTTTGAATATTTTTCGACTTAAAAAATGGCTTAAATAAAGGCAAAAAAAGTGCAAAAAAGTTTTAAAAAACGTCAAAAAAAGCTTGCAAAAATATCAATAATGGTATATACTATACAAGCTGCCGTACAGCAGTGGGCTTTTGAGTTGCGCTTTTAAGCCATCGAGTTCCGGTTAAAAAGCGCGATAATAAGGCAAATTCTGATTGGCAGCCGGCTATGATGCGGGAGGTTGCCGGGGTATGCTCGGGGAATTTCCGCGGAGCAAGTCACCATCATGAATGGGGCGGTAACGCAGAAGTTTTGGGAAGAATGTTTCCGCGATCCGCAAGACCGACGAAGGGGTGAGGAATTTCACTTCGGAAGGAGAAAATTTGCGGAAAGAGGTAACAGGAACACCCGGAACGTAGTGCGTGTGCCAACCGCCGAGACACGCATAAAAACAATGGAGGTTTTGGTAATGGCAAATCAAAAAATGAGAATCAAACTTAAGGCATTCGATCACAATGTGATGGATCAGTCAGCAGCAAAGATCGTTGCAACAGCTAAAAGAAGCGGTGCGGAAGTAAAAGGTCCGATCCCCCTTCCGACAGAAAAAGAAATCGTAACGATCCTTCGTGCAGTTCACAAATACAAGGACTCAAGAGAACAGTTCGAAATGAGAACTCACAAAAGACTTATCGAAATCATCAATCCGACACCGGAAACAATCAATGCTCTTATGCATCTCGATTTACCGGCAGGTATCGATATCGAAATTAAGTAATTGATTTAAAGGCTTCCGCCAATCTTGTGAAGCTTAGCAGGAGGACACTCCTGTGAATTATTATGACTGGGTTTTCCCGGTCCGCTAATGGAGGTAAACATGAAAAAAGCTATTATAGCTAAAAAGGTCGGCATGACACAGGTTTTTGCCGAAACAGGTGAACTCATCCCGGTAACAGTACTCGAAGCTGGTCCGTGTGATGTCGTTCAGATCAAAACAGTTGAAAAAGAAGGATACGACGCGATCCAGCTTTCCTTCGGCGAAAAAAGAGAAAAAATTACCAAATCAAAAGGTAAAGAAGTATCCAACATCGCTAAACCGATCAAGGGCCACTACGCAAAAGCAGGCGTTGCTCCGAAGAGAAATCTTAAAGAATTCCGCCTTGAAGACATCAGCGTATACAACCTTGGCGATACAGTAACAGCTGACATCTTTGCAGCAGGTGATAAAGTTGATATCAGCGGCACAAGCAAAGGTAAAGGTTACCAGGGTAACATCAAGAGACACGGACAGTCTCGCGGACCGATGGCTCACGGTTCTAAATATCACAGAGCAGTAGGTTCTATGGGCGGTTCTTCAGATCCTTCAAGAGTATTCAAGGGTAAGAAACTTCCGGGTCACATGGGTGCTGAAAAAGTTACAGTTCAGAATCTTACAGTAGTTAAAGTTGATGCTGAACTCAACATGATCCTTGTTAAAGGCGCTGTTCCGGGTGCTAATGGTTCGATAATTACAATTGTCGATTCCTTAAAGAAGTAATATCGCAAGAAGGAGGACACATATAGATGAAAGCTGATGTATTAAACAGAGAAGGCGCTGTTGTTGGCAGCGTTGAACTTAACGAAGATATATTCGCTATCGAACCGAAACCTTACGTTGTTCACCAGGCAGTTGTAGCATACCTTGCAAATCAGAGACAGGGTACACAGTCTGCAAAAACTAAGGCTGAAGTTTCAGGAAGCGGCAAGAAACCCTGGAGACAGAAAGGCACAGGCCGTGCAAGAGTTGGTACAAAACGTAACCCCGTATGGTACCACGGCGGCGTAGCTTTCGCTCCGAAACCGAGAGATTACGATCAGAAGCTCAATAAGAAAATGAGAAGACTCGCTATGAAGTCTGTATTCTCTTCAAAAGCATCTGAAGGCGAAATCAAATTCATCGATGCTCTCACATTCGAAGCACCGAAAACAAAAGAAATGGTTCAGGTTCTTTCAAACCTCAACTGCAAGAAAACTCTCGTAGTTATCGCTGAAAACGACGCAAACGTTGTTAAATCAGTAAGAAATATCCCGACAGCTAACTGCACACTCGTAAACACACTTAACGTTTATGATATGCTTAACTGCGATGACATGATCATCACAACAGCTGCTCTCGAAAAAATTCAGGAGGTGTATGCATAATGAATCCGTACGATATCATCATTAAACCGATCATCACAGAAAAATCTATGATGGACGCTCAGGAAAAAAGATACACATTCCAGGTAAATAAAAACGCTAACAAATATCAGATCAAAGATGCTGTAGAAGCTATCTTCGGTGTAAAGGTTCTTCGTGTTAACACAATGAACTATGACGGCAAAGTTAAAAGAGTAGGCCGTTTCAACCCGGGAAAACGTCCGGATTGGAAAAAAGCTATCGTAATCGTAGCACCGGAAAGCAAAGAAATCCAGTTCTTTGAAGGAATGTAATTAGCAAAGCCTTTTGGCTCGTACCCGATAAAACTCAAGGAGGAAACAAACTATGGGTATCAGAAAGTATAAACCGACTACTCCCGGTCTCAGAGGAATGACGGTTTCAACTTTTGAAGAATTAACACCTGTTAAAGGTCCCGAAAAAACACTTCTCGCTTCTAAATCCAAAAAAGCAGGAAGAAACAATACAGGAAGAATTACTGTTCGTCACCAGGGCGGCGGTACAAAACAGAAATACAGAGTAATCGATTTCAAGAGAAACAAAGACAACGTTCCCGCTAAAGTAAAGGCTATCGAATATGACCCGAACAGAAGCGCTAACATCGCTCTTCTCTACTACGTAGACGGAACAAAAGCTTACATCATCGCTCCGAACGATCTTAAAGTCGGCGACGAAGTAATGTCAGGTCCGCAGGCAGACATTCGTGTAGGAAACGCACTTCCGCTCGAAAACATCCCTGTAGGTACAATCATCCACAACATCGAACTTAAAGCAGGCAAGGGCGCACAGCTCGCAAGAAGCGCAGGCTCATTCGTTCAGTTAATGGCTAAAGAAGGTAACTACGTAACTCTCAGACTCCCCAGCGGCGAAATGAGAATGGTAAGAAAAGAATGCAGAGCTACAATCGGCCAGGTTGGCAACCTCGATCACGGCAACATCAACATCGGTAAAGCCGGAAGAAAGAGACACATGAACATCCGTCCGACAGTACGTGGTTCTGTAATGAACCCGAACGACCATCCGCACGGTGGTGGTGAAGGTAAGGCGCCTATCGGTAGAAGTGGCCCGGCTACACCGTGGGGCAAACCGGCACTCGGTTACAAGACACGTAAGAAAAACAAACCTTCTGACAAGTACATTGTAAGAAGACGTAATGCGAAATAATAACGGGAAACGGAGGAAATAATTCATGAGCAGATCTGCTAAAAAAGGCCCATATGTCGATGAAAGACTTCTCAACAGAATCATTGAGATGAACGACGGCGGCGAAAAGAAAGTAGTAAAAACATGGTCAAGAGATTGCACGATTTACCCTGAAATGGTAAGCCACACAATCGCTGTGCATGACGGAAGAAAACACGTTCCCGTATTCGTAACAGAAGACATGGTAGGACACAAACTCGGCGAGTTCGCTCCTACAAGAACGTTCAGAGGACATGCCGGAGAAAAGAAAACCGGCGGAAGATAGTCTTTAGGAGGAAGTTATGCAGATGCAGGAAAATATCAAAGAAGCTAAAGCTATTGCTAAGTACGTAAGAGTATCTCCGCTTAAAGCAAGAAGAATTGCTGACCTCGTAAGAGGAAAAAGCGTTGACGAAGCTATCGTAATTTGCAGACTCAACGGCAACAAACCGGCAAGAGCTATGGAAAAGGTACTTCGTTCAGCAGCAGCTAACGCAGAAAATAACCACAACATGGACGTTGATAAACTTTATGTTCACCAGGTAATGGCAAATCAGGGTCCGTCAATGAAGAGAATGAAAGCTCTCTCTCACGGCAGAGGCGTTATCATTCTTAAGAGAAGTTCTCACCTGAGCGTAGTTCTCAGAGAAAGAAATTAAGGAGGTATCACTTTGGGTCAGAAAGTAAATCCTCACGGCTTAAGAGTCGGTGTTATCAAAGATTGGTCTTCAAGATGGTACGCTAAAGATAAAGAATTCGGTGATCTCCTCGTAGAAGATTACAAGATCAGAGAATATATCAAGAAAACACAGTATGCTACAGGTATTTCAAGAGTAGAAATCGAAAGAAGTGCTAACAGAGTCACACTCTTCATCTACACAGGAAAACCGGGCAGAATTATCGGTAAAGGCGGATCAGGCATCGATCAGTTAAGAAAAGCCCTCGTTAAGATGACAGGCAAACAGATCAACATTAACGTTATGGAAGTTAAAAACGTTGACTGTGACGCACAGCTCGTAGCTGAAAACATCGCTCAGCAGCTCGAAAAGAGAATCGCATTCCGTAAAGCTATGAAGAATGCTATCGCAAGAGCAATGCGTTCAGGCGCTGAAGGCATCAAGACAACATGCTCAGGCAGACTTAACGGTGCTGAAATCGCAAGAAGCGAATCTTACAGTGAAGGTAACGTTCCGCTTCACACACTCAGAGCTAACATTGATTATGCTACAGCAGAAGCTGACACAACATACGGCAAGATCGGTGTTAAAGTATGGATCAACAAAGGCGAAGTCCTTCCGACAAGGAAGTAATTCGGATTTTGTAAGGAGGAAACAAAACTATGTTAATGCCTAAAAGAGTAAAGCGTAGAAGAGTTCACAGAGGCCGTATGACGGGTAAAGCTATGAGAGGTAACACAATCTCTTATGGCGATTACGCGATTCAGGCAACTGAACCGGGCTGGGTAAAATCAAACCAGATCGAAGCAGCTCGTATCGCTATGACAAGATATATCAAAAGAGGTGGTAAGGTTTGGATCAAAATCTTCCCCGACAAACCGGTAACAAAGAAACCTGCTGAAACTCGTATGGGTAGCGGTAAAGGTTCACCGGAATACTGGGTAGCAGTAGTTAAGCCCGGCAGAGTAATGTTCGAGCTCAGCGGTGTTGATGAAGCAACAGCAAGAGAAGCTATGAGACTCGCACAGCACAAACTCCCGATCAAGACAAAATTCATTGTCAAGGAAAAAGAAGTGGGTGGTGAAAACTAATGAAAGCCAAAGAACTCAGAAACAGAACAGCTGAAGAGTTAAATAACGAGCTCAAGAGCCTTAAAGAAGAACTTTTCAATCTTCGCTTCCAGCACGCAACAGGCCAGCTCGAAAACCCTCTCAGAATCAAAGAAGTTAAAAAAGATTATGCAAGAATCAAAACAGTGTTAAGAGAAAAAGAACTTAGCGCTGCAAAGGCATAAGCGGAGGTATAAATGGAAACAAGAGCTAACAGAAAGACCAGAATCGGCAAAGTTGTTTCTAACAAAGGTGATAAGAGCATCGTTGTAGCAGTAGAAACAATGGAAAATCATCCGCTTTATCAGAAGAGAGTTAAGAAAACAACAACGTTCATGGCTCACGATGAACAGAACGAATGCGGCATCGGCGATACAGTAAAGATCATGGAAACAAGACCTCTCAGCAAAAGAAAACGCTGGAGACTCGTTGAAATCGTCGAAAAGGCAAAATAATTTCGGTATTAAGGAGATTCAAAAATGATACAACAGGAAACACGTTTAAAAGTTGCCGACAATACCGGAGCTAAAGAGCTTTTGTGTATCAGAGTTCTCGGCGGTACAAAGAGAAGATACGCAAGCGTTGGTGACGTAATCATCTGTGCTGTAAAATCAGCAGCACCGGGTGGCACAGTTAAGAAGGGTGATGTAGTTAAAGCTGTAGTAGTAAGAACAGTTAACTCTATTAAACGCCCGGACGGTAGCGAAATCAAATTCGACCAGAACGCAGCTGTTATCATCAGAGATGACGGACAGCCGAGAGGAACACGTATTTTCGGACCGGTAGCACGTGAATTAAGAGAAAAACAGTTCATGAAGATCGTTTCTCTCGCACCGGAAGTACTTTAGGAGGAAGACATGCACGTTAAAAAAGGTGACATCGTAGAAGTTATTGCCGGCGCACGCGAAAAAGATTACAAAAACGCTAAAGACGGTAAAGTAACAGGTAAAGTTTTAAAAGTACTCCCTGCACAGAACAGAGTAGTTGTTGAAGGCGTAAACCTCAGAAAGAAACACATGAAACCGACTACAACAATCCAGCAGGGCGGCATCATCGAAATCGAAGGTTCAATCCACGCTTCAAACGTTCTTATTTACTGCCCGAAGTGCGGTAAAGGCGTAAGAACAGGCAGCGCTATGGTTGGCGATAAAAAAGTTCGCGTTTGCAAAAAATGCGGCGAAACATTAGACAAATAATAGGGGAGTAAACAATGACAACAAGATTACAGGAATTATATAAAGAAGTTGCAGTCCCCGGATTACAGGAAAAATTCAATTACAAGAACGTAATGATGATTCCGAAACTCGAAAAGATCGTAATCAACATGCGTTTCGGTGATTGCAAAGATAACCCGAAAGCTATGGAAGCAGCAGTTAAGGAACTCGGCCTCATCGCTGGTCAGAAACCGGTAGTAGTTAAGGCTAAGAAATCAGTTTCTAACTTCAAACTCCGTAAAGGTATGGATATCGGCGCTAAGGTTACACTCCGCGGCGACAGAATGTATGAATTTGCTGACAAGCTCATCAACATCGCAGTTCCGCGTATCCGTGACTTCCGTGGTGTTCCCGCTTCAAGCTTTGATGGCAGAGGTAACTACGCACTCGGCGTAAAGGAACAGATCATGTTCCCGGAAATCAGCTATGACCAGGTTGAATCAATCCGTGGTATGGACGTAATTTTCGTTACTACTGCTAAAACAGACGAAGAAGCTTATGAACTCATCAAGCTTCTCGGAATGCCGTTCGCACAGGAATAAGGAGGAAGACATGGCAAAGAAATCAATGATCGCTAAACAGCAGCGTGAACCGAAATTCTCTACCAGAGCATACAACCGTTGCAAAATTTGCGGAAGACCGCATGCTTACCTCAGAAAATACGGCATCTGCAGAATTTGTTTCAGAGAACTTGCTTATAAGGGCGAAATCCCCGGCGTAAAGAAAGCAAGCTGGTAAGTTAAAGATATTATAAGGAGGACGTCGATATGGTAATGACTGACCCTATTGCTGATATGCTCACAAGGATCAGAAATGCAAACAATGCTAAACACACTTCAGTAACCATTCCTTCTTCAAACGTTAAGAAGGCTATCGCTAACATCTTGCTCGACGAAGGTTACATCAGTGATGTTAAGTTCATTGAAGATAATAAGCAGGGATTGATCGAAATCACATTAAAATACGGAAAGCACGATTCAAAAGTTATCTCAGGTATTAAGAGAATTTCTAAACCGGGTCTCAGAATCTATGCTGCTAAAGATGAAATCCCGAAGGTACTCAACGGTCTTGGAATCGCTATCATTTCAACATCTAAGGGTATCATGACAGACAAACAGGCCCGCAAGGCAAACGTTGGCGGAGAAGTTCTCTGCTACGTCTGGTAATAATAAGGAGGCACATTCAATGTCAAGAATCGGAAGAATGCCCGTTAATGTTCCCGCAGGCGTAGAAGTAACAGTAGAAAACGGACTCGCTACAGTTAAAGGCCCCAAAGGTGAACTCAAACAGGAAATCAGTAAAGATATGACAATTGCTATCGAAAACGGAGTGCTCACAGTAACACGCCCGTCAGACAGCAAACAGCACAAGAGCTTACACGGACTTACAACAAAGCTCCTCTCTAACATGGTAACAGGCGTAAGCGCAGGTTTCCAGAAGGAACTTTCAGTTATCGGTGTTGGTTACAGAGTACAGAAAAACGGCAACACACTCGTTCTCAACGTTGGTTATTCACACCCCGTTGAAATGATCGATCCGGAAGGCATCGAAACAGTTGTTGAAGGCACAAACAAGATCATCGTTAAAGGTATCGACAAATGTGCTGTAGGCCAGTACGCTGCAAACATCAGAAAAGTAAGACAGCCTGAACCGTACAAAGGTAAAGGTATCAGATATGCCGACGAAGTTATCAAACTTAAAGAAGGCAAATCAGGTAAGAAATAATTAAAGGAGTGAGATTGAGAAATGATTAGTAAACCTGAGAAAAATAAAATCAGAGTAAAAAGACACAGACGTATTCGCAATCACATCATCGGCACTCCGCAGATCCCGAGACTCAATGTTTTCAGAAGCAACAAGCACATGTATGCTCAGCTCATTGACGACCTCAACGGCGTTACGGTAGCAGAAGCTTCAACATTGACAATTGGCGAAACACTCGAAAGCACATCAAATATCGAAGCTGCTAAAGCTGTTGGTAAAGCAGTAGCTGAAAGAGCAATCGAAAAAGGATATAAAGAAGTTGTTTTCGACAGAGGCGGCTATGTGTATCACGGCAGAGTATCTGCTCTCGCTGATGCGGCAAGAGAAGCCGGCTTAGAATTCTAAGGGAGGACTTAGCGATGACTAAATTCAATCCGGCTGGTCTGGAATTAAAAGAAAAAGTAGTTGCTATCAATAGAGTATCTAAGACAGTAAAAGGTGGTAAAAACTTCCGTTTCAGCTGCCTCGTAGTTGTCGGAGATGAAAATGGCCATGTTGGCGTAGGTATCGGAAAATCAATCGAAATTCCGGAAGCTATCAGAAAAGGCATCGAAGATGCTAAAAAGAACATGGTAACAGTTGCAAGAAGAGGAACGACAATCCCGCACAAAGTAATCGGAAGATTCGGCGCTGGTAAAGTTATCCTTATGCCGGCTGTAAAAGGTACAGGCGTTCTCGCAGGCGGTCCTGCAAGAAGCGTACTCGAACTCGCTGGTATCACAGACATCCGTGCGAAATCAATCGGCAGCGGCAACGCAACAAACCTTGTTAAAGCTACAATCGCAGGCCTTGCAGAACTCGTAGATGCAGAAACAGTTGCAGCTAAGAGAGGCAAGACTGTAGAAGAAATCTTAGGATAATTAAGGAGTGTGACTAATGGAAAACAAACAGCTCAAAATCACACTCGTTAAGAGTTTGATTGGCAGAAACGAACAGCAGAGAAAGATCGTTAAGGCTCTTGGCCTTACAAAGATCGGCACAAGCGTTGTTAGAAACGATGATGCAGCAACACGCGGTATCATCCAGAAGATCGGCTTTATGCTTAAAGTCGAAGAAATGTAATTGGAGGCAGAGAAAATGGCAAGTTTAAAACTTCACAATCTTTCACCGGCTCCGGGCAGCAAAAAAGACCCTATCAGAAAAGGTAGAGGTACAGCTACAGGCAGAGGTAAAACTGCAGGCAGAGGTCAGGACGGCCAGAAGTCACGTAGCGGCGGCGGAGTAAGACCGGGCTTTGAAGGCGGCCAGATGCCCCTTACAAGAAGAGTTCCGAAAAGAGGATTCTCAAACTACAGATTTAAAAAAGAATATGCAGTTATCAATCTTGACAGACTCGAAGTATTCGAAGCAGGCAGCGTAGTTACAATTGATTCGCTCAAAGAAATGGGCATCATCAAGAATAAATACGACATGGTCAAGATCCTCGGCGAAGGCGAAATCAACGTAGCTCTCACAGTTAAAGTTGACAAAGTAAGCGCAACAGCAGCTGAAAAGATCACAGCAGCCGGCGGAAAAATTGAAGCTGTAGAAACAGAAACAGAGGAAAACTAATATGATAGAGACCATCAAGAATGCATGGAAAATCCCTGAGCTGAGAAAGAGAATTTTATTCACACTTCTCATGCTCCTGGTATATCGTTTCGGTTCTTTCATCGCAGTTCCGTTCATCGACAAGACTGTTTTATCAGCACTTGTATCAGGAAACAGCGTATTAGGACTGTTCAACGTCATCTCAGGTGATAACTTCAAGAACTTCTCGATTTTTGCAATGTCTATACAACCGTATATCACAGCATCAATCATCCTGCAGCTCTTGACGATTGCGATTCCGGCTCTTGAAAGGCTTTCTAAAATGGGTGAAGAAGGTAAGAAAAAGATTACCATGTACACCCGCTATGCGGCTATCGGTCTGGCGCTCGTTCAGGCACTTGGACTTGCGTTCACACTTGAAGGCTTTATGACAAATGACTCATGGTATGCTATCGCAACGGTAGTATTGGTTGTAACAGCAGGTACAGCACTCCTCGTATGGATCGGTGATCAGATCACAGAAAAAGGCATCGGCAACGGTATCTCACTTCTCATCTTCATCGGTATCGTATCAGGTATTCCGGGTGCTATCTCAACGCTCGTTACAGGTGTTATCGCAGGTAACTTCCCGATCTGGGTTGCTATCCTCATCGTTCCGTTTGTTCTCGTAACAGTAATGGGTGTTGTAGCAGTTCAGGAAGGTACAAGAAAGATCCCCATCACGTACGCTAAACGCGTTGTAGGAAGAAAACAGATGGGCGGAAGAAACACACATCTTCCCCTTAAAGTTAACCAGTCAGGCGTTATGCCGGTTATCTTCGCTCAGACGATAGCTATGGCACCGTCTACGATCGCTTCGTTCTTCCCGAACAGCAAGTTCTGGACAGGATTCGCAGGCATCTTCTCATGGGGTTCCTTCTGGACAACACTTGTATACCTCGTACTCATCATCGCTTTCGGTTACTTCTACACAACGATCTCATTCAATCCGGTAGAAGTTGCTGAAAACATTCAGCAGTACGGCGGTTACATTCCGGGTATTCGCCCGGGTAAACCGACAGTCATTTATATCAACAAGATTCTCAACAGATTGGTGTTTGCAGGTGGCGTATTCCTCTGCATTATCTCCCTCATTCCGATCATTTCAGGTAACATCCTTGGCCTGAACATTCAGTTTGGCGGAACGAGCCTTCTCATCGTTGTAAGCGTAGCGCTTGAAACGGTTAAACAGCTCGAACAGCACCTCATCATGAGAAACTACAGAGGCTTCTTGAAATAGTTTAGGAGAAAATAATGAAACTGATAATTTTAGGACCTCCGGGCGCCGGTAAAGGCACTCAGGCAGAAAAAATCGTAGAAAAGTACGGTATCGTACACATTTCAACAGGCGACATTTTCCGTGCTAACCTCAAGGGCAACACACCGCTTGGACAGAAAGCAAAGGAATATATGGACAAAGGTCTCCTCGTTCCGGATGATCTTACCGTAGAAATGGTTAAAGACAGACTCGAACAGGAAGATGTTAAAGCTAACGGATATATGCTTGACGGATTCCCGAGAACACTTAACCAGGCAAGCGCGCTTGACGAAATGCTTTCTGAAAAGGGCGAAAAACTTGATTGCGCACTGGCGATTACAGTTGATTATAAGCTTCTGACAGAAAGAATAGTCGGCAGAAGACTCTGCAAGTGCGGAGCATCTTATCACGTAACATTCAATCCTCCCGCTAAGGAAGGCATCTGTGATAAATGTGGTAACGAACTCTATCAGAGAGACGATGACAAAGAAGAAACAGTTGTTACACGTCTTGAAGAGTATGACGAAAAGACCTTGCCGCTTATTAACTACTACAAAGATAAGGGCATTTTAAGAGAAGTAAACGGCCAGAAAGATATCAACGAAGTAACAAACGATATCTATTCAGTATTGGACGATTACAGGTAGAGCGATGATCATTTTAAAAAGCGATCGTGAAATTGAGATAATGAGACAGGCGGGAAGAATTTCCCAGATGGCTCTTGATGCAGTAAGAAAGAGTGTTAAGCCCGGTGTTTCAACACTGGAGCTTGACATGATCGCTTACGACGTCATAAAGTCAAACGGCGCCATCCCTGCGTTTCTCAATTACAATGGATATCCAAATTCCATTTGCGCTTCAGTGGATGATGAGATCGTTCACGGTATTCCCCGAGCTGACAGGATCCTTGAAGAAGGACAGATCATCTCGATCGACGTCGGAGCGATCTGGGGAGGATACGTTGGTGATAATGCAGACACGGTGGGAGTAGGAAACATCAGCGATGAAGCGAAAAAGCTCATCGAGGTCACGAGAAACTCATTCTTCGCAGGACTTGAGTTCTGCAAGGAAGGACACAGACTCGGAGATGTTTCGGCAGCCATCGGAGATTATGCCGAAAGCCGCGGTTACGGAGTCGTCAAAGATTACGTAGGACACGGAATCGGACAGCAGATGCACATGGAACCGAGCGTTCCGAACTATGGAAAGCCCGGCAGAGGGGTACGCCTGAATAAGGGACTTACAATCGCAATCGAGCCGATGATCAACATCGGAACTTACAAGACGAAAGTCATGCCGGACGGATGGACGGTAAAGACACAGGACGGTTCACTTTCAGCTCACTTCGAGCATACAGTGGCCATTACTGACGGCGAACCGATACTTCTTACGGAGCTGTGAGGAAGATATGCGTGAAGTAAGTAAAAATTTCTCCGGTCTGAGCATCGGACAGGTCGTCCGGGCAAATGCCGGAAGGGAAAAAGGTTTGTTTATGGTCGTTTGTGGTTTTGAAGGCGATGAATACGTCCTTCTCACAGACGGGCAGACAAGAAAATTTATTTCTCCCAAGAAAAAAAAGATAAAACACGTATCAAAAACAAATACGATTTTGGCGGATGTCGCTGAAATGATAAAGACGGATGCGATAACCGACAAAAGGATAAGAAATGCGCTCAGCGAGTTCAACAATCCTAATAAAAATAAAGGGGTCAAAGATGAGCAAAAGTGATTATATCGAAGTGGAAGGCGTAGTTATAGAAGCACTTCCGAACACAACATTCAAAGTTCAGCTGGATAACGGATTTGTCGTAACGGCAAACATTTCCGGTAAACTCAGAATGAACTACATTAAGATCCTGCCCGGAGATAAAGTCAAGTTAGATCTTTCAGCTTATGATCCGACAAAAGGCAGAATTACCTGGCGCGATAAAGGAAAATAAAAGGGAGGTACACAAATGAAAGTTAGACCGAGCGTTAAACCAATTTGTGAAAAATGCAAAATCATCAAAAGAAAAGGCAGAATAATGGTGATTTGTGAGAACCCCAAACATAAACAGAGACAAGGTTAATCCGACCCTCTCGTAATTAGGAAAAGTGCGGCTGTTTAAATTACTTTTCCTGTGTTTATAAATATATATTTCACTAAACCATTAACCAAACGGAGGTATTCATGGCAAGAATTTCTGGCGTAGATTTGCCAAGAGACAAACGCATTGAAATAGGTCTTACCTATATTTATGGCATCGGCAGAGTCACATCAAACAAGATCCTGGCTCAGGCAGAAGTAGATCCGAACACAAGAGTTAAAGATCTTACAGAAGCTGAAATCAACAAGCTGCGTGCAATTATCGATGAATCTTATACTGTAGAAGGCGACCTTAAGAGACAGGTAGCATTAGACATCAAACGTCTTATGGAAATCGGCTGCTACAGAGGTTTAAGACACAGAAGAGGATTACCCGTTCGTGGACAGCGTTCTAAGACAAATGCAAGAACACGCAAGGGCCCGAAAAAGACTGTGGGCAGAAAATCCAAGAAATAACCCATAGACTAAGGAGGAAATACTTTGGCTGCTAAAAAGACAATCAGAAGAGGCAAAAAGAAAGTCAAGAAGAATATAGAAAGAGGCCAGGCACATATCAGCTCCTCTTTCAACAATACGATAGTTACCCTTTCCGATACTGCCGGAAACGTACTTTCATGGTCAAGTGCAGGTGAACTTGGATTCAAAGGTTCAAGAAAATCTACTCCGTATGCTGCTCAGTCAGCTGCTACAGAAGCTGCTAAGAGAGCTATGGAACATGGACTCAGAACAGTTGATGTATTCGTAAAAGGACCCGGCTCAGGCAGAGAAGCTGCTATCAGAGCTCTCGCTGCATGCGGTCTCGAAGTTACATCAATCAAAGACGTAACACCTATCCCGCACAACGGATGCCGTCCGCCGAAGAAGAGACGCGTCTAATCGGAAAATTAACTACACGGAGGAAAATAGATAAATGGCAAGATATACTGATGCTTCTTGCAGACTCTGCCGTAGAGAAAGAGAAAAACTCTTCCTCAAAGGACCGAAGTGCTACACAGACAAATGCCCTGTAACAAAGAGAGGCACTGTTCCCGGTCAGCACGGTAAAAAAGCTGGCAAGATGAGTGAATACGGTACTCAGCTCAGAGAAAAGCAGAAAGCAAAGAGAATTTACGGTGTTTCTGAAAAACAGTTCAGAAAATACTTTGAAATCGCTGAAAGAAAACCGGGCGTAACAGGTGACAACCTTATCGCGATCCTTGAATCACGCCTTGACAACGTTGTATACCAGATGGGTTTTGCTAACTCTCGTAAAGAAGCAAGACAGCTCGTTACACACAACCACTTCACAGTAGACGGAAAGAAATGCAACATTCCTTCTTACCGCATCAAAGCTGGTCAGGTTATCAAAGTTAAAGACAGAAGCAAGAAGAGCCCGAAATTTGCTGAAATCATCGAAAACAACTCAGCAAAAGTTATTCCGGGTTACCTCACAGTTGACTTTGAAAACATGAGCGCAACAGTTATTTCTCAGCCCACAAGAGAACACGCTGAAATCGCTATTAAGGACAACTTAATCGTTGAGCTCTATTCCAAATAATAATCTTCATACACTTCACTACAGCGTGCATAGATTTTTATCGCGCTTGTCGGCAAAATACCGCATCTGCGGTGAATGTTTTGACGAATTCAGAGTCCGCTTAATCGGATAAATAATGGAGGTTAGTATGTTAGAATTCCAGAAACCGAACATTGACATAGTTGACCGTTCGGCTGACAAGACCTACGGAAAGTTTGTTGTGGAACCTCTCGAAAAAGGTTACGCAACAACACTTGGTAACTCACTTCGCAGGATCATGCTCTCATCTCTTCCCGGTGCTGCAGTAACAAGCATCAAGATCGATGGAGTACAGCACGAATTCTCTACGGTAAACGGTGTTGCGGAAGACGTACTTGAAATCATCCTCAACCTTAAAAGAGTAGTTTTCAAAATGTACGAAGACGGTCCGAAGACTGTATTCATCCAGGCCACAGGAGAAAAGGAAGTTACTGCCGGCGATATCATCGTTGACAGCGACATTAAAGTCCTTAATCCGGATCAGCACATTGCCCTTCTCATGAAAGGCGCTGAGCTGAACATGACGCTTACGGTTGAATCCGGCAGAGGATACACACCGAGTGAAAAACATAACCGTGAAGAACTTCCTATCGGAACTATCCCGGTAGACTCTATCTTCTCACCGGTACGCAAAGTAAACTTCAAGGTTGAAGATTGCCGTGTTGGCGGTGACATCGGATATGATAAGCTTATCTTGGAAGTATGGACAAACGGAACGATCTCTCCGGAAGAATCTGTTTCACTCGCAAGCAGAGTTCTCAACGATCACTTCCAGCTCTTCATCGACCTTAATGAAAACATGAAAAACATGTCAGTTATGGTTGAAAGAGAAGAATGTGAAAAGGAAAGAGTTCTGGAAATGTCCATCGAAGAGTTGGAACTTTCCGTTCGTTCTTCAAACTGCCTGAGAAGAGCAGATATTCACACTGTTGAACAGCTCGTTTCTCGTACGGAAGAAGAAATGTCAAAAGTTCGTAATCTCGGTAAGAAATCACTTAACGAAATTAAGAAGAAACTTACCGAAATCGGGTTGTCACTTAAATCAAGCGACGACAAATAATTACACGATAAAATTTCAGGAGGAATGCAATGTCATCAGGATACAGAAAGTTAGGCAGACCGACAGATCAGAGAATCGCTATGCTTCGCGGTCTTACAACTGAAGTACTCAAACATGGCAAAGTGCAGACGACTCTTTACAGAGCTAAAGAAACTCAGAAGCTCGTTGATAAAATGATCACACTTGGCAAGAAGGGTGACCTTCACGCTCGTCGTCAGGCACTTAGCTACATTTACGATAAAGATGTAGTTCATGAATTATTTGCGGAAATCGCACCGAAATACGCTAACCGTAACGGCGGTTACACAAGAGTTCTCAAACTCCCTGCAAGAAGAGGAGACGGAGCTGAAATGGCTATCATTTCACTCGTTGAAGACTAATTGTTACCACTACCGTAAGGTAAGTTATACAAGCTTGAATAACTGTAAAAAAATATGCTGAGGATTCTCATATGTATCCTCAGCTATTTTTTATATTTGCTTGTGTTTTGAGTGAATTTGTTATAAAATAAAGGGTAAAGAATAGAAGTGGTATATAATTAATACCGCAGAAGTAAAACTCAGTCAGTATACCTGTTAATGGGAGAGGCGTAATGAATAATATAATAGAAGTGAAAAATCTATCTTTTGCTTACGACAGTGATGAGCCGGACAAGAAGGCCCTTGAAAACGTAAGCCTTTCAATCAGGGAAGGGGAGTTTGTCGGCATCGTCGGGCATAACGGATCGGGCAAATCTACCCTGGCAAAGATGTTTAACGGACTTTTGCTTCCGACTCAGGGCGATGTATTCGTAATGGGCATGAACACAAAAGACGAAGACTCTCTCATTGATGTGAGAAGGACGGTTGGAATGGTATTCCAGAATCCGGATAACCAGATGGTAGCGACGATCGTGGAAGAAGATGTTGCGTTCGGCGTTGAAAACCTTGGCGTTGAGCAGTCAAAGATCCGCGGAGTTGTCGAAGATGCACTCAGGGCAGTCGATATGTTTGAATTTAAAGGTCAGAAGCCGCATCAGCTTTCAGGAGGACAGAAACAGAGAATCGCCATTGCAGGAATCATTGCCATGAAACCGAAATGCATCGTTTTTGATGAATCTACGGCGATGCTTGATCCTGTGGGCAGAAGCGAAGTTCTTTCACAGATGCACAAGCTGAACAAAGAAGACGGCGTCACGATCATATTCATAACGCATTACATGGAAGAGCTTATTGATGCTGACAGAATAATTATCATGAACGACGGAAGTTACTATAAAGAAGGTACTCCTGTGGAGATATTCTCCGACACGGATGAACTGAAAAAGCTGCGTCTTAATGTTCCTGAAACAGTAGAACTTGCAGACGGGCTGAGAAAGGCGGGAATGAATATTTCCCATAATGTACTTACGAAGGAAGATCTGGTGGAAGCGATATGTCAATTGAAGTAAAAAATCTCAGTCATGTTTATTCTCTCGGAACAGTCTTTGAACACACAGCGTTGAAAGACATTGATTTTTCTGTGGGCCCGAGAGATTTTATCGGTATCATCGGACATACCGGCTGCGGAAAATCCACACTCATTCAGCATCTTAACGGACTTTTAAAGCCGACGACGGGAAGCGTCATTATAAACGGCAAGGATATCAACAAAGAGATGCCTATGAAAGAAATAGTAAAGCGCGTCGGCATCGTATTTCAGTACCCGGAATATCAGCTCTTTGAAGAAACAGTATATAAAGACGTCGCATTCGGACCGAAAAACATCGGATTTTCAGAAGAAGAGATCGAAAAGACCGTAAGGGAATCCATAGAGCTCGTAGGGCTTGATTTTGATGAAGTGAAGGATGTTTCTCCGTTTGATATGTCAGGCGGACAGAAGAGAAGGGTGGCTATTGCAGGTGTTCTTGCGATGAAACCGCAGATACTCATTCTCGATGAACCGGCAAGCGGTCTTGACCCGATGGGCAGAAGCGAGATTCTTGGATACATAAACAAGCTTAACAAAGAGGTTGGAATATGTATACTTCTCGTTTCGCATAATATGGATGACGTTGCTGATTTTGCGGATAAAGTAATGGTATTCTCAAAAGGTCGCCTTGTAAAGTTTGATACGCCGAAGGAAGTGTTCTCCGACGTTGATGAACTCGAAAAGATCGGACTGACTGTTCCGGATTCCAAGAAGGTCCTGCTCGGACTGAAAGAAAAGGGAATTGATGTGGATACGTCACTTTTCAGAACAAGGGACGCTATTGAAGAAATAATCCGTGTTGTGGGAGGAAAGAAATGAGCGAAATGACGATCGGTCAATATTATCCTGCGGATTCGTTTGTGCACAAGCTTGATCCGAGAACGAAGATAATGCTGACTTTGTTATATATTCTCTTTATATTTATGGTAAAGAGTGTCGTGGGATATGCAGTTGCGTTTTTATTCCTTGTAATGGCGATAATGTTCAGCAAGATTCCCGTAAAATATATCATCAAGGGACTTAAACCCGTTGCGTTTATCGTGACATTGACCATAGTGATCAACATTCTCTGGACAAAAGGTGGAAACCTGCTTTTCAGCATCGGATTCATCAAGGTGTACGCAGAAGGTGTTGTTGTTGCGGCAAAAATGGGCGTAAGGCTTATGCTCCTCGTCAGTACGACGTCAATAATGACGTTGTCAACTTCTACAATCGACCTTACAGACGGTATGGAAATGCTCATGAGAAAGGTTCCGTTTTTGAAAAACTCTGCTCATGATATTTCAATGATGATGAGTATTGCACTCAGATTCATTCCGACCCTTCAGGAAGAAACAGACAGGATCATGAAAGCGCAGAAGAGCCGCGGCGCGGACTTCGATTCGGGAAATATTGTCCAGAAAGCGAAAGCCATGCTTCCGATCCTTGTGCCGCTTTTTGTAAGTGCATTCCAGAGGGCAGGAGAGCTTGCTATGGCAATGGAAGCGAGATGTTACCGCGGCGGGGAAGGAAGAACGAAAATGAAAGTCCTCAAATATACAAAACGCGATGCAGTCGCGTATGTAATAGGATTTTTATTCTTTGCTGTCATGGTAGGCAGTGGATATATTGGGTTGCCATTCTGATGAACGTAGTACTCAACATAGCATATGTCGGCACAAACTACTGCGGCTGGCAGGTTCAGCCGAATGCGGTAAGTGTGGCGGAAGAGATAATCAATGCAATAAAGAAAATTACGGGAAAGACCGTAAAACTGCATGGATCCGGAAGAACTGACGCAGGCGTTCATGCATACGGTCAGGTCGCTAATTTTCATATTGATACAAATATTCCTGCGGAGAAGTTTGCAAATGCAATAAATCACTATCTGCCGGAAGATATAGTAATAAACTACTCATACGAAGCGGACACAATGTTCCATTCAAGGTTCGATGCTGTAGGAAAATGTTATGAATACAAGATCCATAATTCCAGAACTCCGTCACCTTTTTATAAAGACAGGGTATGGCGGTTCGATTATGATGTGGATATGGACAAGGTAATTTCTGCGGCAAAGATAATCGAAGGAACGCACGACTTCAAAGCATTTATGGCAAGCGGAAGTCAGGTGAAGGACACAGTCAGGACAGTATACAGTGTGGATATTAAAAAGGATGGAGATATCATTACCATTACCGTAAAGGGAAACGGTTTTTTATATAACATGGTGAGGATAATCGCCGGAAATCTGATGTATATAGGCTGTGGCAAGATGACGGAAGAAGAACTGTGTGCATTATTTGATAATCTTGACAGGACGACAGGAGCGATAACTGCCCCTGCATGCGGTCTTTACATGAAGGAAGTTTATTATAATACTGATGATTTGAAGATGTAGATTTGCACCTTGCGCAAATCTTTGATGGCATCCCGCCCACCCGCCCGCGCCGCGCGGCTGTGCTCTGCACAGCCGCAGCCCGCAGGTTCCCTGCGGGCGAATCCAAAGCTTCGCTTTGGATTGCGGCGCGAAGGCGGGGTCGGGCGCGGTGGCGCGAAGCGGGGAGCAGTCTGCAAAGGGCGCGGAAGCGTACGGCGCAGATCCGGGCGAAGGAAAAAGGATTTGAAGAATAGCTGAATCAATATTCCGAATTCAGAACTCCTCGGCAATCCTCACTTATCATTGCATGGAAAACAGTAAAAAAATTGATAAATAAGCAAAAAAAGATTGACAAAAGGCACTTTGTCTTATAGAATAGATGAGGTATCGCTTGTTCGACTAGCCCCCGGACAAGAGTATCATCTTAGAATATTTGGAGGAAATCATGCTGACAAAATCAACACTGACAGCAAAACCCCAGGACATCGAAAAGAAATGGTATGTTATTGACGCAGAAGGTCAGACACTCGGTAGACTTGCAAGCGAAATCGCTTCAATTCTCAGAGGTAAAAACAAACCTTGCTATACACCGAATATTGATACAGGGGATTTTGTAATCGTAATCAACGCTGAAAAGATCGTTTTAACAGGTAAAAAACTTACTGATAAGTACTACTACAGACACTCAGGTTACCCGGGTGGTCTCAAAGCTACACAGTATAAAGACCTTATCGCAACAAAACCTGAACTCGTAATCGAAAAAGCTGTTAAAGGAATGCTTCCGAAGAACAAGCTTGGCAGAGCACAGGGTAAGAAACTTAAAGTTTACGCAGGTCCGGAACACAAACATCAGGCACAGAATCCTGAAGTATACGTTCTCAGAGGATAAGGAGGAGTATAGATGGAACAGAAAATGGCAACAGGCAGAAGAAAGAAAGCAGTTGCAAGAGTTATCGTAAGACCGGGCAGCGGCAAATTTACGGTTAACAAACGCGACATTACAGAATTCTTCGGTTTAGGTACACTTATTAAAATCGCTAAACAGCCCCTTACACTTACACAGACAGAAGAAAAATATGATGTTATCGTAAATGTTTACGGCGGCGGCACAACAGGTCAGGCAGGCGCTATTAGACAGGGTCTCGCAAGAGCTCTCGTTATGACAGAACCGGCTCTCAAACCGGAAATCAAAAAAGCAGGATATCTCACACGTGACTCACGTATGGTTGAACGTAAAAAATACGGTCTCAAGAAAGCAAGAAGAGCACCGCAGTTCTCAAAGAGATAATTACCACGAATCAAATCCAAGACTCGGTTTATACCGGGTCTTTTTTATGTTCCGGTGTTTATATTCCTGTATTATTATGATAAAATAACATCGGTTACAGGCGACATCTGACAGTTATTCTTTCGGGAGCAGTAAATGGAATATATTAAAAAAGAAGTCGAAAAGCTATACGGCGCAAATATAATATCAGAAATACATGGCGGGTATTCGGGAGATAAAGTATTTCTTGTCGGGGATGATAGAAGTAAGATGATCCTTCGCCTGAGTGGTTATTCTGATAAAAAACTCTCCCATATTAATTTTTCATCGGAGTGGATGGAATATTTATCTCTGAGAATGAAAGGGATCGTAAAGCCTTTGCGGAGTAAAGCGGGAAATTTGTATGAAATTATTGGAAACGGTACGCAGAAATACATTCTTTCCCTGCAGGAAAGGGCTCGCGGACAGAATATAGATCTTTATAATTACGGGGATAAAAGTGATGATCTCTTTTTTAATCTCGGAAGCCTTATGGGACAAATGCATAAATTGACGCAAGCGTATCATACAGATGCTTCACTTGAAGAATTTAAATGGAACGGTCCGCATTGCTGGCGATTCGGAATGAAGATAGAAGATAAACGCGTCGCCGAGGCGGAAAAGGAGATGCTCGGAGAACTTATGAGGATGCCGATTACGCAGACAAATTACGGCATAGTCCACTTTGATATACATACGGATAATTTCCTTGTGGACGGAAATGATATTACGCTTATTGATTTTGATGCGTGTCAGTATAATTTCTATATGGCGGATGTTGAAAGCGCGTTGTTCTTCATTGTTCAGAGAGGAATCCCTCTGAGTGAAACCGTGGACGAAAACAGACGCACGATTTATGCGGAAAATGCTCTGACGCAGTATCTCAAAGGGTATTTGCGTTACAGAACCGCTGACAGAGAAGAAATTAAAAATATCGGTCTTTTCATGCGTTATCAGATGATAGATGAATACTTTGCGGCGAAGTTCTTTTATGATGAAGATCCGTGCGAGAGGACAAAACGGTATCTTGACTGGCATATTGACAGGATAATAAGCCGGAGTCCGTATGTAGAGATAGACTTTGACAAAGTATTGGCGGAATAATAATTAATGAACAGGTGAGAATATGGACAGATTTGAAGAAATAAGAAAACAAAGACAGTTTTACCCTGCGACAAATGGCAGAGCTTATCTCATGAGCGCCGCAACAGGGCTTGTGGGGAAAGATATATACGAAGCATATCTGAAATACATGGACGGAAGATACTTTATTGGTGGCGATGCAGCATGGGGTGAAGATGGCGTCGGAACGGGAAGTATGCTTTTGAGGGCAAGGGAGAGCATCGGAAAGATGATCAATGCGGACGGGAAGAATATCTGTTTTGGAGATAATTCCTCAAGGATGCTTAATATATTTATAAACGGGATAACTCTCGGCAAAGGCGATAACATCATCATTCCCGAAGACACATTTATTTCTTCTCACATGGCGTGGAAAGAAAAACAGAAGTCCGAAGGTTTTGAGATGCGTTTTATTCCGATGGAAAACGGTGAAGTATCAGCAGACAGAGTGATCGGAGCAGCTGATGAGAATACGAAAGTGATATCAATATGTCATGTTGAAAATAACACAGGTTATCGTCATGATATAATAAAGATCGGAGAGTTCTGCAAGAAAAACGGAATCATCCTGCTCGTTGACGGGATGCAGTCAATGGGTGTTCTGAGGGTAGACGTCAGGAAAATGAACATAGATTATCTCATTGGCGGCGATTATAAGTGGATGCAGGGATTTTGCGGAACGGGATACGCGTATATTTCCGACAGATGTCTTGAGATCCTTCCTCAGCCCGGTGCAGGATGGTTCGGTGCCGCGGAGAAATTCGGTTCCCACGATGGTGATATAAAACTCTCCTCAGGTGCTGACAGATTTGAATACGGTTATCCAAACGCTCCGGGAATATTTTCTCTGGCACTTGCGGCTGAAAAATATATGTCACTTGGCGGAGAAAATATAGAGGATTATGTCCTGTATCTTGCGGATCGCATTCGCGAAAAGGTGAGAAAAAGCAGTGTTATGAAATTGCAGTATGATCCTTCCGATATAAATCGTTCACAGATAGTCAAAATTATCGTTGAAAATGTTGACGAATGTTTTGGAGAATATCTGACTGAAAATGACGTGTTTGTCAATGCGTCTTTTGAGGATGGTAAGTGTATCATAAGACTCAGCATACATTACTATAATAATGAAACTGACATCGAAAAGTTTGTGGAAACTGTTGAAAAATACAAAACAGCGAAGAGAAGATAACAATCGAAATCCAGTAATTTGTTTTTAAGGAGATCATATGAGAACAACAAAAGTAATCGTCCTGCCTTATGACGCATCGTGGAAAGAAGATTTTGAAGCGATCAGAAAAGAGATCGAAGGCGTGATCGGAAATTTAATTATTGGCATTGAACACGTGGGCATCACATCCGTCGAAGGAATGTCCGCGAAGCCGTGCATTGATATTGATGTAATAATAAAAGATTATGATATATTCGATGACGTCGTCAATAAGCTCGAGGACATAGGCTATTTGCACGAAGGTGATCTCGGGATCAAAGACAGAGAGGCATTCGCCTATTCGGGAAAAGAGCATCTTATGACACATCATCTGTATGTATGTCCGCAGTATTCAGCAGAACTGCACCGTCATATAACCTTCAGGGATTTTCTGAGAAATAATCCGGATGCGGTCAGAAAATACAGCGCTGTAAAAGAAGAGGCGGCAAAGTTGTATTGTGATGATATTGATGAGTATATCAGATACAAATCGCCTTGTATTGAGGAACTGTACAGTCAATGCGGATTGAAGTGACAAATTATGCGCGGGCAAACAGGGTTGTTGAGATAAAAATGTATGTGTGGTAGAATATAAATAAGTACGGGTTATACGTATAATTTATGGATAGTAATATAAACAGTAAACGGATGGTGAATATGGAATACAGAAGACTTCCCCACGGAAATGAAAATGAAAAATTCAGTGTACTCGGACTCGGTCTTGGAGGTATCGGCAAGACACCTGTCGATGAGATAGAAGCGATAATCAGAAAAGCAATAGAAAACGGCATCAACTTCTTTGACCTTTGTACTGCAGGGGCAACTTATGCGCCTCTCGGAAGGGCTATATGTGATTGCCGCGATAAAGTATTTTTACAGGTGCATTTCGGCGCAGTATATGACGAAGACGGTGAATACGGCTGGTGCAGGGACTTTGATGTGATCAAAAAAACGTTCCTCTGGGAGCTTGAAACTCTCGGAACGGATTATGTTGATTTCGGATTTTTGCATTGTGTGGACGATGATGAGGATTATGACAAGCTTTGCGAGATCGGAGTTTTTGATTATATCAAAGAATTAAAAGCTCAGGGCATCGTTCGACACATCGGCTTTTCATCACACACTCCCAGCGTTGCAAACCGCATTCTCGATACGGGAGTGGTAGATATGATGATGTTTTCAATAAACCCTGCGTACGATTTTGAAAAGGGCGATGAATACGGTATCGGATCTGTGAGCGAACGTTTTGAACTTTTCAGAAGATGTGAAAGGGAAGGTGTCGGCATTTCTGTTATGAAGCCGTTCTTTGCAGGTCAGCTTCTCACCGCGGATCAGTCACCGTTCGGTTCTGCACTCACACATAATCAGTGCCTGCAATATGCCATTGACCGTCCCGGTGTTCTGGTTGCTGTTCCGGGAGTTCAGACAATGGAACATCTTGACACATTATTGAAATTCCTCACCGCAACTGATGAGGAAAAGGATTATTCCGTTATCGGCACTTTTACCGCCGATACGATCACAGGCACATGCGTATACTGCAACCATTGTCAGCCATGTCCCGCAGGAATTGACATCGGGCTTGTGAATAAATATTACGACCTTGCGCTTGCAGGAGATACGATAGCCGCAAATCATTATACGAAGTTGTCGGTAAATGCCGATGATTGTATGCACTGCGGACATTGTGAGAGCCGTTGTCCGTTCTCAGTAAAGCAGGAAAGCAGAATGGATGAAATATCGAAGTATTTCAGTAAATAAATTTTAAATAAGCTCCTCCCCGTGATTGACGGGGAGGAGCTTTTCAGGCTGAATCAAAATCTATTTTTGTTTTTCTTCATAGCCTTGTTTTTTCTGGAAATCTCTTTTTTCCATTGTTCTTTTTTTGCAAGATAATCTTCCGAATCCCTCGCATAGGAAATTTCCTTGTTCAGTCTGAGATAATTTTCCCAGCGCGTTTTGTCAAGTTCTCCGCTTTTTATGGCACTGAGAACTGCACATCCTTTTTCGACGGTGTGAGAACAGTCGGAAAAACGGCATAAGGAAATGAGTTCTTCTATATCCGAAAAGACATCCTGAAGCCCTGAGGAATCCGTCCACATCCCCATTTCCCTCATGCCCGGAGTGTCCATAAGGTATGCTCCGCCGGGGAGAGTGAAGATCTCACGGTTTGTGGTTGTGTGTCTGCCTTTTTCGTCGTCGCGAAGAGCGTTTGTTCTCTGAATGTCTTCACCGAGAAGCTTGTTTATAAGAGTGGACTTACCGACGCCGGAAGAACCGGTGAACGCGATGGTTTTTCCGGGAATGATGTATTTTTTCAGTTTATCAAGTCCCGTTTCGTCGTATGCTGAGGATATTACTACAGGGTATTTGTCTCCAAAGACCGTAAGTTCCGAGAGCCTTGATACTACGTCATTTGCAGAGTCCGCTTTTGTCAGGACGATCACGCTGTCGGAACCGCTTTGATTCATTACAGCGAGATATCTTTCAAGTCGCCTTATGTTGAAGTCTTCTCCGAGGGACATACAAATAAAGACCGTATCCACATTTGCGGCGATGAGCTGAGAGTCTTTTGAGGTTCCTGCGGCTTTTCTGATAAATACGGTCCGTCTTTCAAGCACTGCGTGAATAACGGCGGTAACGTCATCGGTTGTGTCTGCCATGACAAAATCCCCCACAGAAGGAAGATCCTGCGGATAAATGGCGTCAAAGCGCATCCTGCCGGAAATAACGGCGTTCATGGTCTTATTTTCTGTTGAGATAAGATACATTCCCTTGTACTGTGATATTACTCTTGCGAGGGTGAGTGTAGTGTTGTTTTGTGTGTTGTAGTCTTCTGATAAATTTTTATAGTGTGTATCAAACGTATAGTTTTCAGTCATTGTCTTCTCCTCCGATTTATTTGAGATTTAGAATGACTAAAAAACAATCTCCGTTTTACCGTATGTCTTTTTCAAACAGCCCTCCCGTTTTTGTTTTTATTATAGCTGCACTGTACATACAATGCAATAAAAAACAGAGCCTTTAAAGCTCTGTTTTCGTTTAAATTAAAGGTTTTTGAACACGTCGATAGCGTCTTCCATAACTTCTGTGCCAACTGTTTCGATCATACCTGCGTCATATGCAGCTGCAACAGCCGGATCGATGGGAAGTCTTGCAAGAACTTTGAGTCCGAATTCCTGAGCAACTTCGTCAACGTGTGTTTCACCGAAGATGTAGTGATCTTTTCCGCAGTCGGGGCAACGGAAGTAAGCCATATTTTCAACGATACCGAGAACGGGGATATTCATCTTTTCAGCCATGTTTACAGCTTTTGCAACGATCATACCTACGAGGTCCTGCGGAGATGCAACAACTACGATGCCGTCAACGGGAAGTGACTGGAATACTGTAAGGGGAACGTCGCCTGTTCCCGGCGGCATGTCCACGAACATATAATCAACATCGCCCCATCTTACGTCTGTCCAGAACTGTTTTACAGCACCTGCGATAACCGGTCCACGCCATACAACGGGAGCTGTTTCGCTTGCAAGAAGGAGGTTGATAGACATAACTTTGATGCCTGTGTCTGTTTTTACGGGGATAATTGTGTTGTCTTCAACGTCTGCCTGGCAGTGGAGACCGAATCCCTGAGGAATTGACGGACCTGTGATGTCAGCATCGAGGATAGCTACGTTTGCACCGAGTCTTCTCATTGCTACTGCGCTGAGAGATGTGATAAGTGATTTACCTACGCCGCCTTTTCCGCTTACAACGCCGATAACTTTGTTAACACTGCTGTCTTTATTTAATGCTTCTCTGAAATCATTGCGATCGCCGCAATCTGACTTATCGCAAGTTTTGCAGTTACTTGTACATTTTTCGCTCATATTAACTCCTTATGATTATAATTATTCCTGATTATATATTCTCATTCCTAAGAATGGGAATTACTCGTTCGTCTGCCCTTTCATGCATCTGCAAGGTCTGCCGCCTCTGGACATACATTCCGTCTTATCGCAATATTCGATCTCGCCGCCCTCGATACGGAGAGAGGACCCCTCGACGATAAACTTGGCAAGTTTGAAACGCGCTTCATCATACATTTTCTGCACAGTGGTGCGTGCAATATTCATCTGTCTTGCGCATTCTTCCTGAGTCATATTGTTAAAGTCTATGAGGCGCAAAACTTCATATTCATCAACGCTCATGACGACATCTTCCGCAGGGTCTTTCATACCCATAGGGCCGAATTGCGTACAGCCCGGTTTTTTGCATACTTTGCGGTATTTTCTCGGTCTGCCCATTTTGCTCCTCCTTAGCTTCATATATTTCATTATACCCCGTTTGTGTCATATGTCAATAAAAAAAGCGTTTTTTACTATTCAAATTTTATCAAAAACGGGATATTACAAGTGAATTTCAGGGGAAAATGATAAAAATATGAAATTAGTAAAGTGTCGGTTTTAATATTTGTGGTGAGGTATGTTTTCTTTCCTGATTTACACATCTGCCCTTCCCGCCACCCACCCCCTCCGCATCGTGCTTTGCACGATGCGGCTTACGGCTCTGCCGTAAGTCCCGCCGCGCCGCGCGGCTGTGCAAGGCACAGCCGCAGCCTGCCGGGAACCGGCAGGCAAGCCGGAAGAGCAGCTTCCGGCTTGCGGCGCGGGGGAGGCGGGCGGGGATTACAGAAACGAAGACGAATGGAAAGAAAATAACTGCGTATTGTATTATAAAAACACATATCCCATCAGCGCAAAGCATGACGGGATATGTGTTTTAGTATATGAAAAAGAAAAGAAGGTAAATTCTGCTTTAAGACATTCAGGATACCATGTATCCTTATTTTATGCTATATTATTTTTTACCGTATGTACGGACTGTGTCAACCATGGCTTCAACGTTTTCAGGTTTAGCATAGTCCATACCGCATGATGTTTCGAAGATATATCCGCCGCCCGGTGCGCAGACATCGATAATACGTTTGATTTCGTCAACAACCTGGTCTTTTGTGCCGTAGTCAAGGAGATATACGGGGAATGCACCTGCGATTGTCGCAACATCTCCGAGCGCTTCCTTAGCTTTAACGATATCAACTTCTTCGAAGTGGTAAACAACTTTGCCTTTGGGAACTTCTTTGAGGCAGTCAAGGCGTGTTGTGTACGGGCCTTCTGTATAGATGTACGGTACCATGCCTGCATCAATGATAGTGTTGATGATGAGCTGGAGGTGTTCCCAGTAGAATTTACGGTACTGTTCGTCGTTCATGAATCCGTCCATGCCTTTGTGGAGTGCCATGAATACGTGTTTGCCCGGGATCATCTTGCCCTGCATCTTGATCATTTCGAGTGTTCCCGGAAGAACTTCTTCGCAATAACGCATTACATCTTCAGGTCTTTCGTAAAGGTCTGCCATAGCATCGAGTGTTCCGCGGAGGAAGTCGCTGTAACCGTCAAACGGTACTCCTGCGAAACCTTTTGCGAGGATCGGGTAACCGTAAGCTTCTACGTCGATGTCGAGCTGAGCCATCTTAGGATTGAGTGCTGCGCTCATTTCGTTGATCTTCCAGAGTTTTTCGATCATGTCTTTAACGTCAGGTCTTGAGAAGAAGCCTGCCATTGCGTTGTAAGCACCGTTTGCGCCCATTGCGCCGAAGTTTACAGTCTTGAACGGTTCAAGGATTCCTGCACCACGGGGCATACCGTAGTTGAGGGCCCAGTCTGTGCGGTTGTTGAAGTACATTTCAAATTCGTCGTCTTCGAGGAACGGGAATTCGATCCACTGATGGATTGAGTTCTTGTCGATGATATTTCCCGGCATACCTGCCCAGCGTGTTGTGTGCGGGTTTGCAAGTTCCATCATGGGACCCTGACCGATGTTTACATATGCATGACCCATAAGTGCGTCTGGCTCATATGTGTCGAGATATTTGAAGATACTTTCTCTTGCTTTTGTTACTTCTGTATCGTAAAGGATTTCAGCCATTGTATAGCCTGCCTGAAGATACGGATAGCACTGAATGATAGGAATAAGAGGTACATCGCCTTCTTTTAACGCGATGGCATCATTGATACGATTAAGTCTTTCGTTATACTTAGCCTGATTTGTCATTTCTGTTCTCCTTATTAATATTTTACTTAGTTTTATTGCCAAAAGTGCCGCTGCCGTGCAGCACTCTTTATGTATTTATATTATACTAAAGAATTTTCAAAACATATATGTAACATCAATACAAACTTGTGGTAATTTTTCAAGGGCGTTTTGGACATATATGTGAAAAGGAAAGGTAATATAACAGTTTTTGCTGTAAAACAAATTTAAATCCGCTTTACGGCGACATATTCACGTGATATAATCACCAAAAGGAGATTATTATGAACAAAAACGAATTAAGAGAAAAATGGCTTGAGGAAGAAAAAAATGCAAAGATAACGGGCTGGGATTTTTCATATATAGACGGCAGGTATTACGAAGCGGACGAACTTATGCAGTGGGATTATAAAGATCTTATAGTGAAATATCTTTCCCCGGCAGACATCCTTCTGGATATGGATACAGGCGGAGGAGAATTCCTTCTCGGTCTCGGACATGAAAATAAACTCATCAGCGTTACGGAAAGTTATCCGCCGAACGTAGAGCTTTGCAGACAGCGCCTTGAACCGCTAGGAATCAAAGTTTATGACGCATCTGCTGACGGAATACTTCCGTTTGATGATGAAACATTCGATATTGTCATAAACCGCCACGGTTCGTTCAACGCAGAAGAAATATACCGCATCTTAAAGCGCGGCGGACATTTCATTACTCAGCAGGTCGGTGAAGATAACGACAGGGAGCTCGTAAAGATCCTTATGGGTGATCTTCCGAAACCTTATCCCGGAATGAACCTTACGGTTCAGAAGAAAGCATTCGAAGATGCAGGCTTTGTGATTCTCGAATCGGGAGAAAACTTCCTTCCCATCGAGTTTTATGATACAGGCGCCCTTATATGGTTTGCAAAGATCATCGAATGGGAATTCCCCGGTTTTTCCGTTGAAAAATATTTTGAAAATGTACTCTCTGCAGAGGAAATAATAAGAAATACGGGAAAAGTTTCAGGGAAGATCCACAGATATATGATCGTGGCACAAAAATAGAAACCGGAGTTTTTTATAAAGAAAAATTCCTTTTCATCTGAAATCAAAGTCCGCCCGTGAAAGGGTGGACTTTGATTTTTTAGGGGTAATAAAAATGAAAACATATTCCGACTCCGCACGGAATGTTTCAGGAGGATATTTCCGCGCGGAAAGTATCATATTCTCGGATCGTCAATGATCTCTGTCTTTTCTTTTGTCCGCGCGTCTACGAGCTTGGGCCGGACAGCAGGAGAACCTGCAACGACGATACGAGGTGCGACGTTTTTCGCGGGTTAGTAAGGATCTGTCAGATCGTAAGAATTAAAGTTCACCCATATCATCCATGATCATATCCGTGATGTTGTCCATGGTGTAATATCCGTTTTCCTTTGAAATGATCGTTTCGGCGGCAATGAGCGCGCCCGTAGAGAAGACGGATTTTGAGTATGCGCTGTGTGAGAGGCGGATGATTTCGTCATCACCTGCAAATACCACTTCGTGCTCACCGACAATGCTTCCGCCTCTTACAGACGAGATGCCGACTTCGTTTTGGGAACGCTTTTCGTATTTCGAATGGCGGTCGTAAACGGGGGTAAGGTTGTCGTCACAGCATGCGTTTATTATGTCGAAAAGCATATGTGCCGTGCCACTTGGTGCATCGGCTTTGTTATGATGATGCATTTCGATTATTTCAATGTCGTAATTATTTTTCAGGAGCTTTGTTGCTTTTGCCAGCAGGTTCTTGAGAACACACATCCCGAATGAAAAATTACTGCTTCTGACGACGGGGACAATGCGTGAAAGCTCGAAAAGTCTGTCATCGTCATCTTCACCTATGCCCGTTGTACCGTAAATAAGGGGGAGGTGGTGTTTTTCGCAATATTCGATGGTGGGGATGAGAAGATGCGGGTGGGAAAAATCGATGACCACATCCGCAGGAAGCATTATGTCGGAGATATGTTCATATACGGGAAAATGATCCCCTATATCAAAACGGTCAACTCCTGCCACGATCTCATGTCCGCGAAGACGCGATGAATTTATTATGTTCCTGCCCATCGTTCCCGATGAGCCGACAAGGATTATTCTCATTATATACCTCTTTTAAATAATATATTTATACTGCGAAGCCGTATTTCTGCATTATATTCCTGAGTAATTCTATGCATGATATGCCAAGTGGAACGAGTGGGAGACGGAGTTCGTTTCTGCACATTCCGAGAAGGCTCATCGCTGCTTTTACGGGAATGGGATTACATTCCATAAACATTGCCTGTGCAAGTTCAAGCGAATATTTTGCACACTCTCTTGCAGATATGATGTCGCCGGCAAAGAAATGGTCTGTTATGTCTTTGACCATTTTCGGAGCGATATTTGACAATACTGAGATCACGCCGCATCCTCCGAGGGACAGCACGGGAATAATCTGATCGTCGTTGCCGGAATATACTGCTTTATTCTCCGGGATTTCTGCACACAGTTTTGCAACCTGAGAAATATCTCCGCTTGCTTCTTTTACCGCGATTATTTTTTCGTGTTCCAGAAGTCGCAGCATAAGTGCGGCTGTCATATTTTTTCCCGTCCTCGACGGAACGTTATACATAATTATTTCCTTATCCACATTGTCTGCGATTTCCGTGAAGCTTGCGATAATGCCTTCGTCGGAAGATTTGTTGTAATAAGGATTACTTATGAGAAAGGCGTCTGCGCCTGCATTTTGTGCGTATTCACAGAGCCTGATGACGTGACGGGTATCGTTCGTTCCTGTTCCTGCGATAAACGGAACCCTGCCGTCAATCATCTCTGATGCGTTATGAAAAAGTTCTCTTTTTTCTTTATCACAGATTGTTGATGATTCGCCTGTTGTGCCGGATATTACGAGGGCGTCGATCCCGCTTTTGATCTGAAGATCAATTATTTTATGCAGGCTGTCATAGTCTATCCTGCCGTCTGCGAACGGGGTTATCAAAGCTGTTGCAACTCCTCTGAACAGCAATATTCCCACTTCCTTTCTTCATATACTGTCCTGCGGTTTGCCGGATGGTATCTCAGGGCGGCTGAGATGACGGCTCCCCGCAACCTTCTTATGTAAGAAGGTTAAGCGAATCGTATCCACAGAGAGGCAGGGGTATGAAGTAAAAAAAATGCCTCAAACCAACCTTTGGTCTGAGGCATATAAGAATGTCTTATTTGTCAAAATATCCTTTGTTGATGAGATACTCAGCGATCTGAACAGCGTTTGTGGCAGCGCCTTTTCTGAGGTTATCGGCTACTACCCACATATTGAGGCCGTTTTCCGTAGAGAAGTCGCGTCTGATGCGGCCTACGTAAACTTCGTCTGTGTCACAAGTGAGTTTCGGCGTCGGGTAAACGTTGTTTTCAGGATCGTCCATAAGAACAACGCCCGGACAATCAACATAAAGATTTTTGATATCCTCGATTTCGAAAGGTTCGTTTGTTTCTATGTTAATCGATTCACTGTGGCTGTAGAATACCGGTACGCGGACGGTCGTTGCCGTGATTCTGATAGACTGATCACCAAGGATCTTCCTTGTTTCGTTGATCATCTTCATTTCTTCCTTGGTATATCCGTTTTCGAGGAAAGAGTCGATATGGGGAAGGACGTTGTAAGCGATCGGTTTCGGATAGAAAGTGTTTTCTTCGCCTTTTACGCCGTTTTCCAGATCGAGGATCCCGCCTCTGCCGCTTCCTGATACAGCCTGGTATGTGCTATATATTATGCGTTTGAGTCCGAATTTGTCATAGATCGGTTTTAATGCCATTACTGCCTGGATCGTTGAGCAGTTGGGGTTAGCGATAATGCCCTGATTTTTGAGAGCTTCGTCTCCGTTTATTTCAGGCACTACGAGGGGAACGTTTTCGTCCATTCTCCATGCGGATGAGTTGTCGATTACCGTTACTCCGCATTTTGCAGCAACGGGTGCGAAACGTTTTGATGTTTCTCCGCCTGCTGAGAAGATAGCGAAATCGATATCTTTTTCGAATGATTTGTCTGTAAGTTCTTCAACGACCCACTCACGGCCGCCGAATTCAATGGTCTTGCCTGCTGAACGCTTGGAAGCCATAGGGTAGAGATTTTCAATGGGGATATTTTTCTCTTTAAGGATCTGGAGCATCTTTCTTCCGACTACTCCCGTTGCACCTACTACTGCTACATTATACTTTTTCATATGTTTCCTCCGACAGGTAAAAAATAAAGCCGACACAGGTCGGCTGCATACGGTAAAGAATATAGTTAACCTACATCTTTGACTTTAGCAGCTCTCCATCTTTTCGATGACAGTAAGACGGTTGTTGACCGCATCACCGAAAAATCATCCGGCATATGATTTCTCTCGGCGGTATACCCTTTCGTCTGCCATCGCTTTCGTTTGCCGACGAATCAGACAGATTACTATTGACGACCGCGCCTCTACCTTAAGTTTTCGCTGATTATAACATACACGGACAAAAAATGGAAGGGGTTTTTACAGAAAATTTATTTTTTTTAAACACTTAATGGGAAAAGTTGCGTATTTACCTTAAAAACGGAGTGTTTGTGGTGAAAAAATAAAAAAATGATAAGGCAAATTTCCGGTTTATGGAGAAGTGGGCTGTAAATTCTTTATCCCTTATCCCGGAGAGTTTTATAATGTTGCTTTGAGCAAAGCTCAAAGCTTCTTTTGTCATTCCCGCCCGCCGCCCCCGCCGCAGCCCGTGCTCCGCACGGGCGCAAAGAGCCTTCGGCTCTTTGCAGCGAAAGCGAAGCTTTCGCTGCGGCGGCGCGCCGCGCAGACCGCCGGAGGCGGTCTGCACCCGAAGGCAGAGCCTTCGGGAACCGATGCGAAGCATCGGTTGCGGCGGGTGGGCGGGCGGGTGGGCGGGCGCGGAAGCGACGGAAATGATGAAGGGACGAGAATGTTCCCGTTGCTTTTGCAACCTTTACGCAAAAACGCGGAAAATCGCACTATTTTTACTTTTTTTGTCTCCACCGCTGTATATTATGTTATAATTAAATGCTATGAAAACGATAACTGTAAAGACTATAAATGAACAACAGACAAGACATCTTGCGGAACTGATCGCGGAAATCATTCCTGAAGGTACTGTCGTCGCTCTCGACGGAGATCTCGCCGCAGGAAAGAGCGTCTTTTCTTCTTCCGCGCTTCGTAAGCTCGGAGTGAACGGACATATCACTTCTCCGACTTATACTATTATCAATGAATATGAAACCACCGACGGAACCGCTTATCATATGGATGCATACCGCCTTACGGGAAGCGATGAACTTGACTTCATCGGATATTACGATGCGGTGGAAAACTGCAGGATAATGCTCATTGAGTGGGCAGAGATCATAAGTGACGTTTTGCCGGAAGATGCGCTTTATATTAATATAGAAAAATCCATGGAGGAATATGACGAGCGAATCATCCGCATTTCTTCCGGTGACGAAATACTGATCAATAAACTTTCGGAGGCACTTCATGCTTATATTATCAATTGACACATCCACCGTTGCCGCTTCTGTTGCGGTCATGGACGAAAATAAACTGCATGGGATGTATTATACGAACTATAAACTCAAACATTCGGAAAAGCTTCTTCCCCTTGTGGACGGACTTTTGAAGGAAATAAATATGTCCCTTTCGGATATGGATGCTTTTGCCGTAACGACAGGTCCCGGATCATTCACCGGTCTCAGGATCGGCGCGGCAACTATCAAAGGATACGCCTATGCACTGAACAGCCCCATCATCCCCATATCTACCCTCGAGGCGCTTTCGTATTCACAGCCGAATTTTGACGGCATAATCGTCCCTATCCTTGATGCACAGCGCAATCAGGTATATACGGCGGAGTTTGTTAATGAAGGCGATGTGCCCGTAAGAATTTCCGAAGACCGCGCAGTTGCCCTTGAAGAACTCTGCAGGGAGCTTATGGCCAAACTTGACGGAAATAAAAAGGCGATGTTTCTCGGTGACGGAGTTTATAAATTCCGCGAAGAAATAGTCTCCGTTATGGGTGAAAAGGCGACTTTCGCTGATATGGTGACGATGCTTCCCAATGCGGCATACGCAGCGAAGGCGGCTCTTGCAAGCGGAAAAAGGGAAAGTGCATACTCCCTTGAACTGAACTACATCAGAAAAGCGCAGGCAGAGGAGAATCTGAAAAAATGATCACAGTACGCGAAGCTCTTCCCGAAGACATCAATGATGTATATTCAATAGCCTGTGAATGTTTTAATCATCCGTGGAGCGCGGATATGCTCCTGCAGGAAATAAGAAAAGACCGTTCCATCGTCGTCGTTGCGGAAGTTGACGGAGAGGTGGTCGGCTTTGCGGCACTCGCGGTAATGTTTGATGAAGGCCATATCACCAATGTAGCCGTTAAAAAGGATCATCGAAAAAAAGGTGTTGCATCAATGATGATGAAGAGCCTGATGCAGCTCTCGGAAAAATTCCCGCTTTGTATGCTTACTCTGGAAGTGAGGATATCAAATGTGGATGCGATAAACCTTTACAAATCAAAAGGCTTTGTCATCGTCGGCGCAAGGGCTAATTATTATAATGATACAAATGAAGATGCACTCATCATGAGCATCTTTTATGAGGTTGAAAATGAATGATATTAAAATTCTTGCCATAGAATCATCCTGCGACGAAACATCCGCCGCAGTAATAAGAGACGGAGAGCTTTTATCAAATGTCATCTCTACTCAGATCGACATCCACGCTCTTTACGGCGGCGTTGTTCCCGAGATCGCTTCACGCAGTCATCTTGAAGCGATTCCGTCAGTTGTGGATACGGCACTCAAAACCGCGGGATATACCCTTGAAGATATGTCGGCTGTTGCGGTGACAAGAGGTCCGGGGCTCGTCGGTGCGCTCCTCATCGGTGTTTCTTACGCCAAGGCACTTGCGATGGCAGCAAACAAACCTATAATCGGAGTTGACCATATGGCAGGCCACATCAGTGCGAACTTTCTCCTCGGCGCAAAGCCGCCGTTTTTGTGTCTTGTTGTCAGCGGAGGGCATACGATGATCGTAAGAGTCAATGATTACACGGACTTCACGATCCTCGGTTCCACGCGTGACGACGCGGCAGGCGAAGCGTTCGACAAGGTCGCAAGGGTCATGGGGCTTGCATATCCCGGTGGAGCGAAGCTTGACAAGCTCGCTGCTGAAGGAGATGAATATTCCATTGATCTTCCCAAAGCGATGATTAAAGAAGACAATTATGATTTCAGTTTCAGCGGAATGAAGAGTGCAGTCCTTAATTATTTAAACAAAGCGAAGATGAAAAACGAAGAGGTCAATAAGGCAGACCTTGCTGCATCTTTCCGCAGAAGTGTCGTTGATATTCTCGTTACAAAGCTCGAAAAAGCCGCAAAAGAAGAAGGCATCGGGACTATCGCCGTGTGCGGAGGTGTTGCATGCAACAGCCTTCTCAGAAGTGAGCTGAAAAAGCTTGCGGATAAAAACGGTTATGAGCTTTATATACCCGATGCAACTCTTTGTTCGGACAATGCGGGGATGATCGCATCTCAGGCTTATCATATGTATCTCAAAGGGGATTTCTCGGATCTGAAAC
The DNA here is from genome assembly GCA_017531485.1 of Eubacteriaceae bacterium. Taxonomy (GTDB): domain Bacteria; phylum Bacillota; class Clostridia; order Eubacteriales; family Anaerofustaceae; genus SVCP01. The sequence continues at coordinate 9,233 of JAFXKY010000011.1, read as the reverse complement.
TCAATGCAGTCCCGTCCCTTGAGCTCGGTTGTTAAAATAATGCAGCACTTTCTCGTTTTATGTCGGGGAAGTGCTTTTGGTTTTGGGGAAAATCCATTATATATACGTGAATATATTGTATCATTAAAAGTTTGCACAAAAACAATTCCGAAACAAACATATATTATGGAATAACAGCGCGAATATACAATATTGAGTATAAAGTCAGACATAAAAATCATTATTATTAAATTTTATGTTTGACGAGAAAGAAATCTGTGATATACTATCCTCAAATCCGCGTATACAACGTTTGACAGTTATATTTTTATACCGATTTTATGTATATTTAATAATAAATCATCTTTTGAAGTATTGCCAAGACAGGAAGTATGTATTATAATATTAGTATACTAATGAATATATTATCAAATGCGTATTGGCATAATCTATATTTCACATTTGGGTGAGGTATATCTATTGCATCGTAAAGAATCGAGGTATTTATGGAATACGGAAAAATGATGGGACATGCTGTCAGACTTTTATCAAATCTTTGGAAGAGGGAGCTGGATTATCGTACGAATAATTCCGGGGTAGAATGCCTTACGGGTGTTCAGATCGGGATCCTGGAATACATCCACGATATGTATGAGAGAAATATCGACATATTCCAGAAAGATGTGGAGTCCACTTTCAAGATCAGACGATCCACTGTATCTGTTATTCTTAAGACTATGGAAGAACACGGACTTATCGACAGGGTATCTGTAAGTGAAGATGCGAGACTTAAAAAGCTTGTTCCGACAGAGCTTGCAATGCAACATCGCGGTGTAACTCAGGATATCGTCGACGGTCTGGCAAATAAGATGACGGAAGGAATCTCCGAAGAAGATATGAAAACATTCCTGAAGGTTGCGGAAAAAATGGTGGATTACCTTGAAAGCTGTGAAGGAGTACTGCGCGGCTGACAGGGATCAAAGCAAATATATACTAAACGGAGGAACACATGAGCAGAAGCATTCATTTCAATGATGATCTTAACGGCACTGTATCACAGAAGATCAAACACATCTCCAAGCTCATCGACGTCATCGTAGAGGAGTATTATAAGGAACACTCCATTTCCGTTGCTCAGGCAGATGTCCTCACAAGGGTTTACAACGAAGAAAGACTTTCCATGAACTCCCTTTGTGAAGATCTTGATATGAGCAAATCTAACCTCTCGCCTATCTGCAAAAAGCTCGAGCTGGCAGGTTATCTTAAAAAGTCCAGAGACTTTTATGACCAGAGAGTCGTCTATCTCGAACTTACGGATGCAGGTAAAGAGATCGTCGGTTCAACAAATGAGAAGTTGAAAAAAGCAGGTCTTTCAATGACGGCACTTGTCGGATACGAACATCTTCTCAATCTCAATTCGGCGCTCGACACTCTTGAAACTTCTCTTGAGAAGGCGGTAACAGAACTTTAAAACGGAAACTTTGTAACATAAAAAATGTGCGTTGGCGCGGCACATTTTTTTTGTTTCCTTAATTTGTTTCTTTGAAACGAGGTCATGACTGAATGAAAAGCACTCCCAGAGTTTTCGGTCCGCAGTGCGAGGAGATCACTCCGCCTGCACGCGAGATATAAATTTTATCGAAATGACAGAGGTTGTTTATTTTTTCGTAAACGGCCGATATTGTTTCTTTGTCGCATCCCGAATGGGTGATAAAAACTGCCCTGCTGTCTGCGGAAAGAAGAGAATCATGAATGTCAGACAGGTATTGCATTATTGAAGAATCGATCTTGCCGCGGTATTTCCTCGTCGGGTGCATCTTTCCGTCATGTACGGAAATCACCGGGTGGAGCTTCAGTATTCCTCCCGCAAGCTTTTCGATCCCGCTGCATCTGCCACCGCGGTGGAGATAATCAAGGGTATCAACGACGAAGCTTGCCTGCACTTTCGGGATCAGCTCATATGTCTTTGAAATTATTTCCTCCGCAGAATATCCTTCCGCGGCCATTTCCGCTGCGTTCAGGACGAGAAGCCCTTCTCCCGAAGAGAGATTGCGGGAGTCTATGACGTGGATCTTTCCGAGGTCAGACATTTCTTCCGCAATCATCTGAAATATGTTATAGGTAGTTGACATTTCGGAAGAAATGGAGAAGGCTATTATCTCATCTCCGTTTTTGAGATCCGGCATGAATGCGTCGTAAACATCCGTAGATGACGGAGAGGCGGTTTTGGGGCTGAGATGATTTTTTTCTGCCCATGAATATATTTCATCGGGAGATATGTCTGTTCCGTCGCGGTATTCCTTGTCGGAAAGGATGATGTAAAGCGGGATGATGCGGATATCGTACTTTTTTATCACATCATCCGTAAGGTCGCAGGTGGAGTCGGCAAATATCTTTATCATTCTGCTGCCTCTTTCGGGATCACACTCAGTCCGCATCCAAGAGCATCAGGGCCGATATGGCATGATACTCCGAGGGAGAGCCCATCGCAGATGACAGGAAGGGAAAAATGTTCCTCAAGCTCCCTGACCCAGCCATCGGTTATATCTTTTTCACTGCTTGTTGCGGCGAGAAGACGAAGCCTTCCCCGGTCGTATTCGGTTCTGAAGTTATTTTCGATCTCATATTCTATTGCGCGGAGCATTTCAGCTCTCGCTTTTTTCATTCCGCGCACTTTTTTATGCACATCCAGAACGCCCACGTCGAATTTCATCACGGGTTTTATTGATAATATATTCGCCACTGTTGCGACTGCCGGCTTTATCCTGCCGCCTTTTTTGAGGTATTCAACGGTGGAGAGGGAAACGTACATTATCATTCTCCCACGGTACTCTTCAAGGACATTCCTTATTTCCTCTGCGGAATATCCTTTGTTTTTCAGGGACACGGCGTCAAGCACCGACATATGCATTGTTGTGGAAACCCTGCCGCAGTCTGCAACGAATACCCTGCCGGAATATTTTTCTTCCTCCGACAGCGCCATGGCGGTCTGATAAGATCCGCTGAGACCTGAGGAGATGGGAATATAGACAAGGCTTTCGTATTCCTTTAATACTTCATCCCACATATCATACACAGCTTTGGGGGAGAGCTGTGATGTGGAAACATTTGCGCCCTTTCTTAAAATATTACAGAACTCTTCTCTTGTTATGTCCAGGTCTTCATAATACGTCTTTCCCTCGATGTCAAAAGGCATCGGAAGGACAGTTAAACCGAGCATAGCGGCTTCTTCTTTTGAAATTCCGCTGTGGCTGTCGGTGGTGATGGCTATTTTTTTCATGTTACCCTCCATTGATGTTATTTTTACCAAACCCGGCCATAATTAACAGCGCATTGACAAAAATGCGAAAATCGTTTAAAATTTTCTATGACGATACAAGTGTATCATCATTTTTATCTCAAAGCAAACATCCGCAGACGGAGTGGACATAAACAAAGAAAATTGTATCATCGGAGGGTAAATATGAGTAACGGCACATCACGTACAGGAGGAATACGCCTGTCTAACAAGGAGTCAAAGGAGATAACAAGGGAGAGTATCAGAGTGGCGCTGCTTATGCTTATGAAAGGATGCGAGTTCGATAAGATAACCGTGACAGCTATAATAAACCGTTCGGGAGTGTCCCGCGCAGGATTTTACAGAAATTATTCTTCAAAAGAAGACGTAATGCAGGATATCTGCGCGGAAATCCGGGGCAAACTTTCGGAAGTCATCGCAAACGAAGCGTATTTCAACGATCCGAAGCTTTTTTACAGGGATGTTTTTCATGCCATAAAATCCGATCCGTCCACGTTTAGCATTATCATGGACGCAAACGTGCCGAGGAAATATATCATGAGTTCACTCCCGGAGATCCCGGCAAATGAAAAAAGTGCGGATGCAAAGGAGTATTATACTTTTATCGCCCTTCTCACATCTCTGAGGACAATAGTTTATGAATGGTTCCGAAAAGGAATGCAGGAAGATGAGGAGGTTATGGCGGAGATAATATACGGCATCTTTCATGAAGGAAAATGATGATTCCCCCGGAAACGGGGGATTTTATTGTTGTGGAAAATATCACAGGCGGAATTATTAAATTTAGATTAGAAAAAGCGGAAAGTCTTGACAAATCACCCTTTTGGGGGTATACTTTAACCATGTTAGCACTCAAAGGCGGTGAGTGCTAACAAAAAGTAAGTGCGAATGAACATATGCACTGACAACTTGCCGGAATGCTGAAATATTGTAGCGTTTTGCAGGAGACAGGAAGGTATTTTATGGCGAAGAATGATGAAAGGAAATATGAGATACTCAACGCGATAATAAAGGATTATATCCATACGGCGGAGCCTGTCGGTTCGAGAACTCTCGAAAAGAAATATAATCTCGGCATATCCTCCGCAACCATCCGTAATGAAATGGCGGATCTGGAAGATATGGGATATCTGATGCAGCCGCACGCGTCAAGCGGAAGAATTCCGACGCAGAAGGCTTACAGATTTTATGTTGACAGATATATGCAGGTGTTCGATCTGCCGCCGGATGTCAGCGAAGGCGTCAGGAATCAGTATGAGCAGTATCTCGGGGAGCTTGAAGCCGCTATCGAGAAGACAGGCGAGATCCTCAATAAGCTTACGAACTATACTTCTCTCGTCACATCTCCGAATATATCCGCAGTCAATATAAGGGATGTTCACCTTATTCATATTGAGAGCGAAAGGATACTCATCGTCGTCGTAACAATGCAGGGAATGGTCAAGAGCGCGGAACTGAAGCTTGATCTGATCCCGACGAATTCACAGCTTGAGAAGGTCGGAAATTTCCTCAGTTTCTGCAAGGAGCTGAGAAATGAGTATGAAATGGGAAGCTTCAGCGCAGGATATGACAGCCTTGACAGAGGCGAAAAACGTATTCTTTCACAGATCGTTCCCGCAATAAGGATGCTTCTGAGTTCCACAAACGAAACGAAGATATATTCCAACGGAATGACGGAAATTCTCAATCATCCGGAATTTCAGGATACAGCGAAGGCAAAACAGATCCTTGACACGCTTTACAGGCAGGAACTCATAAGTATGCTGCTTGCGGCGCCGGATGATGATTATGACATTAAAATAGGAAGCGAAAATAACGTAAACGAGCTTGAAGACTGTTCGCTTATTACGGCAACATACAAACTCAACGGCGTGCCCATCGGAACGGTGGGGCTTATCGGACCGACGAGAATGGATTATGACAAGTGCGTATCGGCGCTGAATGCCATGACAAACGAACTGAGTAAACATATAAACAACACAATGGGAGGTAACGGACTTGACGGTTGAAAAAGAGAACTTAGAAGAACTCACCGAAGAAGTTACGGAGAATACAGTTGAAGAAAATACACAAAAGACAGAGGTGGATATTCTCAACGAAAAATTAAAAGAAAAAGAAGAGAGCTATTTAAGACTTTATGCGGACTTTGACAATTACAGAAAGCGCGCCGCAAAGGAAAAGCTTGAAAGCTATACTGATGCGACGGCGCAGGTAATGGGAAAACTTCTTCCCGTTATAGACAACCTCGCAAGAGCCATTTCCGCAAATACGGAAGAAACACCGTTCTCAAACGGAGTAAAGATGGTTTCAAAGCAGCTTGATGATGTTCTTTCCGGTCTCGGACTTGAGATGATCGCATCTCTCGGAGAGCAGTTTGACCCGAATTTCCATTATGCGGTCATGACGGATTCTATCGAAGATAAAGAAGACAACGAGATTGTGGAAGTTATGCAGGAAGGATATCTCTTCAAAGGCAAGGTTATCAGACCTGCAATGGTCAAAGTAAATCAGAAGTAAGCTTGTTTGCATTGACTCATACAGGCAGGCTCACAGACGATCACGTCAATGAGGGAATCGAAAGATAACCCCATAATAATATAAATCAAACATACCTACAACTTTCAGGAGGAAATTTATAATATGGCAAAAGAAAAAATCATCGGTATCGACCTTGGTACAACAAACTCATGTGTAGCAGTTATGGAAGGCGGCGAAGCTGTCGTTATCGCAAACGCTGAAGGCGCAAGAACGACACCGTCAGTAGTTGCATTCACAAAATCAGGCGAAAGACTCATCGGACAGGTTGCTAAAAGACAGGCAGTAACAAACCCGGACAGAACCATCTCTTCAATCAAGAGAGAAATGGGTACTAACTACAAAGTAAGCATCGACGGAACAGAATATACACCGCAGGAAGTTTCAGCAATGATCCTTCAGAAACTTAAAAAGGATGCTGAAAGCTACCTCGGCGAAGAAGTAACAAAGGCTGTTATCACAGTTCCCGCTTACTTCACAGACTCTCAGAGACAGGCAACAAAAGATGCCGGCAAAATCGCAGGTCTTGAAGTTCTCCGTATCATCAACGAACCGACAGCAGCATCTCTCGCTTACGGTCTTGAAAAAGGCGAAAACCAGAAGATCATGGTATACGACCTCGGCGGCGGTACATTCGACGTATCTATCCTCGAACTCGGCGACGGCGTATTTGAAGTTCTCGCAACAAACGGTAACAACCGTCTCGGCGGAGATGACTTCGATGCAAGACTCATGAACTACTTCGTAAACGAATTCAAAAAACAGACAGGCATCGACCTTTCACAGGACAGAATGGCTGTTCAGAGACTTAAAGAAGCTGCTGAAAAGACAAAGATCGAACTTTCAAGCGCTATGACAAGCGACGTTAATCTTCCGTTCATCGCCTCAGGCGACGAAGGTCCGGTTCACTTCGAAATGACTGTTACAAGAGCTAAATTCGAAGAACTCATTCACGATCTCGTTCAGGCAACAAAGATCCCTGTTCAGAATGCTATCCGTGACAGCGGACTCAGCGTAGGTCAGCTTGACAAGGTTATCCTCGTCGGCGGTTCAACACGTGTTCCTGCAGTTCAGGCTCTCGTTAAGGAAGTAACAGGAAAAGAAGCATTCAAAGGCATCAACCCGGACGAATGTGTAGCTCTCGGCGCAGCTATTCAGGGCGGCGTTCTCGCAGGCGACGTCAAAGACGTTCTTCTCCTCGACGTCACACCGCTTTCACTCGGCATCGAAACACTCGGCGGAGTATTCACACGTCTTATCGACAGAAACACAACTATCCCCACAAAGAAATCCCAGATCTTCTCAACAGCTGCAGATAACCAGACAGCAGTAGATATCCACGTTCTCCAGGGTGAAAGACCTATGGCAAACGACAACAAGACACTCGGACGTTTCCAGCTTTCAGGAATCACAATGGCTCCGAAAGGAGTTCCGCAGATCGAAGTAACATTCGACATCGACGCTAACGGTATCGTTAACGTTTCTGCAAAAGACCTCGGAACAGGCAACATCCAGAACGTAGTAATCAAATCTTCTACAAATATGTCAAACGAAGAAATTGAGCAGGCTATCAAAGATGCTGAAAGATTCGCTGAAGAAGACAAGAAGAAAGAAGAAGAGATCACAACAAAGAACAATGCTGACGCAATGATCTATCAGGTTGAAAAACAGCTTAAAGATCTCGGCGACAAAGTTACAAGCGAAGAAAGAGCAAACGTTGAAGCAGCAGTAAACGATCTTAAAGGCGCTATGAACGGCGGAAGCACAGAAACCATCAAGAACCTCACAGAAAAACTCTCCGAAGCATTCTACCCCATCGCTCAGAGACTCTACTCTCAGGACGCTCAGGCTCAGCAGGGTGCTGAATTCAACGGCGGCGCAGGCTTCGGCGGTGCTCAGGGTGCGCAGAACGGCGGAAATGATGATAATATTGTTGACGCTGACTTCGAAGTAATGGACTAAGCTTGTCCGGATCCGCAGACGCGGCGGCAGGCAGGGGCGAGAATTAAAAGACAAAATAAATAAATTTCACTATCGCAGAGGGGAATATCCCCCCTGCGGTATTTATGGTTTTATATTGTCGTGAAAAAATGCCTTTTGGAGGGATTTTTCCACGGTAATAAATAATATAAGAGGAAACTATTAATGAGCAATAAACAGGATTATTACGAAACGCTGGGCGTTGAAAAAAATGCCACAGACGATCAGATCAAAAAAGCATATCGTAAGCTTGCCATGAAATATCACCAGGACCAGAATCAGGGCGACAAGGCGGCAGAAGAAAAGTTCAAGGAAGTAAACGAGGCGTATGAGATCCTCAGCGATGCGGACAAGAGAGCGGCTTATGACCGTTACGGACACGCAGCATTCGATCAGCAGAGCGGCTTCGGCGGCGGTGGTTTCGGAGGAGGCGGCTTCGGTGACTTCGGCGACATTTTCGGAGATATCTTCAATATGTTCGGCGGTGGCGGATTCACTTCCCAGAGATCAGGCCCTATGAAAGGCGCGGATCTGAGAGTAAATCTCGATCTTACATTTGAAGAAGCGGCTTTCGGATGCGAAAAGAAGATCAGCCTGACAAGGAAAGAAACCTGCCCCACATGTGACGGAACGAAAGCGGCTCCGGGAAGCAGCGCACACACATGTGACAAATGCGGCGGTACAGGACAGATACGCATCTCTCAGAGAACAGCTTTCGGCATCACGCAGACAGTCCGCGCTTGTGATAAGTGCGGTGGCACGGGTGAGATCATCGACACACCCTGCGAAGAATGCGGCGGCACGGGCTCAATAAACAAAAAGCGCACAATCACAGTCAACATCCCCGCAGGCGTTGATACGGGAAGCGTTCTCCCTCTCCGCGGAGAAGGCAACTGCGGAACTCAGGGCGGCAGAAACGGGGATATTTACGTATACATCAACGTCAAGCCCCATGACCTTTTCGAAAGGGAAGGCAATGACGTTTATATCGACATCCCCATTACCTTCGCACAGGCGGCGCTTGGTGATGAGATCAAAGTTCCGACGCTTGAAGGCACTGTGAAGATGAAGATACCCGAAGGAACGCAGACCGCAACAACCTTCAAACTCAAAGGCAAGGGCATCCAGTCCGCAAACGGTTTCGGAAAGGGCAATCAGTACGTCACGGTCAACGTTGAGGTCCCGAAAAAACTCACGGAAAAACAGAAAGATGCACTCAGGGCGTTTGACGAACTGACGCCGGAAAGCAATACGCAGTCAAAGGGATTCTGGGGTAAAGTGAAGGATCTTTTCGACTGAAAACCAAAATAAAATGATATACATTTTGGAGCATATACAGAAAGTATATGCTTCTTTTTTTCGCGTAAAAAAGCTGTTCTGCGAATATGTTACGACCACATATCACATATAGAAATTTTGACTTTTTATCAAAAAAGGCTTG
>JAFXKY010000010.1 GCA_017531485.1 Eubacteriaceae bacterium | reverse complement strand
TTTTTTTATTATATATGAAGTGACGGGACTTGAACACCAAGGGGGTCCGAGCCGTAAGAAAACAGTCCGGTGGACTGTTTTTAGGCGAGTGTCCTGCGAGTGTAAGCATCGCGTCGAGCAGGACGGCGGATCAAGGCGCTTACCGGCGCAGATACGCGTTCCCGTCTCTCGCACCATTTTGAAAGCCAAGAGGTTTTATATAGTGTTACAATAAAAACGGAGTATATCCGAACTTTTTTATTGGGGGACAGTATTATGAAGGGACTCCGGCGTATTGTTACAGATGTGAAATCCGTGTAAAATCTTTTGTCATGCTGTGTAATCCGTGTAAAATCAAATTCAATCATGTGTGCAGACCGGAAAAATGTGTTAAAATTGTATAAAATTCTGCTGAAAAACGCAGTAACTGTACATAATATCAGAAAAAAAAGCTCATTATGCGGTTCTTCCGCAGTCAAATAAACTCAGAAAGGAGAATTATTATGTCAATGACCGAATTTATAGGTCAGATGTTTGAAAATCCGATGCTGATGGTATCAGCGCTCCTGACGTTGGGAGTAATCCTCGTAAACGGATGGACAGATGCGCCGAACGCTATTGCGACGTGCGTTTCAACGAGAGCCATTGAAGTCAAAAAGGCCATCATAATGGCGGCGGTATTTAACTTCCTCGGAGTATTCGTAATGACGGCGATCAACGCGTCCGTTGCCATGACGATTTATAACATGGTAGACTTCGGCGGAGATGCGTCACTTTCCCTTATCGCCCTTTGCGCAGCTATGGCTGCTATCGTTATCTGGGCTACGGCGGCGTGGTACTTCGGGATCCCCACAAGTGAATCTCACGCCCTCATCGCAGGCATTTCAGGTGCCGCAGTTGCGATCCAGAACAGCTTTTCCGGTATCAACGGAAGCGAATGGGTGAAAGTTATTTACGGGATCTTCCTTTCCACGATCCTCGGTTTCGGACTTGGTTTTGTGGTTGCGAAACTCACAGTTGCTCTCTTCAGGAATCAGAACCGTCTTAATACGGAAAAATTCTTCTCTTCCGCGCAGGTCGCAGGCGGTGCCGCAATGGCATTCATGCACGGCGCACAGGACGGACAGAAATTCATGGCGATCTTCCTTCTCGGCGCAGCGTTTGCGAACGGTGAAACGACGACTTCAACTTTCGCTGTCCCCGTATGGCTCATGGTGCTTTGCTCTGTTGTCATGGGGCTCGGAACTTCCATCGGAGGATATCGTATTATCAAATCCGTCGGTATGGATATGGTTAAATTAAAACCCTATCAGGGTTTTGCGGCAGACTTCTCCGCTACGCTCTGCCTTCTTCTTTCGTCACTCACGGGTATCCCCGTAAGTACCACACACACCAAGACGACAGCCATGATGGGTGTTGCGGCGGCAAGAAGAGTCAGCAATGTAAACTGGAGCGTAGTAAAGGAACTTGTACTTACATGGGTATTCACATTCCCGGGATGCGGACTTCTGGGATTTGGTATGGCTAAGATCTTTTTATTCATATTTGGTTAAGGAGTAAAAAATGGCAAAAGTAAAGAACGATTATTTTAAAATGATAGAGGATCAGGTCGGCAAATGTGCCGAAGCATCAAGACTTCTGGAAGCTATCCTCTGCAATTACGATTATAACAACATCATATCCCAGAAACAGGCTATGCACACTATCGAGCATGAAGGCGATACGATGTATCGCGAGATCCTCGGTAAGCTCTATACTGAATTTATCACACCTATTGATCAGGAAGACATCCTCCGTCTTGTTCAGCTCATTGACGATATCGCAGATGCTATCGATGAAGTTATCATGGAATGCTATATGTATTATGTGACGGATCTTCCGAAATACGCTGCGGAATTTGCGACGATCGTAAACCGCTGTGTGGGACATCTTTACGATGCGGCAAAAGAATTCAAAGGATACAAAAAGCCCGACAAGATCAGGGAACACCTCGAGAAAGTAAATTTAACAGAATCGGAAGCGGATATGCTTTATGAAAAATCAATGAGAAATCTTTTCAGCAGAAAACCGGAACATCCGGCAGACGTGCTTCTGGTAAGCAAGACGCTTTATGACAGCCTTGAAAACTGCTGTGACCTTTGCGAAGTTGCTTCGGATGTCATCGAACAGATCATCATCAAAAATACATGATTCAAAAGTGGACTCCTGTCCACTTTTTTTATTTGGTGCTATGATAAAGTGAAATTTTAGTGTATAATTCATTTTAATACACATAACAGAGGTGAATCATGATTAAGGCGATACTTTTCGATCTTGACGGGACCCTCGTTCCCATGGATCAGAGAATATTTGTAGAGGATTACATAAAGAAAATGGCGGAACATATGGCTCCTTACGGATATACATTCGAGGAAATAAATACAGTCATGTGGAAAGGCACGGAAGCCATGGTGAAAAATGACGGATCACGCAGCAATTACGACGCATTCTGGGAAACGGCGGAAAAATTCCTCGGAAAGCGCGCCATAGACGATATCCCGAAATTTGACGAATTTTATGTTGAGAAGTTTGACAAGGTAAAGGAAGTCTGCGGATATGAAGAAAAGGCGGCGCAGACCGTCCGTAAGCTCAGAAATGACGGTTATACCATCATCCTCGCTACAAACCCCATCTTCCCGCGAAAGGCGACGGAATGGAGAATAAAGTGGCTCGGAATGGAACCGGAAGAATTTGATCTTTATACCACATACGAAAACTCATTTTTCTCAAAGCCGAACCCGAAGTATTACGAAGAAATCCTTTCAGAATTCGCCCTGAAGCCTGAAGAATGTCTTATGGTGGGAAACGACACGAGGGATGATATGGTGACAAGGAAGATGGGGATGAAAGTATTCCTCAGGACGAATTATCTCATCCACAGAGAGGATTACGACATTGATATTTATCCCAACGGCGACTTTGAGGAGCTGCTGGAATATATCGAAAAGATTAAAAATGAAGAGTAAAAAACGTGTAGTGTTTTCCGCGCTTCTGGTTTCGGCAGTATTTTTCATCATGCCGTTTTTCATCACAGTCGGCAAGATCACGGGAGCCGAAAACGAATCTGCGGAGATATTCAGCGGAAAATATAAAGGGGAATATATTCTTTCTGCCTGCAATCATTCCATAAAGGACAAAGGAGTCATCATAGGCAGAATGGACGGAAATATCACCCGGTATGTCTTTTCCACTTCCTGTGAAGACGGCTGTATTTATGTGGCATCCTCAGGCAGAGGGGAGTTTTATATGCTGAAAGATTTGAATTGAAAGAAAATTGCAAATACCGGCAAAAAGTTCTTGACAAACGGAAACATTTGTGTTTTAATGGCTACATTAATTAAAAAAACACCGAAATACATTGACGGAATTATGTCCCATATGTGGATTCAAAGAGAGCCGGCGGGTGGTGAAAGCCGGTATGAAGCAGTGGAAGGCAGTCTCCTTTCCGAGTAGATCATGTGAATGATAATTCTATTAGCGTGATCCGGTCGCCCCGTTACAGGCTGTGGACTTGTTGGAGTCCGAGAGTGATTATCTGCAGTGATGCAGTTTTAATCAGGGTGGTACCGCGAAATGTTATTCGTCCCTGGAGCCTTGTGGCTTCAGGTTTTTTTATTAAACGGAGGTTATATATGAGAGAAATTGCTATAAGCGATGTTATGCTTAAACAGATTACAAAAGGTTCGGATTATACTCTGAGCTTTCGTGAAAAAATAGAAATTGCCAAACTTCTTGACAAGCTCGGCCTTTCCGTTATCGAGCTTGGAGAGATCGTCAACACAAAAGTCGACAGCCTTCTCATCAAGTCTGTCGCGTCTGCAGTAACTTCAAGCGTTATCGCCGTTCCCGTAAATATCGACGGGGATGATGTTGACATCGTATGGAACGCACTCAGAGAAGCAAAACATCCGCGTCTTCAGGTGGCATCTCCCGTAAGCGCTGTGCAGATGGAATATATTTCTCATAAAAAGCCGGATGCTATGATAAAGGCTGTTGACAGCACGATCAGAAAATGTGCAGAGCTTTGCAGCGACGTTGAATTTATCGCAGACGACGCGACGAGAAGTGACGAAGCGTTTTTGTATGAGATCATAAAGACAGCCATCACCGCAGGCGCAAAGACCGTTACCGTATGCGACACGGCAGGAAAGATGCTCGCAGATGAGTTTGACAAATTTATCAGCGACATTTACGAAAACGTCCCCGCACTCAATGACGTCCGTCTCGGCGTTTCATGCTCAAACGCCCTTGCAATGGCTGACAGCTGCGCTATTGCGGCTATCAGAAGAGGTGCTGTGGAAGTAATGACAACTGCGGTAGACATGAACCTCGTTTCAATGGCAAACATCGCCGGCATCATCTCCGCAAAAGGCGACAGCTTTGATGCGAAGATGTCCATAAAGACAACTCAGCTTAACAGAACGCTTTCTCAGATCGTGAGAATGTTTACATCAAACAAAGAAAATTCACCTTACGACAGCGGCATCAGGGGAAGCTTTGAGGGGATCACCCTTTCCGAACATGAAGATATGGCTTCCGTAATGAAAGTTGTTGAAAAGCTCGGATATGACCTTTCGGAAGAAGATTCCGTGAAGGTATATGAAGAATTCAGAAAGATCGCATCAAAGAAAGAATCAGTCACATCAACGGAACTTGACGCCATCATCGCATCCAACGCACTTCAGGTCCCGCCGACATATAAGCTCGATACATACGTTATCAATACAGGCAACAACATTTCTGCAATGGCGCACCTCAAGATCTCCAAAAACGGCGAGATCAAAGAAGGTATCGCAATCGGTGACGGTCCTATCGACGCGGCATTTTTAGCGGTTGCGCAGGTTGTGGGATGTCGTTATGAGCTTGATGATTTCCAGATCCGTGCAGTCACGGAAGGACACGAAGCTATGGGTGAAACCATAGTAAAACTCAGAAGCGAAGGCAAGATATATTCCGGAAGAGGTCTTTCAACGGACATCGTCGGAAGCGGTATCCTCGCTTACATCAACGCACTGAACAAGATAGTTTATGAGGAGGAAACAGTATGAACCTGTCTTTTTCAACAAGAGGATGGAATGATTTCACATGGGAAAGCATGATAAGTACCGCGCAGGATATGCGTTTTGGCGGTATTGAAATATATGACGTACAAAAATCCACCGACCTTTTATCAAAAGGCGGAGCATTTCATAAATATAACGTACAGCAGTCTGTAAGAAGACTCCGTGACGAAAAATTAAAAATTGCCTGCTTTGACACGTCTTACGATATTTCAAAAGGCGAAGAATGTGTTGAAAGTGTAAAGGAGATCATTGACATAGCTGCGAATATGCAGTCGCAGTATGTTGCGGTCTGTGCAAGAAATGACGACGAAGAAAAGATAAGCTTCGTTCTTAATGAGATAGTAGCTTATGCGGAAGAGAAAAATATCGTTATTCTTATCAAGACAAAAGGTATCTATTCCGACACAGCCAAACTCCGCGGACTCATGGACTACTTCGCAAGCGATTATCTCGCATGTCTGTGGGATATGCATCATCCGTACCGCGACAACAATGAATCGGCAAACACGACGATCACAAACCTCGGCGCGTACGTAAAACACGTTCATCTCCGCGACAGCGACGACAAGGACAGCTTTAACCTCATCGGCGAAGGAAATCTCCCCATAAAGGAAATGATGGGGGCGCTTTCATCAATCAATTATGACGGATTCGTATCTCTGGAATGGAAAGCAGAATGGATGGAAGACTTGCAGGAACGCGACATCATCTTCCCGCATTTCGTGAACTACATGAACCGCTTTGACAACCTCCGCGGTCAGAAAAAATCCCTCTATATCAACCACGACGGCTCAGGACAGTATGTATGGAAGAAAGACGAACTTATCGACCTGACATTCTCTCAGGTTCTCGACAGAATGGTTGAAGAATTCCCCGATCAGTACGCATTCAAATATACTACCCTTGATTATACGCGCACATACGAAGAGTTCCGCGAAGACGTGGACACATTCGCAAGGGCGCTCATCTCAATGGGCGTAAAAGCAGGAACAAAGGTCGCGATCTGGGCTACGAACGTTCCGGCATGGTACATCACATTCTGGGCGGCAACAAAGATCGGCGCTGTTCTCGTTACGGTAAATACAGCATACAAGATCCATGAAGCGGAATACCTCTTCAGACAGTCAGACACTCACACTCTCGTCATGGTCGAATCAAACCTCGACTCGAATTACGCTCAGATCATGGATGAGCTTTGCCCCGAGCTCAAGACCATAAAACCCGGTCAGCCGCTTCACGCGAAGAAACTGCCGTTTTTACGCAACGTCATCACCGTCGGTTATCGTCAGCAGGGCTGTCTTACATTCGAAGAAGCTATGGACAGGGCTGAAATGGTGCCGGTTGAAGAAGTATACAGAATGGCGGCAAACGTAAGGGTTGATGATGTATGCAATATGCAGTACACATCAGGCACGACGGGCTTCCCGAAAGGGGTAATGCTGACGCATTATAACGTAGTAAATGACGGAAAATGTATCGGTGACAGAATGGGCCTTTCAACGGCAGACAGAATGATGATCCAGGTGCCGATGTTCCATTGTTTCGGAATGGTGCTTGCAATGACGGCGTCAATGACCCACGCGGCGACACTTTGTCCGCTTCCGTATTTCTCAGCTAAATCATCCCTCGCCTGCATCAATCAGGAAAAGATCACATGCTTCCACGGCGTTCCGACGATGTTTATCGCAATGTTCAATCATGAGGACTATAAAAAGACAGATTTCTCTCATATGAGAACGGGAATCATGGCAGGAAGCGGTTGTCCGCCTGAACTGATGAAGAGAGCGGCTGATCCTGACGAAATGAATATGCGCGGCATCGTCAGCGTATACGGACAGACGGAATCATCCCCCGGAAGCACAATGTCATCATGGGAAGATCCTCTCTGGCTCAGAACGGAAACTGTCGGATATGCATTCCCCCATGTTCAGTGCAAGATCGTCGATCCTGAAACAGGCGAAGAAGTGCCCACAGGTGTTGTCGGCGAATTCTGCTCAAAGGGATATAATATCATGAAAGGCTACTACAAAATGCCCGAAGCAACAGCAGGAGCCATTGACTCCGACGGCTGGCTCCACTCAGGAGACCTCGCATGCAAGGATGAAATGGGCAATTATATCATCACAGGCCGTCTCAAAGACATGATCATCCGCGGCGGTGAAAACATTTACCCGAAAGAGATCGAAGAATTTATTTATACGCATCCTGCAGTAAGCGACGTTCAGGTCATCGGTGTTCCCGACAAGAAATACGGCGAAGAGATCATGGCATGCATCATTCTCAAAGACGGCATGAGCTGTACGCCTGAAGAAATGACGAAATATATCAAGGATCATATGGCAAGACATAAAGTGCCGAAATATGTGGAATTTGTGGATTCATTCCCCATGAACGCCGCAGGAAAGATCCAGAAATACAAAATGCGCGAAGAAGCTGCGGCCCGTCTCGGACTTACAGGTGACGGAAGCGATACTGCGAAGAGTGTGGAACAGCAGTAAGCTTGTCTGAATCGCCGGATACGGCGTTAGAGCCCGCTTTCCCCGCCCTTACGTAGCCGTAAAGTACGTGGCGGTCGTGAAAATCGGTCTCTGCCTTGTCTGCGACGATTTATCCTGCGCTTACAGCTTGCCTGAATCGCCGGAAGGCAATATGAAAGATTTTGAGACTATTGACTATATCTTTTTAATTTTCCCCCAAAATGAAAGAAGCACCTTATGGTGCTTCTTTCACATGTTTTTACTTGTTTTTTCTTCTGAGATAAGCAACTATTCCAGTTATAAGATGAATGTCTTCTTCAGTGAGTCCCGAAACGCTGATTGTTGTTTCTTTGTCATTCTTTAATAGATAATCGGTTGTTACTTTGAATAATTGTGACAGTTCGATGATGTATTGTGTCGAAGGAACGGATATTCCCATTTCCCATGCATGTACACTTGAGCGTGTAATTCCAAGTTTTTTCGCAAGTTCCGATTGTGTCATTCCGTTTTGTTCCCTAAGCTGCTTGATTCTGTCTGCAATCATTTAAATCACCTCTTCATATAGTATGGTAAGATAATCTAAAAGATATTGCATTATCATAATGATGTTTTAAGTTGACAAATCTTTATTTTGGTGGTAGAATTTAGAAGAAAAATATAACGAGGTGAAATTATATGGCAAAACAGTGTTGTGTATGTGAAAAAAAATTATCATTTTTAGATCAAGGTATACCAATTCAGCCCGGAAACATGGATGCATTTATTTGCGAAGAATGTGCAAAGAAAATACGAAAAGCAGAAAATGCCCATTCTTATAGTGAAATTGGTCCTATTAAACAGGAATTTTTAAGTATGATCTCAGATGAAAAAATTAAGAGCATCATAGAAGAAAGATTATCTGAAATTGAAAACAAAATCTTGAGTGAAAACTTATCAGCGAGTAAAGGAAGGTTGATACATGAAAAAAATGGGGATGTACTTATAACCTCAGGATACTCTTTTGAAGGATATAAAATAGATAAATATTTTGGAGTAATAAGTGTAGACAGACTTTTCCAGAGTGGCATTGTGACTGTTTCTGTTGAATTAAAAGGAAATGTTTCCTTTGGCAGCGGAGGCTCGAACAGTGAAAAGAAAATGAAAAAAGTTTTGGATGAATATATCGAGGTGAAAAATCATGTTATACATGATTTGATTGACGATGCAAAAAATCTGAACTGTAATGGTATAATTGGATTTAGCATTGATGTTGACCCGATTGGAAGTGATGTGTCTAAAGTTACTGCAAGCGGAACAGCTGTCCATTTAATCCACGATGCAAAATAAAAATATCTAAAAAAAGAAGCGGTTTTCCGCTTCTTGTCTTTTTATACGCTTTCTGCAATGAGATACACAGCGATTCCGCTGAAACTGTTGGCGCCATTTCTGATCTCAAAATCCTTGTTCTGCTCTGTGCCGAAAATTCCGTTTTCTGCGAAATCTTTGTTGTCAGGTCGGGTTCCGTCTTCCGGCATCATTCCTTCGGGGCGCTCCGTTTTATCAGGTCGTTCAAACCCTTCGGGAAGTTCGGGCCTTTCGCCGTCAGTGGGGATTTTCTCACCTTCGGGAAGCTCGGGTCTTTTAATATTGCCGCCTGCAGGGAATCTGCCGCCGAAATCTCTCATGCCTTGTCCTGAAGAGTGAGCGAGGGGAGTATCCCCCATATAGAGATTGTACGTTCCTTCTTTGAGAGAGTCGGATGAGATTATCAGGTTTGAAAAATCGTTCCGGGGAGTAATTTCCATAATGCTCTTGCCGTCTTCATCGCGGAGGGTGTAGGTGCTGCCCTTTGACTGACGTGAAGCGAAAGAAAAGACTGCGTATCTGGAGCCTGTACCGGCGATGCGGTCAAGCATATTGCCCGTTGCAATGACTGTTCCGCCGTTTAAGTATATTCCCATGTCCGAATCAATTCCCGAATCCCCTGAGGTTCCGCAGGCGAAGGAAGTTACTTTTCCGCCGTTTATTACGAGCCATCCGTTTGAGTCGATGCCGTCACCTTCACCTGTTGAGCCTGTGACGGTGATATTCACTTCGCCGCCGTTTATTGTGGTTACGGAGACGTAGTCTTCGTTTGTGTTGATGCCGTCGTTGCCTGAAGTGATGTTGATGATGCCGCCGTTGATGGTGAGATGAAGTTCGCTGTCAAGGCCTTCGTTGTCTGCGGTAATATTAAGAACGCCCGTGTTTTCTTTTTCGCCGTATATGTTCATAGTCATCTTTGAATAAAATGCCGCGTCGTACTTATGAAGTTTTTTGCTGTCAATGACCTCCGTTTTGTCGTCGTTCAGCTCTACGGATCTGTATATCTTTGCAACGTGGGAACCGGTGATGTTGTTTACGTTTTTGTCCTTGATAAGTACATTCGCTCCTGCGGGAGCAGTATCCACATCTTTTGTCGCGCCTTCCGCTTCGGAAGATGAGCATTCATATACATTATAGAATATTACCGCAGGGGCAACGGAACAGTTGATGTCTGCACCGTCAAGGATGAGGTTGACTACTGCACTCGGATCGCTCTTCGCATCTTCGCCCAGATCAACGGCGATCTGTCCGAAGGAGAGTTTTCCCGAGAGGATGTAGCTTCCGGGGGAGGTGATGTGAAGGACGGTGTGTTTTGCGGCTTCCTCCGCGGAATGCATATCACTTTCTGTTCCTTCGCCGAAGGTGAAGTCCGTTCCTTTTGGGTAGTATACGATATCGTTTGCGACATAGAGCCCGCCTGTGTTTTCAGAGGTTACATTTTCTCCGTCTGCGGTGATCCCGTCGTCGCTGAGAATGATACTTACTGCGTTGTCATAAGAAAATTCCATTACTTTCGGATCATTTCCGCATCCGGAGAAAGTAGTTATGAGCAGTAAGGCAATGAGTAAAACAGATATATTTCTTTTCATTTGTCGCTCCTTTCATGTGAATATGATTATATCATTTAATGAGATATTTTAAACCCACTTCACGAAACGTTCATTATTTTTCAGAACACGTTCATAAATTGTCATTTATAATATTTTCAATATATTTTCGTATTGTTAATACAAACATCTGAAAATCCTTTTTTTGACATTGACAATTATTCAGGTATAATATATAATCCAACCATAGAGTACTTGATGTGAGAAACGGGTGAGATTCCCGTGCGAACCCATCACCGTAAAAGCTGAGAAATCCCATTTGCCACCGTAACGCGGGAAGGCGGGAGGACGTTGAAGCCGAGCCGGGAGACCACATGAGTATGCGCATAAAAAGTAACGGTAACACTTGTGGATGATTCCATAAGTGTTTATTTTTTAACGGCGCACATTCTCGAAAGCAACGGCAACGCTTGCGGATATGATAGATGGCATCTTTCATTTCTGTGGGCGTTTTATTCAGGAGAAATGCTCCGGATGCGGGAAAAGTATGGTGCAGCGGAGAAATATCAAAACGAAAAGGAGCTAAAAAAATGACACTTTACAACGAAATCATGACTTATTTAGACGGAATTACACCTGCTGATTCAGCTGCGGTTGAAAAAGCGATTCAGAGAAACAACGACCTTCTGAAGATCCCCGGCAGCCTCGGAAGGATAGAGGATATCGCAATCAAGCTCGCAGGCGTTACGGGAAAGATCGTGAATGACCTTTCAAAGAAATGCATTATTATCATGAGCGCAGATAACGGCGTCGTCGCAAAGGGCGTTTCTTCAGCACCCCAGAGCGTTACGGTTACGATGACTGAATGTTTTACAAAGAAAGTAACCGGCGTAGGCGTATTTTCAAGAGTATCAAATTCAGATCTGTTCGTTTACGACATCGGCATCAACGGAGATATTCAGGACCCGATGGTAATCAACAAGAAGGTTCGTTACGGCACAGCAGATTTTTCCGAAGGTCCCGCAATGACGAGAGAAGAATGTTATCAGGCTGTCATGACAGGTATCGAAGCTGTGAAGGATGCTGTGGACAAAGGTTATAAAGTTATCGGTACAGGCGAAATGGGCATCGGCAACACTTCTTCCACAACACTCGTCATCTGCGCGCTTACGGGCGCCAATATCGACGACTGCGTAGGTAAGGGAACGGGTATGGTTGATGATGAAAGCTATATCAATAAGGTAAACGTTCTCAAGCAGGCGATGGAAGTAAACAAGCCGGATGTGAATGACGTATTTGACGTAGTGTCAAAAGTCGGCGGCCTTGATATCGCAGGTCTTCTCGGAGTTTATATCGGATGTGCGTATTATAAAGTGCCCGTTGTCATCGACGGATATATCTCAACGGCAGCGGCTCTCTGTGCTTACGTTCTTAACAAAAATACGTTTGATTATATGTTTGAATCCCACACGACGGAAGAGATCGGATATAAGGCGGTAAATAAAGTAATGCCCATCAACCCCATGTTTGATATGCATATGCGACTTGGAGAAGGCAGCGGCTGCCCGTTCACATTCTTCGCTATGGATGCGGCAAACTCAATGATGGAACATATGTATACATTCGCTCAGTCTTCAATTTCAAGCGAATATACGGACAAACTCGACGATCTTCAGTTTTAATATTGTTTAGTATACTAAGTAAATACTGCGTATCCGCACATTTTATGTGCGGATTTTTTATTTATATATCTTTCGGACGGTTAAGCGGAGGTGGGGAATATAAGAAAACAGACAGTGTAAAGATGAATTTTGAATAAACAGTATTTGTGCCGCAAGTACACTTTTGTGTTTTATTCAAAATTCATGCTTCAATAAGCTATAAGCTGTTTCAGTATAAAATAAGGTGTATCCATTCCTTACGGGAATATATCATGAATAAAAGGAAGTGTGAAGCAATGTTTGCGTGCGTATCGGGCAACATTTTGAATGTGATTCACAGCCTTGATGTGAATCTGGATCACATGAAATGAAAAAAAGTGATAAAAATTGTATGCTGTACTCAAAATTTCTCTTGACAAATGACATTTTGAGTGGTAATATTTAATTGACAAAGGAAGTTGATTGCCGAAAGACTTCCGGAAATTGCCTGATAATAAAATATGAAATACTTAAAAGTATAAAAGGAGTCAGATATGACAACGACACAAAACACAAAATTAACTTTCCTCATTGCCGCTGCGGTTGCGGGAGTATTGCTTCTCGCAGTAAAGATGATGATGCCGCAGGAACCCATCGCGCTGGCGTTTGATCTGGTGAGCGCAGTAGTATAAGTTGTAAAGCCCTGATAAAGGCATAACAAAAATATAAAGTACAAAAATCGATCCGCCGGTTTGCCGAAATTATTTAAAGGCGGAGAAAAGGAGCCGAAAATGAAAACAAACAAATTAGCAACAATCACACTCGCAGCCCTCGTGGTTCTCGGAATGGTGGCAGTATTCGCAGGAAACGTCACACCGACAGACGCTGAAACTATCGCATACATGGCAGGAATGGCGCTCATCTAAAAAGCTCACCTGATCAGTACGGAGAATGAATTGAAGAGAACCTTCCGGATTTTTGCCGAAAGACGGAAGGGGAGAAGGTGTCAGAAATAAAGATAATAAAACATTGTTCCGCCGGTTTGCCGAAATTTTTATAGGCGGAGAAAAGGAGTATAAAATGAAAACAAACAAATTAGCAACGATCACAATCGCAGCCCTCGTGGTTCTCGGAATGGTGGCAGTATTCGCAGGAAACGTCACACCGACAGACGCTGAAACCATCGCTTATATGGCAGGAATGGCGCTTATCTAAAAGTAGATTATTCTTTCCTATTATAATATATCCGAAAGGCATCCGCAGGGGTGCTTTTTTCGTTGGGAAGATGTGATGAACTGAGGAGTTGGGATATATATGTTTTGGAGATGCGGCGCCGCCGTGCTCATCGCTTTGCGATGAGCCGCCTGAGGCGAAGCCTCAGGCAAAATCCGCTTCGCGGATTTTACGGCGGCGGGGGAGGTGGGCGGGGTTTAAAGATATTGTCAGCAATAGAGATCGGGATGTTCTCTCGTCACGGACAGCCTTCACCCCCACTCATTTTTCTCTTTTTTATGGGAAAACGTTGACAGAAATATTATTTTATGATAAAATCCCCTAAAATGGCTGTGATAAAGACAGTAGCTTTATTTTGCCGCAAAGAGAGCCTTTGGTTGGTGCGAAAAGGTGCGGAGGGTAAATGTGAAGATCACTTTTGAGCCGGCAGGCCGATATGTAGGCTTGTCCGTTACGGTGCGTTAAACCGTCCGAGTGGACATTTTGTCAATTCAGGTGGTACCACGGTAATCCCGTCCTGTTCAGGGGCGTTTTTTATTTTTAAGAAAAATTTGGAGGGAAAAATGGCTTTTTCTATGTTATCAAAACTCACCGTTTCCGAAACGGAACAGTCCATAGCTAAATACTGGGATACGATCGACATCCTCAAAAGAAGCATTGAGACCCGTGAAGGAAACGAAAATTTCGTGTTCTTTGAAGGACCGCCGACAGCAAACGGCCGTCCGGGAATCCATCACGTTATCGCAAGAACGTTAAAGGACAGCGTAAATAAATACAACGTCATGAAGGGCAGACGCGTTCTTCGTAAAGCAGGCTGGGACACACACGGCCTTCCGGTAGAAATCGAAGTTGAAAAGATTCTCGGTATGTCCGGAAAGAAAGATATCGAAAAGTACGGTATCAAGGAATTCAACGAAAAATGCCGCGAAAGCGTATTCTCATATGAAGCACTCTGGAGACAGATGACATCCCAGATGGGATATTTCATCGACCTCGAAAATCCGTATATCACACTCGACAACAATTATGTTGAAACAGTATGGTGGATCTTAAACAAATACTTCAAGGAAGGCCTTATCTATGAAGGTCACAAGATCCTTCCTTACTGCCCGAGATGCGGAACAGGCCTTGCTTCTCACGAAGTTGCGCAGGGATATCAGAACATCACTACAGAAACAGTCATCGCCAAATTCAAGAGAGTTGATTGTGATGAATATTTCCTCGCATGGACAACAACACCCTGGACACTCGCTTCAAATACAGCTCTCTGCGTAAATCCGGAACTCGAATACGTCAAAGCTAAGCTTGATGGCGTGGTCTATATCCTCGCAAAAGCACTTGTCGGCAAAGTTCTCGGTGAAGAAGCTGAGATCATCGAAGAAATGAAGGGTAAAGACCTTGAATACATCCGCTACGAAAGACTTATGGATTTCGTTGAAATGGATGAAGAAAAAGCTTGTTTCGTAACATGCGCGGATTATGTCGGCGCTGAAGACGGTACAGGTATCGTACACATCGCTCCCGCGTTCGGTGAAGACGACTACAACGTAGGAAAACAGTACGATCTTCCGGTAGTTAACCCCGTAAGCGAACAGGGCACATACACCACAACACCGTGGGAAGGTATGTTCGTAATGGATGCTGACAAAGACATCATCATCTGGCTCAAAGAACAGGGCAAGCTCTTCAGAAAGCAGAGAATGGAACACAACTATCCGCACTGCTGGAGATGTAAGACACCGCTTCTTTACTATGCTAAACCCAGCTGGTATATCGAAGTTACAAAATATAAAGATCAGCTCATCGCCGCAAACAACGAAGTTGAATGGTATCCTGATTTCGTAGGCGAAAAACGTTTCGGAAACTGGCTCGAAACACTCAAGGACTGGGCGATCTCAAGAAACCGTTACTGGGGCACACCGCTTAACATCTGGAGATGCGAATGCGGATGTCTTGAAAGCGTCGGTTCACGTGAAGAACTCGCTCAGAAGGCGATCGAAGAAGTCGATGCCGCTACAGTAGAGCTCCACAGACCGTATGTTGACGAAATTCACTTCACATGCCCGAAATGCGGCGGAGTGATGAGCAGGGTCACAGACGTAATCGACTGCTGGTTCGACAGCGGTTCAATGCCGTTCGCGCAGCAGCACTATCCGTTTGAAAACATGGATGTTTTCAACGATCAGTATCCGGCAGACTTCATCTGCGAAGGTATCGACCAGACGAGAGGATGGTTCTATTCGCTCCTCGCGATCGGCGTATTCCTCACAGGCAAGAGTCCGTACAAACGCGTTCTCGTAAACGACCTCATCCTCGACAAGAACGGTCAGAAGATGAGTAAATCACGCGGCAACACAGTTGACCCGTTCCTCATGTTCGAAAAATACGGTGCAGATGCTCTCAGATGGTATCTCCTTTATGTATCACCGGCATGGACACCGACAAAATTCGATGAAGAAGGCTTAAAGGAAGTAATCAGCAAATACTTCAACACACTCAAAAACGTATATTCATTCTTCGTAATGTACGCAAATGCCGATAACATCGACCCGAGAGAATTTGATGTTCCCGTAGCTGACCGCGACGAAACAGACAGATGGATCATTTCAAGATTCAATTCACTCGTAAAAGAAGTAACGGCAAACCTCGACGTATTTGACCTTACGAAGGCTGTAAGAGCAATTCAGAACTTCGTGAACGAAGACGTTTCCAACTGGTATATCAGACGTAACAGAAGAAGATTCTGGGAAAGCGAACTTACAGTTGACAAGAAGGCAGTATATCAGACGACATACGAGATCCTTCTCGGCATCGTAAAACTCTCTGCACCGTTTGCGCCGTATATCACAGAAGAAATCTACCGCAACCTCACAGGCGAAGAATCAGTTCATCTCGCATACTATCCGGTATGTGACGAAGCGCTCATTGACAGCGATCTCGAAGAAAAGATGGAACTCGTAAGAATCTTCGTAAACCTCGGAAGAAGCGCAAGGGAAGAAGCGAACATGAAGGTCCGTCAGCCTCTCAGCGAAGTCATCATCGACAAGACATATTCAGGCATCATCGGCGACCTCACAGAGCTCATCAAAGAAGAACTCAACGTCAAGAACGTTCATTATGAAGAAGACCTCACCTCATTCATTGACTTCACACTCAAACCGGACTTCAAAGTATGCGGCAAGTTATTCGGCAAGAATGTAAAAGCGCTTGCGACATACCTCGCTGAATGTGATGCAATGGCGATGGTCAAGGCTCTTGACAACGGAAGCGTTGATGTAGTGGTAAACGGTGAAACACTCACGATCGACAAATCAATGCTCGACATCCGTGTAAGTGCAAAGGAAGGCTTCAACGTACAGACTGAAAACTCACTCTTCATCCTCATCAACACGGAGCTGAGCGATGAACTCATCCTCGAAGGCCTCGCAAGGGAAGTCGTTTCAAAGGTTCAGCAGCTTCGTAAGAACTCAGGATTCGAAGTTACGGACAGAATCAACATCACTATCGACTGCGACGAGCTCGTAACAGAGGCGATCGGCGCATTCGACAGCTATATCAAAGAAGAAACTCTCACAGACGCAGTCATCTTCGCGAAAAACGAAGGAGAAGAATCAAACCTCAACGGTCATACGGCCGCTATCAGCGTAGAAAGAGTATAATAAAATTGCCGGACTTGTTCCGGCTTTTTTATTGGGGGCAGGGCATGGTGAAATATTCAAAAACAGCGCAATACTTATTGACATATGTCACAAACGGGGGTATAATACAGAAGGAATAATTGACATATGTCAAAAATATGAGGAGTCAGAAATGAAAATTGCAGTAACATACGAAAACGGAAGCATCTTCCAGCACTTCGGACATACGGAACAGTTTAAGGTGTATACAGTTGAAAACGGCACCATCACAAACGAAGAAGTTATCTCAACAAACGGCTCAGGCCATGGCGCACTCGCAGACGTTCTTTCCGGCATCAAAGCAGACGTTCTCATCTGCGGCGGAATCGGCGGCGGCGCACAGAGAGCCCTCGCAAACGCAGGCATCACGCTTTATGCCGGCAACTCAGGAATCGCTGACCTGGTGGTTGCAAAATTTGTTGCAGGCAAACTCGAACAGATCGCCGAAGCAAACTGCGGACATCACCACGGTGAAGACCACGACTGCTCAGATCATGACTGCGGAGACCACGAAGACCATGACTGCGGCGGACATTGCCACGAAGAATAATTAAATTTATGCGGGGAGACCCGCTTTTTTTGTGTCATAAATGTTTAAGCTGTATAAGCGTATATGTTTATTTATAGATTTTATTGATTGCAATGCTGAATTTTCCAAAATAGCCCAAAATAGCTTTACAAAGCCGTTTTTCTGATATATAATGAGTAAAATACGTTATTCAACAAAGCACTATTGCAAGGGTGATGTGGAGTTGAATGCCTGTATTTATAAAAACAAAACATTATTTAGGAGGAAATCGTGAAAGAAAAACACGGAAGTAAATTACGCTCCGCACTGAGCCTTTTTCTTGCGGTTCTCATGATCGCAAGTTCATTCGGATCAGTATTTGCGGCAGACGTAAAAGAAGACCTTGATATTGATAACGACGGAGTTATCAATTATGTTTCTTTCGGTGCTTCAAACACAAACGGATTCGGTCTTAAAGGATACGTGCCCGATGAAGTGTATGAAAATCCCGTTTTGAAATTCGCACACAATGTGTACGGATACAAAATGACACCGGAAAAAGCATATCCGACACTCATTGCCAAAGCTCTTGAAGAAAAGACAGGCATGGACGTACATCTCGACCAGCTTGCTATAAGTTCTATGCGTGCAGAAGAACTTCATATTCTTCTTGACAATGAATATTATGGCGATGCATATACTCAGTGGCGTTTCACAGGCGGAGAAAAATGGTTCCATATCGCAGAACCGGGCGGACTTGACGCACTTCGCAAAGTATATCAGGACGCAGTCAGAGATGCTGATTTCATTACAGTAGATATCGGTACAAACAACTTTGGTGTATATCTCTCAAACCGTATTGCCAACAATATGTTTGAAGCAGATCTTACAAAAGTTCTCAGCGAAGCAGAAATCGCTCTTTACAACGAATATAAAGCCAAGATCGAAGAACTTCTTCTCGGTTATGCAGGCGCAGATTCAATGGATGATCTTCTCGGAGAAAGCAAAGAACTCTTTGATAAGATTATTGATGCATGTGCGTATGCCGTAACAGGATATTGTGTAAACTTTGATGAAAGTATCGAAAATATTTACAGACTTAATCCGGATGTAAACATCGTTGTTGTTTCCATTCAGAATCTTATGTATGGTCTTGAAACAAAATTCCCGGGTACTGACGAACTTATTCCGTTCGGTGAACTCTACGGAGCACTTGTAGACCTTGCAAATACATATGCCGCATCATTCTCACCGTACAGCGATACATATTATTATGCATACGCAGGTGAAGACGGATATGTAAAGACATTTACGGAAGATATTCTTCTTTATGAAGCAGGGGATGTTTCAACACTTTCTGAAGACTTTATCGACTGCCTCAACATTTATGACAACAACTTCTACGTAAGCACAAGAATCCAGCAGCTCTTCGTTGCTGAATTGTATCGTTCGCTTGGTGCCGGCGTGGTAGATGTTCCTGATGTGCGCATGCTCGATACTTCCAGCGATGAAGCTCTCATGGCATTTGCCGGTGAAGTTGCAAAAGGAAACGTTAAGCTTGCAGACATTAAACTTAATGACTTTATCAAAGCAGGCAAAGCAGAATTGCTCCCCGATGCGTTTGAGCCGTACTACGTAATTTATGATACAGCTCTCAATGCCGCATATGACACACTTGCACAGATCATGAAGCTTGGCGCTGAAACAAAAACTATCAACATCATGGCTCTTGCAAGCGGATATGGCGATGCTCAGAAGAAAGTTCTTAATGACATTTTCGGCGAACTCGAAGAAAACGTCATGCAGAGCACAAAAGGAATTCCCTATACAGTTGAACTCGACATTCCGGAAGATCCGGCTATGAAAGATATCTATATGACGATCCTTTCACTTGGTATCCGTTCAGATATCGGAAACAGTTTCTTCTCACACCCGAGCGTTGATGGTCATGTTCAGCTCAGAGATGCTATTTTAGAAGCATACGAAAATGGATATGATTCTGATGATTTCCTCGCTGCAAAATTTGAAGAACTCGAAAAAGAAGGCGTTATCGACGCAATCGTCGGACTCCTTTTCGGTTACGTTGAAGAAAACAAAGAAGAACTCGCTGACAAGATCTATAACTATCTTCTCGAAAATCCGGAAGAAGTTCTGGAACTCGTAAACAATCAGGAAGATACACAGAAGAAAGCTATCATTCTTGCAGTTGCTTTCTATCTCTATGAAAACTACGGCGGTCAGGAATATGTGGATTCACTCATTTCTGATCCGTCAGGCACTATCGACAAGCTTATCGCTTTCGTTGAAGAACACGGCGAAAACGCATGGAAACTTATCGACACATATCTCGAAGCATCAGGCAATGATGATTTGACAGACGAAGAACTTCTTGCTCTTATTCAGCAGATCATCAACTTCGCAAAAGAAAACAGCGGAGCTGTTGATCCGGAAACAGCTGAGAGATTCCTCGAAGCATTCGAAAAGAAAATTGCTGAATACCTCGCTGAAAACGGTGAAGATGATGCAAAGGAACTTTACGAATATCTCCTTGCAAACCCGGAAAAAGTTCTTGCAATGCTCGAAAAGAATGGTCCGCTTGCAAAACAGCTTTACGAACAGAACAAACTCGAAACACTCGCAATCGCTGCATGGCTCTATGACAGATATGCGGAAGAAAAGGTCAACGAACTTCTTAACGATCCTGATGGAACAATCGACCTTCTCATC
>JAFXKY010000002.1 GCA_017531485.1 Eubacteriaceae bacterium | reverse complement strand
TAATGGATTCGTGTAAAATCTTTATAAAATAATATGGAGGAAAAAAATGAAAACATTTAAGAAGATCGTTGCATTTACTCTTGCGGCTGTAATGGTTGCAGCGGTATCAGTAGGCGCAACGGTAGCGTATCTTCAGGACGAAGACAGCGATGTCAACGTCATGACGCTCGGAAATGTTCAGATCGAGCAGCATGAGTATGAAAGAGTTGTTGATGCTGACGGAAAATGGGTTTCAACAGGTGAAACAGACAAGTACGGTTACACACCTGATAAGATTAAAGAGTTCTCTCAGGCTAAACCGCTTTATCCCGCTGTTTTCGCTGACGGAGCAATCAAATGGGACGACAGAGTTGCTGATCATCAGCAGTCATGGGAACAGATTGAAGCCCCGGGTTCAGTTTATCTTTTTGACGACAGCGTAAAGAATGTACAGGACAAGTTCGTATTTGTTAAGAACACAGGTAAATCTGATGCATACGTTCGCACATGGATCGCACTTGAACAGGGTTCTATCGAAGCCGATAACTTCAAAAATGTCATCATGACAAACACTGATGGCGTGCATTGGAGTTGGGAAGTTTCTGAAACAGATGTTGAAATTAAAGATGATAAAGACGTAGCGAATACGTATTATATCATCTGCGCTACATACCTCGGACCGAAATCAAACCCAACAGGTATTCTTGCACCGGAAACAACTACTTATCCGTCACTTCTTCAGGTATACATGAAACCGGAAGCAGAAAACGAAGACGTTGAAGCAATCGACGGCAACAAGAATGGTACATATGACATTCTCGTATTCTCACAGGCTGTTCAGACAGAAGGCTTTGCTGATGCAAAAACGGCTCTCAACACAGCATTCGGAACAGAACATCCGTGGCAGGGCGAAGATGTTCCCCACATCCCGACACTTGAAGAACTTGCAAAAGACACATGGGACGGCACAGTTGACACATCATGGTATAACGATACAGATGCAGAATTCACAATCACAACAGCTGAACAGCTCGCAGGTTTTGCAAAACTCGTTGACGACGGAAACACATTCGAAGGTAAAACGATCAAGTTAGGCAAAAACATCGATCTTTATGCAGAAGATGAAAACGGCGAAGCTATCAGTTTCAATCCGATCGGTTCATACAGAAATGACACAGCTTTCAAAGGCACATTCGACGGTCAGGAATTTACGATCTCAAACCTTTCACAGAACACATGGGCTCTTAACAACGGATATTATTACAGTGATTTAGGTCTTGGTCTCTTCGGCCTCGTTGAAGATGCTACGATCAAAGATCTCGTAATGGACGGAGCAAGCATTTCAGGTGAATCAGGTATGTGCGGTACAGTAGCTGCTGCTGCATACGGTGAATGTACATTCGAAAACATCACTGTATCTGACTCCAAGGTTAACGACTATCAGTATTACGCAGGCGGTATTGTAGGCTGGGCATCAGGAGATCATCAGTACATCAACTGTGACATTGAAGCGTCTACAATTATCGGTGGTCAGTGGGGCGACTTCGGCAATGCAAATGGCGGTGTGATCGGTGGTTGCGGCTCAAGCGCTAAGATCCTTATTAAAGATTGCACTATTGCATGCAGAATCGATGCTGTAAACGACATCGTATCCGCATATCAGTGGTACAATTATCGTAACAGCGGTATGATCATTGGTCGAGTTCCCCAGTCTATCACAAATGGCGAAGTACAAACTGTTAAAACACCGGAAAATGTAACATGTGAAAACGTTACTGTAATTTACGGCGACTGGGCAAACTATACATACTGTGAATTTGCAGGCACAGGATACCCGTATGTAAGAGTACAGGCAGGTGTAAGCGTTGATGCATACTCCAACGTAAGATACGGCCATCCGACAGATGCAAACGGAAACACTGTTGTTGATGACAACCACATACATAATGACGGCGAAGCTCATCATGAGCTCATCGTATTCGACCAGTTATTTGGCGGACCGGCTGATCATCGTTATTGTTATTACGGAATCTCAGCATTTGACGGCGTAAACGTAATTTACAACAACAAATAATTCACCCATTTCCTGCCCCTTTTGGGGCAGAGTTTAAAGGGCACTGGGAAGTGTCCTTTGAATTCTTCATTTTTTTCGTGCCACCCCCTCCTTAATTGGGGTGGTTTTTTGATGCATAATTTTCTTTCGGGGAGCATATCATTAACCAAAAACATCGGAGGAAGTCATGCAGGAAGGATTATACAAAGACATATCTTCACGCAGTGGCGGAGATATATACATAGGCGTCGTGGGCGCAGTCAGAAGCGGAAAGTCCACGTTTGTAAAGAAATTCATGGAGCTTGCGGTGATCCCGTCCATTGAAAACAAATACAAGCGACAGCGCACCACGGATGAACTTCCCCAAAGCGGTTCGGGGAAGATGATCACCACGGTGGAACCGAAGTTCGTTCCGGACGAGGCGGTGAAGATGTCCGTGGGAGATGCGATGGAGCTGAACGTGCGGCTTATTGACTGCGTGGGATACGTAGTTGAAGGGGCAGTCGGAAGCAGTGAAGACGGAAAGGCGAGGATGATCAGGACGCCGTGGGATGAAAATGAGATGCCCTTTGAAAAGGCGGCGGAAAAAGGAACAAGAAAAGTCATTTCGGAACACTCCACCATAGGCATAGTCATGACAACGGACGGCAGTTTTACGGATATCCCACGTGAGAATTACATCCCTGCGGAGGAAAGGGTGATAAGCGAGCTGAAGGAGCTTGAAAAGCCGTTTGTCATAATCCTCAACACGAAATATCCATACTCAAGCGATACGGAAAGACTGAAAATGGAGATGCAGGAGAAGTATATGCTTCCGGTCATCGTCATGGACGTCATGAACATGGATATGGAGGATATTGAAGATATACTCACGAAGGTTCTTTACGAATTCCCCGTGACGCGCATAGAGTGCAGTATTCCAAAATGGGTGGGAAGGCTCCGCGGAAAGCATTATCTTACCACGCAGATAAACGATTTTCTTACGTATCTTTCCCACTCCGGACGGCAGATAAGGTGCATAAACGACGCGGTCAGCTCCAACGTATGCGAGAATTTCGAGATGGAGATACAAAATATCGATCTGTCCTGCGGCGTCATATATGCGAAGGTGGATATTGACAGCTCCGTGTTTTATAAGATCATCGGCGAAGAAAACGGGGTTGCGATAAAGAGCGAAAGCGATATGTTCAATCTTCTTTCGTCGCTTCTCTCCGCAAAAGGAAAGACGGAGATGGTGATGAAAGCTATGCAGGAGGCACAATCCGGCGGATACGGCATAGTCTTTCCCGAAGAGGGCGGTTTTGAGCTTGAAGAACCGTTGATGACGAACGATTCGGGGCGGTTCGGAGTGAAGCTCACGGCGAAAGCATATTCCACGCATCTCATCGTCAGCGAGATCATTTCCGAAATAAATCCCATCATCGGGCAGGAAAGCGAGTGCAGTATTTTTCATGAGAAATTATGCGATATGTATGAAAATGACCGCGACAAGTTGTGGGAAACGGAAATCTTCGGCAGAAGCATCGGGGAGATGTTTATTGATGACATACACATGCGCCTGAACACCATCCCGCATGACACACGACAGAAGATCTCGCGGCTTGTGGGGAAAGTTTCCAACGCTAAAAAAGGCGGGCTGATCGTGTTCTGGATTTAGGGGATCGGATCCCGCAGTCACTCCGTGACAGCGCCCGTCCCCCTTAGGATAAGGGGGGAAAGATGACGAAGTCATCAGGGGGATCGGTGGAAGCTGAATTTGATGATACTATAAAAGAAGCAAGGTACGTCGTACCTTGCTTTTGAATTTATTCATTTAACACTCTGTTTACAAGCTCGTTTACGATCTTCGGGTTTGCTTTTCCCTTTGATGCACGCATTACCTGACCGACGAGATATCCCATTGCCTGAGTTTTTCCGCCTTTGTAATCCTCTACTGATTTCGGATTGTCGGAAATGACCTTACGGACGATGGTTTCAATGGCGGATGCGTCGCTGACCTGCATAAGTCCGAGCTTGTCGACGACGGTTTTGGCGTCTTCTCCCGTACGGTACATTTCTGACAGCACCTTCTTTGATGCGGAAATGCTGATAACGGAATCCCTGACGAGGTTTATAAGCTCTGCAAGCTGTAAGGGCGTGATCTTCAGATTTGAGAAATCTTCTTCATCCGTCTTTAAAAGGGCAAAGATGTCGACGATGATGAAGTTTGCAACGCTCTTTGCGTCTGCATGACGGATAGCTTCTTCGAAAAACTCCGTGATCTCAGATTCGGAAGTCAGCTGACGTGACTCAAAGGCGCTGAGTTTCAGTTTTTCCGTATATCTTCTGAGCTTCGCATCAGGCAGTTCGGGGAGAGTATCTCTCATGTGGGCGATATATTCATCCGTAAGGACTATCGGCACGAGATCAGGATCCGGGAAATAGCGGTAATCGTGGGCATCTTCCTTTGAACGCATGCTTACAGACATTCCCTTGCTGTCATCCCAGCGGCGAGTTTCCTGAATGACTTCGCCGCCGTCGAGGAGAACGTCTTCCTGACGCCTTGATTCGTATCCGACGGCGCGGACAAGGCTTCTGAATGAGTTAAGGTTCTTCATCTCTGTCCTTGTTCCGAAAACTTCGCTGCCCTTGGGCATTATTGATAAGTTTACGTCAAAACGTATTGATCCTTCCTGCATCCTGCAGTCGGAAGAACCTGTGGCCTGAATGATGGAACGGACCTTTCTCGCAAAAGCTTCCGCCTCATAAGCACTTCTCATATCCGGCTCTGTTACGATTTCAATAAGCGGAACTCCGCAGCGGTTGTTGTCAATGAATGTGCTTTTGTAAGCATGAGTGAGTTTTCCCGCATCTTCTTCGATGTGGATCCTTGTAATACCTATGCGTTTTGTGCTGCCGTCTTCGAGCTCGATGTCCAGATATCCGTTTTCGCAGATCGGCTTTTCATACTGGCTTATCTGATAAGCTTTCGGAAGGTCAGGGTAGAAATAATTCTTTCTGTCCATTTTGGAGTAGTTTGATATCTCGCAGTTCAGCGCAAGACCGACCCTGACAGCATAATCCACAACGCTTCTGTTCAATACGGGAAGTGTTCCCGGAAGCCCCAGGCATACGGGGCATACATTTTCATTCTCCTGCGCTCCGAAAGTTGTCGGGCAGGAGCAGAATATCTTTGATTTTGTTGCGAGCTCACAGTGGATCTCAAGACCGATGACCATGTCGTATTCAATGTAACTCATATTCCCCTCCTATATTTCCGGTCTTACGGTGTGGTAAGAAGTGTTTTTCTGGAAGCTGTAGATAGCTTTAATTATCAGGTCTTCTCTCTGAGACATCGCCGAAAGCTGCATTCCTACGGGAAGGCCGTCTGAAGTAAAGCCGGCAGGGAAAGACGCCGCAGGTGTGCCCGTAAGGTTTGCGGTTACGGTGAAGATATCCGCAAGATAAAGGCTCATCGGGTCGTCGTTTTTCTCCCCGATCTTATAAGCAGGATCGGGATTTGTGGGGCAGAGGTAAAGATCACATTCTGACAATGCGTTATTATAATCTTCAGAGATCAGTCGTCTGACTTTAAGCGCCTGAGAGTAATATTTATCATAATATCCTGCGCTGAGAGCGTACGTTCCGAGCATTATCCTGTTTTTGACTTCCTTTCCGAATCCGTTTGTCCTTGATAGACGGATAGTTTCTTCGACTGTCGGTGCAGTATGTCTTGTTCCGTAGCGTATGCCGTCGAAACGGGCGAGGTTGCTTGACGCTTCACTGCACGCCACGAGGTAATATACGGGAACGGCGTATTTCTGCATATCAAATGACAGATCCACTATCTCGCATCCGAGTTCTTTGAATTTGTTTATGGTTTCGAGATATATTCTTCTGACTTCTTTGTCAAGTCCCGTTTCGATGAGGTTCATATCAATTCCTATCTTCATACCTTTTATGTCTTCTGTGAGGTATGAAGTATAGTCTTTGTGAGGAGAAGCAGTTGAAGTGGAGTCTCTTTCGTCTTTTCCCGAAATTACGTTCATTACCAGCGCCACGTCTTCAATATCCCTGCAGACCGGTCCGATCTGATCGAGGGAAGAGGCGTATGCGATGAGGCCGTAACGTGAAACTGTTCCGTATGTGGGTTTCAGGGCTGTCAGGTTGCAGTAAGAAGCAGGGTTACGGACGCTTCCGCCTGTGTCGCTTCCGATGGAAAACGCACACATTCCTGCCGCAACTGCCGCCGCGCTTCCGCCTGAGCTTCCGCCGGGGACACGGGATAAGTCATAAGGGTTCTTTACCGTTCCGAATGATGAATTTTCGCAGGTGGAGCCCATGGCAAATTCGTCCATGTCCACTTTTCCGAGGAGAATGGCGCCGGAAGAGGTGAGGTTTTCGTAGACGTGTGCTGAATAAGGCGGCACGAAGTTTTCGAGAATTTTGGAAGAAGCTGTTGTCTTTATATCTTTGGTTATGATGTTGTCTTTGAGTGAGTAAGGTATTCCGGCAAGATAATTATTCATATCTTCACCTTTGACAGTGATGTCATCATGCATTTTTGCATTATTCATCGCTGCCTCGAAGCAAGTTGTGAGATAAGCGTTTATATGCTTATCTGCGCCGCATATCCTGTCGATGAATGAATTCACAACATCGACACAGCTCAGTTCTCTGGTCTTAATGGCTTGTTTGAGTTGATTTGCCGTCATTTCATAAGGCTGCATATGTTTTTATCCTCCCGTTTAGTATAATAACAAACATTATACCACAAAATTTCCGAATGTTAAGAAAAATATGGATTTTTCTTTAAAATTTGTTATAATATACTCAAAGGAAAATACTGTACGGAGAAAAAATATGAAAGACAAGAAAACACTCAGAAAAGAACTGTTAAAAGAGCGAGAAGTTTATACGGATGATGAGATAGATATAATGAGCGACATAATCTTTGCGAAGATCAAGGAATTATATTGTTTCAGAAACGCGGAAACTATCATGATATACGTATCTTACGGCAAGGAATTAAATACGCATAAATTTATCCGCGAATGCCTAGAAATGGGAAAGAGGGTAGTAACACCCATATGCAATCCCGACAAGACCATGTCCCTTGCGCTGACGACGACGTTCCCGGAAGGCTTTGAGAAGACGGGTATGGGAATTATGGAAATTCCCATTGAGAAAGCGGAACTTGTAAATTACAAGGAGCTTGATATAATAATCACCCCCGGTCTTGCGTTTACATACGGCGGGGATCGTCTTGGTTACGGCGGAGGGTATTATGACAGGTTGTTTGAGATAATATCTCCGCACGTGGTGAAGCTCTGTCCGTCTTATGACAGATTCATTCTTGACGAAGTTCCCACCGACCCACATGACACACACATTGACATTATCATAACTCCGACGAAGAGCATTTTCTGCGGCACGACGAGAAGGGAAAAGCAGGAGTTTGAGGAAAATCCGTATAAATAGTATTACAGGAGAAAAGCGCATATCGTTTTTCTCTTTTTAATATGCAGTAAGCTGTTTACAGCGGTGGTATCGTGGGACATCCGGATCTTTCTCAGTGGCAGCATTTTCAATGATCCCCGCCCGCCACCCCCGCC
>JAFXKY010000009.1 GCA_017531485.1 Eubacteriaceae bacterium | reverse complement strand
TGCCGGGGGCTTCGCCCTCGGCGGCTCAGCGCAAATCGCTGAGCACGGCGGCGCCCCTGCCTTAACCACCAAAAGACGGAATCAAAAAAAGAAGCGCTTCTGCGCTTCAATGCTCTTCGCTTTCAACAGCATTTATCACATCCATGACTTCCGGATATGCGCCGAAAAGGTCTTTCGCCGACATGCCGTAATTATTCTTCACAGACACATCCGCGCCGAAGGACTTTATCAGCTCCACGGCGAGAGAAAGCTTCCTGACGTCATTTATCCTCATAAGCGGAGTGTTGCCGAAGCAGTCCACGGCATTTATGTCTGCGCCGTGATCTTTAAGCCACGACATCACTTTCAATGCATCCTCTTTTCCGAGACACATAACACATACGTGGGCGGCGGTGAAATCATCGTTGTCCCGCAGATTTACATCCGCTCCGTTTTTTATGAGATTATACGCAATGTCCGTCCTCGACATACTTATTGCATTCATAAGATACGTCCTGCCATCACGATCACGCCCGTTTATGTTTCCGCTCATCATTATCATCCCGACTATCGCTCCGGCTGATAAGGCAGGATCATCCATCTTAAAGATGATCTCTTCTTCCAATGACAGTTTTTTTCTTTTCATATCAGTTCCCGAGCAATTTGAACCAGTTTTTGTTGTAATCTATAAGGCCGTCTTTTTTGAGCTTGCTCAGCTCGGAAGACATGGCGCTTCTCTCCACGCCGAGATAATCCGCAAGCTCCTGACGGTCATAATTAATGGTGAATTCGCTTGAACCTGCCTTCCTGGATTCGTGATTAAGGAAGGTTATGAGTTTGTCGCGTGTGCTCTTCTGAGATGTGATATCTATCTTCTTGTCAAAGGATATGTTCTTGGTTGCGACAATGCGAAGGAGATTCTGAATAAGGCGGTTGTGGAAACTGCAGGCGCTACTGCAGACCGTGAGGATCCTCTTGCAGTCAATGAACATCACTTCCCCGTCTTCGCTGGCAACGATGCTCGCGGGCATTCTCTCAAGCCCTGCGCAGGCAAATGTTTCCGCGAAAAGATCGGAAGGCTCCATGTGCATGATGATGCTTCTGTTGCCGTAAAAATCATCTCTCACCATCTGCACTTCTCCCGAAAGCACTATTCCGACATATTTTGCCGCTTCGCCTTCTTCGAAAATGACCTGATTTTTCTTCACGCTCTGAGTCGTGACTCCCAGACAGTCCAGCACATCCGGAAGGATGCCGCTGTCGATTCCGCTGAAGAGATCGCTTCTTGCTATTACATCAAAAAAATTTTTCATTTTTTCTCCTTTTGTTGTTTTTACAACATACTTTCACTCCGCAGTATAGTACAATAAGGCCACAAAGTCAATAAAGAAAGCGGTAAGAAAAGTGATTCGCAGGATAATTAAAATAGACCAAGACAAATGTACCGGTTGCGGACTTTGCGCAGATGCCTGCCACGAGGGAGCCATCGCCATCAAAGAAGGCAAAGCGGTCCTCATCAGAGATGATTACTGCGACGGTCTCGGAGATTGCCTCCCGGCTTGTCCCGAAGATGCAATATCTTTCGAAGAAAGAGAAGCTCTCGCGTATGACGAAGAAGCAGTAAAAGAGCATATGAAAAAAAGAAGCCTTGAAGTAAAGGAAAAATCTTCATATCAGCCTTCCCGCCTCACAAGCTGGCCCGTACAGCTCAGGCTCCTTTCCCCGTCAGCATATTTCCTTCAGGGAAGCGACGTGCTCGTTGCGGCGGACTGCACGGCTTATGCTTACGGAAACTTCCACGAAGACTTCATAAAGGACAAAGTCACCATCATCGGATGCACAAAACTCGACAACGAAGACTACACCGACCGCCTTACGGAAATATTCAGAATGAATGACATAAATTCCGTAACGGTGACGAGAATGCAGGTGCCGTGTTGCGGAGGAATGGAAAACACGGTGAAAAAAGCCCTGAACAACGCGGGAAAACATCTTCCCCTCAGGGTGGTAACGATCTCTTCAAAGGGAGAGATACTAAAAGACGAAAACTATTAATAAAAATATAAAAAGCGAATAATATAATACGGAGGAAAAACTATGGAAAAGAAAATGTTTTGTTTTCAGTGTGAACAGACAAAAGGCTGCGTAGGCTGCGACGGAAAAGCAGGCGTATGCGGAAAGACAGCAGAAACAGCGATCTTACAGGACAAACTCACAGGCGCTCTCATCGGCCTTGCAAGAGCTGTCGACGCTTCACAGACAACAGAAAAACCCGACAAGCTCGTTATGGAAGCTCTCTTCGCAACACTCACAAACGTTAACTTCAACGACTCTGAGATCATCAACCTCACAGGCAAAGTAGCATCAGCCAAGAAAGCTGTCGTAGAAGGTTGCACAGAATGTTCAGAGCCCTGCGGCAGAACAGAAGATTATGACCTCGAAAAACTCTGGAACGACAACGAAGACATCCGTTCTCTCAAATCTCTCATCCTCTTCGGCATCAGAGGCGTTGCAGCATATGCTTACCACGCAGCAGTCCTCGGATATGAAGATGAAAAAGTAAACAACTTCATCTACGAAGCACTCTTTGCAGTAGGCGAAGACTGGGGCATGGCAGAACTTCTCCCCATAGTAATGAAAGTCGGCGAGATCAACCTCGCTTGCATGGAAATGCTCGATAAGGCTAACACAGCTACATACGGCAATCCGGTTCCGACAGAAGTTACACTCACAGTTGAAAAAGGTCCGTTCATCGTAATCACAGGACACGACCTCTATGACCTCAAGAAACTTCTCGAACAGACAGAAGGCAAAGGCATCAACATCTATACACACGGCGAAATGCTTCCGGCACACGCTTATCCGGAACTCAAGAAATACTCTCACCTCAAAGGCAACTTCGGTACAGCATGGCAGAATCAGCAGAAAGAATTCGCAAACCTTCCGGCACCGATTTTATGGACAACAAACTGCCTCATGCCGCCGAAAGACACATATAAAGACAGAGTATTCACAACATCAATCGTATCATACCCTGATGTAACACACATCGGCGAAGACAAAGACTTCACACCGGTTATCGAAAAAGCTCTCGAACTCGGCGGATACGCTGAAGACCAGAACTTCACAGGCATGAACGGCGGAAACAAAGTCATGACAGGCTTCTCTCACTCAGCAGTTCTCGGAATCGCTGAAACAGTGATCAATGCTGTAAAAGCAGGTGCTGTAAAACACTTCTTCCTCGTCGGCGGATGCGACGGCGCAAGAACAGACAGAAGCTACTACGCAGACTTCGTTAAAGCTACACCGGAAGATACGATCGTTCTCACACTCGCTTGCGGAAAATACCGCTTCAACGACCTCGATCTCGGAAACATCGGCGGAATCCCGCGTATCCTCGACATCGGACAGTGCAACGATGCTTACGGCGCAATCAAGATCGCTGTAGCTCTTGCTGAAGCATTCGGCTGCGGAGTAAACGACCTGCCGCTCTCAATGGTTCTTTCATGGTACGAACAGAAGGCTGTATGCATCCTTCTCACACTCCTCTACCTCGGAATCAAAGACATCCTTCTCGGACCGTCACTCCCGGCATTCGTATCCCCCAACGTTCTCAACTACCTCGTTGAAAACTTCAACATCGCTCCGATCTCAACACCGCAGGAAGACATCAAAAAACTCCTTTCATAATCAGTGAGATACACAATTAAAGAGCCTTCGGGCTCTTTTTTTATTCAACTGAAAAAAGAGTTACGAATCCCTTCATAACTCCTTTTCGTAATACTCAACCAACTCCCCTTCGTCAACTTCCGAGAAGATCAGTCTGTCATATCCCCAGTGTCTGTATATGGAAACATTTCTCTCATTGTCCGCGCCGACGCCGATGGTAAGGCGGGTCATTCCCATTTTGCGGGCATGATCTTCAATGAGCCTGACAAGGCGGGAAATATGCCCTTGTCCTTCGTATTTCTTTATGATCCTCAGGGCATTCACATTCCCGACTACCTTCCCGTCCGCAAGAAGGCTGTTTCCGCCGACTGCCCGGCAATCGGGAGAAATTATCAATGTCCCCTCCCCGACGGGCTCGCCGCCTATGATGACCACAAATGTCTTCGCCATGCCGCGGATGTTGTAGGAAATGTATTCATCTTTCCACCTCACCCACCTCTCATCCCCGGGGTTAGAGCTTACGTTCATATCCCATATCTTTTCAAGATTGTCTTTGTCCGAAATGATATATTCTGCCATAATTTCTCCATAAAAAGCGGGCGGAATATCCGCCCGTCATATTTAAAATACGTTTGTTTTCATATGCGAATGCATTACGACAAATGTCTCCGTCTTTCCGAAGTTCTGAAGGGATTCAACGAGCTTCGCAAGGTGGGATGTTGATGTAACGAATGCCTTTACGATGAGGGAATGCTGACCTGTCACGTAATAGAATTCGCTGATCTCCGGAGTCTTGTCCGCATATTCCATGAATTTTTCATACTCAATGGCAGGTACATCAACGTTGATAAGCACTGTTATCGGCTGGCCGAGCTTGCTGCGGTCGATCACTGCGCGGTATGATGTAATGACGCCGTTGTGTTCAAGTCTTTTAACTCTTTCCGCAACAGCAGGTGCTGAAAGCGAAAGACGCTGTGAGAGGTCTTTCATTGTGATTCTTCCGTCGGATGAAAGTATGTCGATAATTTTGTAATCTATGTTATCCAAAAGAAAACAACCCCTATCTCTTAATTTTTATAAGTGCATTGTATCATTATCCCATCGTTTTGTAAACACAAAAATGAAAAAAGATTTAAAAAAATCCTTCATTTTGCTTATTTCGTGCATATTATATAAAAAAAGGAGATCATTATACCAAAAATGAAATATATCAAAGGAAAACTTTTATCCATCGTCCTGCTTTGCCTCTGCATGATGATGTTCATAATCCTTTCGCCAAAATGGCTCAGCCTGACCTTCATAGGATTTGGAATTCTTTACTGCCTCGTATCCATGATAAAAACGGGCTTTTTCGGCTGATTACTTGACAAATTTTACCCGTTGTGCTATACTCCTCATAAATATACAAAAGGTGGTAATATTTATGAAATTATGGGCAGGAAGATTTGAGCAGCAGACTGACAAGGCGGCAGACGCTTTCAACTCATCTCTTTCATTCGATAAAAGACTTTACGAATACGACATCACAGGCAGCATCGCACACGTGACAATGCTTAAAAAGCAGAACATCATCCCTGCGGAAAACGCTGACGAAGCGATTCAGGGACTCAAAGACCTTCTCGAAGACATCAACTCAGGCAAAGTACTCCTCGAAGGCAATTATGAAGATATCCACATGGGCGTTGAAGAGATCCTCACAAACCGCATCGGCGACTCCGCAAAGAAGATCCATACTTCCCGCAGCCGCAACGACCAGGTTGCCCTTGATATGAAGATGTACACAAAAGACGTCCTCATCAGCATCGCTTCAAAACTCACAAACATCATCCTTTCTCTTTGTGACGTAGCAAAAGACCACACGGAAACAATTATGCCGGGATATACCCACATGCAGAAGGCACAGCCGATAACATTCGCGCACCACGTCAGCGCATATATCGAAATGTTCAAAAGGGATTACAGCCGCATCATCGACTGCCTTGACAGAATGAACACAATGCCCCTCGGCGCAGGTGCACTCGCTTGTTCAACATTCGATATCGACAGGGATTATGTAACAGAGCTTCTCGATTTCTCATCAACGACCCTCAACAGCCTTGACTCTGTTTCCGACCGCGATTACCTCATCGAAGCTATGAGCGCATTCTCAATGATCATGATGCACCTCAGCCGCTTCTGCGAAGAACTCATCATCTGGTCAACGGAAGAATTCGGATACGTAACAATGAGCGACGCATTCTCAACAGGAAGCTCAATGATGCCTCAGAAGAAAAATCCGGACATGGCAGAACTCATCCGCGGCAAGACAGGCAGGGTTTACGGCAGCCTCGTAACGCTCATGGTAGTCATGAAAGGTATCCCCCTCGCATACAACAAGGATATGCAGGAAGACAAGGAATGTTTCTTTGACGCATATGACACAACCATCACCTGCCTCGACATTTTCGGCAAAATGGTCGTTACTATGACAGTAAACAAAGACAAAATGCGTTATGCCGCTGAAAAGAGCTTCATCAACGCTACGGACATGGCTGAATATCTCGTCAAAAAAGGCGTTTCATTCCGCG
This sequence comes from Eubacteriaceae bacterium, assembly GCA_017531485.1. Classification (GTDB taxonomy): domain Bacteria; phylum Bacillota; class Clostridia; order Eubacteriales; family Anaerofustaceae; genus SVCP01. Next base: position 2,000 of record JAFXKY010000009.1, on the reverse strand, counting down.
ATGCACACTTCGTTATCGGAGCTCTCGTAAAATACTGCATCGACAAAGGCATTTACCTCAACGAACTTACTATGGAAGAACTCAAATCATACAGCGAAGTATTTGAAGATGACGTATACGACGTTCTCGGCGTTGCAACATCCATCATGGTCAAGACTGTCAAAGGTTCTCCGAATCCGAAGATCGTAGGTGAATACCTTGAAAGTGTCAAGAAAGAGTTCTCTGTGCTCTGAGAAATCTTTTGAGCTGACTGAGAAAATTTACCGTTGTATTTTTCTCGCGTATAGGTTATAATATACCCAAGGAAGTTCTCCATTATTTTGAACCTACACTTTTAATAAGGGACTTCGAGTTCGTGTGTCCGATGTCAGGCCCCCATTGGTCAGGGGAAGGCTGAGTACGCCGACAGATAACCCACCTTAGCTCTGCTAGGGCTTCAAAATCTGGGGGATTTCCTTTTTTATACTTTTTTAAATTGTATACAAAAATTACGAAATCCTATTAATTTAATCATGGAGGATTAAAATGGCAAGAATAAAAGATGTTGCAAAAGAGGCAAACGTATCTATTGCAACAGTGTCGAGGGTAATAAACAACATTCCCCTCGTAAATGAAGATACCAGGCTGAAAGTGCTTGCGGCGATAGAAAAAACAGGTTATCGACCCAACGCAGTGGCCAGAAGTCTTAAACTTCAGAAATCAAATACCATCGGTATAATAATAAACGACATCACCCGCCCGATAATGACCAACGCGATCAGGGGAATTCAGGAAGAGCTTTCAAAAAACGGTTATTCCGCCATAATTTCATATACTAAAGGCGAAAAAAACGCAGAAAACGAAGCTCTTGATATGTTCTTCCTGCGTCAGTGCGACGGCATCATCCTCATCGGCACCAACATCGACGAAAAGACCGTTTCGGTCATAAACGAAAACAAACTGCCCGTAATAAGCTGCCTTGTCATTCACGATGACAAGACCCTTCCCGGCGTCGGCTTCGACGAGTTTGAATCGTCAAGGATCGTTACGGAATACCTCATCGAAAACGGACATTCCGACATCGGAGCCTTCATGGGCAACTCCCCGTTTCATTTCGTCCCGCCAAGAATAAGAGGATTTTTCGACGTAATGCGAAAAAAAGACCTCAGGCTGAACGAAAACTGGATCATCCGCAACAGCATGACCTTCAACGGCGGATATGAATGTGCGGACCAGCTCCTCAGACTCCCGAGAAATTTTCTCCCCACGGCGATATTCTGCTTCAACGACGATATGGCCGTCGGCGCGATAAAATGCTTTCATGAACATGGCATAAAAGTCCCCGACGACATCAGCGTCATCAGCATCAACGGAAGCGATTTCGCCAACTGGAACATGATCTCCATCACAAGTCTGAAATTCGATTCATACAGCTGCGGAAAAAGATGCGCGGAAATAATGTATGATATGGTAACCACCGGCGAAATACCACCCTCCGTGGAATATATTCCCGTACATATCGAAGAAGGCAGCACCGTTAAAAACATCAAAAAATAAACAAAGATCCCGTGGATATGTACTGAACCCCAAAGTTTAGACAAAAAATTCTAAGAAATCAAGGATTGATTCCTGAACTCAACAGGAGTCAGTCCTTTTGTCTTCTCAGATATTCTCTTATTGTTGTAGTAATGCAAGTACTCCTCAAGTCTGCTGATGAATTCATCAGCAGACTTGAATGTTTCACCATAAAACATCTCCACCTTCAGCCTTCCGAAAAAACTCTCCATTATGCCGTTATCCAGACAATTACCCTTCCTCGACATACTTTTTGTTATATTATGTTCTTTCAGCATTTCACAATAGCCACTCATCCTGTACTGCCATCCCCGATCCGAATGAAGTATTGGTCTCGCATCTTCAGGAAGAACTTCAAACAATCCCCTTAACATCTGCCTCGTCTGCTCAAAGTTCGGGCTCTTGCTTATGTTATATGACAGAACCTCAGTTGTACACATATCAAG
>JAFXKY010000001.1 GCA_017531485.1 Eubacteriaceae bacterium | reverse complement strand
GGAGCTGATGAGAGGACTTGAACCACCAACCTGCTGATTACAAATCAGCTGCTCTGCCGATTGAGCTACATCAGCGACAAGAGTTATTATATCAGAGTTTCGGAAAAATGCAAGTGTTTTTTGTGATTTTTTTATTTTTTTCGGGAAAGGGGTGTATGAAGACAAAAAAAGTTTTTTGAGGTGGTATATCCGGTGATCGTGTGGTATAATTACGAAAAAGAAATGAGTTTGTGATGTCGGCAGGTATCTTTGGAATATTCGGAAAAATGGCATGTTGAAAAAAAAGACACGTGACGGATTTATGAAAAAAATACCTTAATACAGTTGACTAAACAGGCTTTCTTCATTATAATGTTAGGGTACAGTTCTGCCCGTATGCATATGTGGCGGGACAAGGCGTAAATATGATATTTACACTGTCGTAAAAAACAGTGAAATATAAATTCACACAAAAGAGTTGTGACAAATGTCACGCCCCTAAAAATCCAGGAGGTTAACATGAAAGGAAAAACACCTAAAATGCTCCGTTCTGTTATGGCTATGCTCCTTGCTGTTTTAATGGTAGCAGGAAGCTTCGGCAGCGTATTCGCAGCAGAACAGAAGATCGAAGACGTTACTGTTGGTGACGTTCAGAATATCGTCAACGGTGCTATCGAAGAAGTAGAAGCATGGTTAAACAATGACGGTATCAACAAGGCTCTTGCAGGTCTTTATGATGAAATCGAAAAATGGATCGCATCAGAAGACGGTCAGGCAGCTATCGCTGACGTAGAAGCAGCAATCGAAGGCGTAAAAGCAGCTATCGAAGCTGAAATCGCTAAAGTTCAGGCTGCAGCTCCGGAAGTAAAAGCTCAGATCGAAACAGCTATCGCTGAACTCGAAGGCATCATCGCTACACTCGAAACAGAAGTAGCAGCTAAGAAAGCTCAGATCGAAGCAGCTATGCCGCAGATCGAAGCAGCTATCAAAGAAGAAGTAGCTAAACTCGAAGCTGAAAAAGCACAGCTCGAAGCTAAACTCGCTGCAGCAAAAGCAGAAGTAGAAGCAAAAGCAGCTGAATTAGCAGCTCTCAAAGCTCAGTTCGAAATCGAACACAGCGAAGAAATCGCTCTCGCTATCGAAATCGCAGAAGCAGCTCTCGGCACAGCTGAAGAAGCTCTCGCTGAAGTAGCAGGCTGGGTTGAACCGAGAATCAAAGAAACAGCTGACAAGATCGAAGCAGTTCAGGCTCAGACAGTAGCAACAATCATCGCTTCAATCGAAAACGCAATCGCTAACATCGAAGCTAAGATCGACGAAGTAAAAGCTACAGTAGCAGCTCTCGAAACAGCAGTTGCAAACATCGAAACAGCTCTTGAAAACCTCGCTGATGACGCTGAAGTAGCAGCAGCACAGCTCGAAGCTCTCGTAAACGCTGAACTCGCAAAAATCGACGTTGAAGCTCTTGAAGCAGGCGTAGATGCAGTTATCGCTGAAGTAAAAGAAGCAGTTGAAAATCAGATCGCAACAATCACACCGGATACAAAGGTTGTTGATCTCGTAAACGCAGTTCTCGCTGACGCTAAGGTACTCGCAGCAGCAGCTGTTAAAGAAGCAGAAACACTCGCTCCGTACGTAGAAGCTGAACTCACAACAATCGTTGAAGCTCTCGAAGTTATCGCAGCAGAAGTTGACGTTGAACCGGTAATCACAGCTGTTGAAACAGTTGCTGAGCTCGTTGAAAAACTCGCTGCTGACATCAAAGCAGTTGGAACAACAACAATCGAAGAAGCTATCAACGTTGTTAACACAACAGTATCTGCAATCGAAGCAGGAATCAAAGAAATCATCGCTTACATCGAAGGCATTTTCGCAAATGCAGTTGAAGGCGAACTCTACATCGGACCGGACACATACTACGTAGCAGTTGGTGACAGCTATGTTGCTGGTGAAAAAACATATGCTGAATTCGTAGCAGAAGAACTCGGTATCGAAGGTACTAAAGTAGCAGGAACAGGTCTCAGAGCAGAAGACATCCTTGCTATTCTCGATGCAACATACACACCGGACGCTTACGGTAAAGTTGTTCTCGAAACATTAGGTGCTGAAGCAGTTGAAGCAGCTAAAGCTGAAATCGCTAAAGCTGACCTTATCACACTTTCAATCGGTAATGACAACTTCACAAAATACATCGTCAGCCAGATCGGCGAAACACTCCCGATGGACTGGGCTAAATATGTAGGTGAAGAAGGCATCGCATACATCAACGAAGCAAAAGCTGAAGTAGTAGCAGCTCTCGTTGCTGAAGGTCTCGAAGAAGCAATGGCAGAAACAGTTGCTGTTCTCGTAGAAAGCTATGCATACACAGCAGTAGGCTTCTCATTCAACTATGCAGAAGCAATCAACGCTATCCACGCAATCAATCCGGAAGCAGAAGTAGTAGTAGTTGGTACATACAACCCGTTTGACGGTCTTGTAGTTGAAGGCGTTAATGTTGGCGAATACGTTGAATACGTAGTTGCTCTCATCAACTTCCAGTTCTACACATATGCTCTCCTTACAGACAACACAACATTCGTTCAGGTTCCTGAAACAGAAACAGTTCTTGATGTAACAGGCGCTGCAAACGAAATGGCTTACATCACAGCTCTTATGAACGGTACACTCGCTCCGAGTGAAGCAGGTCACGTATACATCAAAGATCAGATCCTCGATGCAGTTAAACTCGAAGGTCTCCTCGGCGACGTAAACCTTGACGGAAAAGTAAACGCAATTGACGCTACACAGATCCTTTGCTACGCTAACAACAAAGCAAGCGTATTCACAGAAGCTGAAGGCGCACTCGCAGAATACTTAATGTGGGCAGCAGATGTAAACGAAGATGGAAAAGTGAACGCAATTGACGCTACACAGATCCTCAGATTCTGCAATAATAAACCGTCTTCACTTGACAAATAGTCAGTAAAGTGGTAGAATAACAACAATGATTTAACTATGCGGTGATTTCCGGCATCCCGGAGGTCACTGCGGTTAAAAAATAAAAATCATCAAGGAGTTTTTTAAATGAAAAAACGCGTATTATCAGTTCTTTTAGCTGCTATGCTTCTCGTTGCTTCTTTCGCATCAGTATCAGCAGCTGAAGCAGGTGTTTCTGTTGACAAGACAACAGCAGAAATCGGTGACACAGTAGTTGTTACACTTACAATTCCTGCAATCAACACAAAACTCGCTGGCGTACAGACAGGCGTTAAATTTGACAACACAGTATTCGAAGTAGTTAAATATGACTGCGTTTCTATGCCGGGAGTACCTGATCCGACAACAATGGGCACATGGCCGTCATTAGAAGAATGCCAGGCAGCTGGTGAAGTTACAAGCACATATGTAAACTTCGGTGGCGAAAACTCAATCGACCTTTCTAAAGGTTTCGCTCTCACAGCTGAACTCAAAGTTCTTGACACAGCTAAAGGTGGCACAACAGAAATCGTTGTAGAAGATTTCATCTGCTACGAAATGAACGGTTCAGATTCAGTAGATCACACACCGCAGATCAACACAAAAGCTACAGTTACAATCGACGTTCCGTGCGCACATGACTGGAAAGAAACAGCAGCTAAAGTAGAACCGACATGTGATGAAGCTGGTAAAGAAGCAGTTTACACATGCTCAATCTGTGGAGCTACAAAAGGCGGCGAAGAAATCGCAGCTCTTGGTCACAAGTGGGAAGTAAAAGAAAAAGTTGAATCTACATGTAAAGATGCAGGTTACGTAATCGAAAAATGCTCAGTTTGTGGCGAAGAAAAAACAACAGCTCTCGAACTCGCTGACCACACATGGGGAGAATGGGTTCTCGATGAAGAAGGCACAACAGAAACAAGAACATGTGAAGTTTGTGGTGCTACAGAATCAAGAGAATACAACCCGGAAACAGGCGACACAATGATGGCAGTTCTCTTCCTCGCTATGGCTGCAACATTCGTAGTAGCTATCGCTAAAGTTAACAAGGCTAGAAAAAACGCTTAATTGACGTAAAATAACCTTAAATACTTAAAAGACACCTTAACAGGTGTCTTTTTTATTTCCATAAAAATAAGGCATGATGCCTTATTTACTTTCTATTTGCTATTCACTCATTCCGACTACCCCAAATGCTCCGGGACCGCCGTGGCATGTGATAACGCAGCCTGTTTTCATCCAGCTGAATGATCTGAAGCCGAGTTTTACAGCCGTTTCTTCAGCGAGTCTGCAGAGATCTTTGCTGAGATAGGGCGTGTTGATGAAGTAGATGTGATCTTTTGAAAGGTTGTTATTCTGAGCGTATTCTTCGATCAGTTTCGGAACGATCTTCTTCATTGCTCCGCGATACTTTTTCTTTGCAAGGAGTTTGCCGTCAAGTATCTCGATGCAAGGATGAAGGTGGAGGAGGTTTCCGGCAATTGCAACAGCATTGCTTACACGTCCGCCTGCGCGGAGATAGTCAAGATTGTCGGGGATGAAGCACATTTTTACCTTATCTCTGATCTTCTCTGCTTCTTTTACGAGCTCGTCAATGGTTATATCCGGTTTTTCTTTGATAACTTTTGCAACTTCGAGGACCACACATGCTTGTCCGACGGATACATGTTTGGTGTCAAAGCTTGTGACGAAGTCCATGTTCTCAGCTGCAATGACAGCACTTTGATATGATGCGGTGGTTACTGCTGAATAAGCAAGGTGGAAAATATGTGCGTCCGGATATTTTTCATGGATCTCTTCAAATGTGACCTTGAAATCCCCGGGAGAACTCGCACTTGTTTTGGGCACCTGACCTGTTTTGTCGTAATAAGCGCATACGTCTTCAGGCGGGAATTTTCCATCGTCGAGAGTTGTGTTATTCATGGAAACATGCATCGGAACGAGATAAATTACGTGCTCTTCGGCAAGTTGGGGGGTGATGTCGGAGCCTGTTTCCGCAACAAGAATGATTTTATTCATATGATGTTGATATATTTCCTTTCTATTTAATAGATATGACAAATCTGCTCAGGAGTTCTGACAAAACTCCTGTATGGCTGACAGAATACCATATTTTACACATTTAGTCAAGTATTTGTGTAACATTATTGACGATATCAAGCCAAAATAAACGTATTGTGTATTGTTTTCGACTATGGAATATTGTATTATAAACACGGTGATATTTATGAGGAAAAACAAAACATATATACTTGTCGACGGTACTATAACCGTATCAATGATCATAATAGGAATAATATTTGCAGCATTTATGTACGGTCTGGGAACAAATGAATATGAAAGCTTTCATGACGCGTTAACTGATCCCGTCGTAATCGCAGGGATAATAATGTGTATGATTCCGTTTGTATTCGCTGTGAATTACTTTGTTCTCACAGATGATGAGATAAAGACGTACATATTGTTTTTTCCTGTCAGCAGGATGCGATATGAAGACATTATCGAGATCGGTGTGAAATATGGAGAAAACAAAAGAGGAAAAGATATATCAGCAGTTTCGTACATAAGACATATTGACCATAGCGGAGAAGAAAGATATTCTTTTATGTCCTCGCCGTCGAAGAACTTATGTGCATATCTTATCAAAAATGGTGAAATTAACATGGTTGAAGATACTCTCGATGCAAGGAGAAAGAACGAACTTCGCCAACCCGGAAGGACTGCGTTTTATGTCAATAACTTCATATACTGTATTTTGATCATAATTCTTGGATCAATATCCGGTTTTATAGCGTTTTATATTATTTCCGTAAAATTGTGGCGTCACAGCATCGTTGAATTTGTATTAGTGACAGGGCATTTAATCGCCTTTTCGACTATTTTCAGTGGATTTCTCGGTTCGTTCTTCGCATATAATGCGAAATTCAGATTCGAAGGGGATCATGTCATCGTAAAATTTCCGTTACATAAAGAGATAAGATATAACTGGGGTGTTTTTCAGGAAATATGTATTTGTTATTATAATGAAGGAAAGCGCGATGCTCCCAAAAGAATAGTGATATGCTTTGTGAAGAAAGGCGTAAACAAGACGCGAATTCATCAGCGTTGGCCTGTGGAGGACGGGTTCAATTATAGAAAGATCCCGTATATGCAATATTCCGAAGATGCACTTGCGGAAGTTAAAAAATATTGTCCGTATGATATCGTTGACCTGAGGGGCAAGGGGACTTATTATCATTAAAGGGATTATGATTTACAGGAGTGGATATGAAAAAGAGAATTCTTATGAGCAAAGGCACTTCGATTGTCCTGATCGTTGAGGGAATAATCTCTGCGTTGTTTATTTACTGTATCGCCGGAACCGAATATGCTTCATTTAAGGAAGCGTTTCGAGATCCGAGGATCGTTATTGTGCTTGCTCTTATTTCGTTTTTACCTTTTGCAGGAGCCTGTCTGCATTACGTCGTTACAGATGAAGGAATAAAACTTGTTTTTAAAAAGATGATAAAGTTTGAAGACATCATCGAGATCGGGGTAAGTTATGGTGGAAAGTATGACAAAAATCCTGCTCCTAAGATCGCTTACATAAAGCACAGAACCGATAAGGAATTTGAGAAGTATACTTTTTTAGATGATTCGCCGAAGGAATTGTACGCATATCTTTCAGCGAATTACACTCTGAATTTTGTTGAGAGTGTTATAGATAAAAAGAGAAGGACAGAGATCGAACACAAAAGAGGAACCGGCAGGAAAAAAACTGTACGTGTTTCTGATGACATATCGTTTGTATTAGGTATTGTATGCTTGCCGTTTATAATATTTTTTCTCATCAAAGAGAAGGTCTGGCAGTGGCATATAATTATGAAAATACAGGTGATCGGTTTTATGGTATTTCTCGGAATTCAATTTCGCAGCTTGTTCGGTCTGTTCATGACGAAAAATTGTCAGGTCGTATTTGATGAGAATTATGTATACGTGAAATTTCCTTTCCACAGACAAACTGCATATCGATGGGACGAATTTCAACAGGTATGCATCTGTTATCAGTATCCTCCGAAAGGTGGAATAGTACTGGACATTTTGATATGCTTTGTAAAAAAAGGCGTTAAGAAAAAAGCAATAAGTCAGCGCTGGCCGCTTGACTTCGGATTTAAGTATAAGGAGCTTCCCTGTATTGTATATTCCGAAGAGAATCTCGAAGAGGTAAAGAAATACTGCCCGCATACGATCGTTGATCTGAGGGGTACAAACGGATATTCACATTGACGAAGAATTTATATTTATATGTGAGAAATAAATTTTGCATGTTGACAGTAATTATTTGTAATGATATAATACTCTTAGCTCAAAGCTATGTGCAGCTCTGGGCGGTAAAATATATATATTCACCTTTATGGAATGTGCAGGGAAACCAAGCACGCATAGCACGGATGCCGTATAGCGGAGCGAGGCTCATTATGTCACTGGTCAGACCACCGGGAAGACGAGCCAAGCAGGGAAGTTGAGTCGGAATACTTAAAGGGCTGAGGTTTTAATTATGTTTGTAAATAACCGTCGAAACATATATTGTTTTGGCGGTTTTTTATTAAATCGCTTCATTGCAGAAATGCTTTGAAAATAAAATGCACCTTTGCGGATATGCTCGCCAAAGTTCTCCGCAAGGTGCGACCCAATTCACAGCAAAACGCCGTGCGATATCATTATAGCAGTTTATTTTACATTTGTAAAGCTTACGACTTTTAAAAAATATTCTTGTTTGATCCCGGCGCTTTTGGTGTCGGGTTTTATTACGACCTTATTTATTCTGAATATTCTGTAAAAAACTTTTCGGAGGAAAAAATGCATAAATTCGACAAAATCACCAGGGTGACGGGGCTTGTTTTAGTCTTGTTTACGATACTGGGCTCGTTTTGGGTATACACAAGTGGCTCCAAACGTGAACCTGACAGCCCGATCAAGGACACGATCAGCATACTGAACGTTGAGGATCTTTCGGGGATTGCAAGCAGTGACGGACTTATACTCAACGACAACTCGCAGACGGAGGATGATATCGAAGATATTGAGAACTTCGTTCCGCCTGAAGAGAATGAGGATGAACCGTTGGATGAGCCTGACGATAAGCAGGAGGAGCCTGAAGACGGTGAAAAAGAGCCTGATAACGGAGAAGGTGAGGAAGAAATGCCTTCGGATGAAGGTGACGGCGGTGAAAACGAAGGAACCGGCAACAATACGGGCCAAGGCGGTAACACCGGCGGCGAAGGTGACGGTGACGGAGAAGGGCTTGTCACGGATCTTTCGAGCAGGATCATCACATTTGACGAGCTTACGAACGACACTCTCGAATTCTACGCTTATTATTCAAACAGAAAGCACAATGCGAAAATAACGGTAAATTATCGTCACGAATCTGAAGAAGGCAACGGAGCGAAAGTGACGGGTGTTGGCGATGATTACAGAGTCGTATTGAAGATGGGTGTGAACTATATCACAGTATATTTCACGAACTCCGAAGGAGAAAGAACATATTCACGTTTTGTCATAACTTATTCAGCTACAAAAGCAGATGAAAATAATCCTGTTATCGGACAGAATCCTCCCGACATCGAAACCAATCTTGACGACTGGCAGGGATACATAAAGACTCAGGACTTTACATTCCATGTAAAAGCCACGAATTACAACGGCGGAGTAATCTTCTCCAATCATATTCAGGTCAAGATGGACGGAAAGGTAGTCAAGAATCCTACGGGCAGCAGCGTGTTTGAGTATGTTCTTCATTTTGACAGACCTAACGTCGGGGACGTAGGATATCACACGATAAGCGTTCTTGCGTGGGATGATGAAGGGAACTCAAGGTTTGTGAAATACAACGTTGAGTATTATGCGGAAGACGAAGGCGCCGTCATCGGCAAGGCAAAGATCGTCATCGACGCCACAACAGTCGGACTCGGAATCATTGACTCAGACCGTTTTGACATCGTTCAGGGACAGCCTGCGGCGGCAACACTCCTTGCTATGCTTGACGAATATGGTTACGACTGCCGCTATTCGGGAACGGTGGAAAGAGGATTTTATGTCAGAAGTCTTGTCAGGGCAGGAACGTTCTACGGGGCAAAGATCCCTGAAAAGCTCAGAGAAAAGCTGATCCTTGACGAGATCGCGTTCTCTGAACCTTGCAGCGGTGACAGTCTTGGGGAATTTGATTTCACTATGGGTTCCGGCTGGCTTTACTCAATTAACGGAACGCTCTTCCCGGGAAAAGGATTGAGCGAATATTATCTCAACGACGGCGACACACTCATCATGAGATTTACTCTTGCGTGGGGTAAAGACGTCGGCGGATATACCTCAACAGGCGGCAGTTACGGCAAGCTTGAAAATTACTGCGGAATGTGGATCAACGGAGGATACACATCATTCTCTCATAAATACGAAGAGGTAAGCAGGATCGAAGCGACGGAAGAAACGGAAGGGCTTATTGAATACGCCTGCAAGGTCTGCGGAGAAACGAAACAGGAAGTTATTCCCATTATCTCCGAACATGAACACAATTTCGTGGAAACATCAAGAGTGGAAGCGACAGAAACGGAAGAAGGGTATATCGATTATGCCTGCGAATGCGGCGAAACGAAGAGAGATGTCATTCCTGTCGGAGGAATACCCCATGAACACAATTTCGTGGAAACGTCAAGGGTAGAAGCAACGGAAACGGAGGACGGATACATCGACTACTCCTGCGAGTGCGGAGAAACAAAGAGGGATGTCCTCCCTATGACAGGTGAAGCGCCCCATGAACATAACTTCGTGGAAACATCAAAGGTAGAAGCAACGGAAACGGAAGACGGATATATCGAATACACTTGCGGATGCGGAGAAACAAAGAGGGATATTCTTCCCATGACGGGTGAAAAACCGCACGAACACGATTTCAAGGAGACTTCAAGAGTGGATTCAACCACAGAAGCGGAAGGGTATATTGAATACACTTGTTCATGCGGCGAAACGAAGAGGGAAGCGATTCCGAAGAAGGAACCTGAGGTGTCTGAACCTGATCCGGAACCGACGCCCGAACCCGAGCCTGATCCGGAACCCGAACCAACTCCGGAACCGGAGCCAAAACCCGAACCTACTCCTGAACCGGAGGTGAAGCCGGACGAAGGCGGAAGTGAAAACAGCGGAAACGAAGATATAAGCGAATAAAACGGAGGAGAATATGAGTAAAAAAATATTATGCGTTGTCCTCTCAGGCATCATGCTTCTGATGAGTTTTTCATCGGTTTATGCGAAGGATAATGTGGATGAAATGATAACAGACGGAATAAAATATGCAAAAGAGCTTGCAGGGGTGTATGACGGAGGATTTCTTGCACAAAGGCATATCCTTCCCGTGGGAAATACTCTCAGCGACTGGATCGCCATGGTCTTTGCATTGAACGGGGTGGAGGATGATTACGAAAGTTATCTGAAAGATCTCAGGTTTTATGTGGAAGACAAATATGAAGAAGACGGATACCTCGACAGGATCAAGGCAACGGAGTATCACCGCATAATTCTTACGATATATGCTCTCGGCGGAGATCCGACGTCTTTCGGTGAAAAACCTGATGGAAGCAGTATCGACCTTCTTGCGGACGGAACATATTTTTTCCATGGCGACAGCCTTGGCCTTCAGGGGCTTAACGGATGGATCTTTTCCCTTATCAGCCTTGACGCGAAGAACACTGCTGTTCCTGAAAATGCGAAATTTACGAGAGAAGATATGCTTGATGCTATATTGTCGGCGCAGGAAGCGGACGGAGGCTTTGGGCTTTCCTCAGGTTCGTCAAATGCTGACATAACGGCTATGGCTGTACAGGCGCTTGCGCCTTACAAAGACAGAAGCGATGTTTCAGAGGCTATTGAGAAAGCTCTCGGGTTTATGTCAGACATAATGACAGATGAAGGTCGCTTTATCGCATACGGAGAAGAGAGCAGTGAAACAATTTCCCAGCTTATCATCGCCCTTTGCAGCGTCGGAATCGATCCTATGGAAGATGAGAGATTTGTAAAAGGAGGAAAAAATCTTTTACAGCACGCAGAAAGCTATCTTTGCAAAGACGGCGGATTCTCTCACTCATACGGTCATGATGACAGCGATTTTATGGCAACTCAGCAGATGCTTCTGGCGCTTACGTCCGTAAAGCTTTTAAGGGAAAGGGAATGCAGGCTTTATGATCTGAGCGAGTATGATTCTCCGGAAATAAAGATAACGGATGAAGATGCAGGCAGTTTCCCCACTGCGGCGGTCGTAATATTCATAGCTGCGGCGGCGATAATAATTATCGGAATTATTGTAAAAACAAGAGGTAAGAAAAATGTATAATCTCACAGAAAAAATTCTCAGCGAAGTAAAAAAGGTCATCATCGGAAAAGATGACGTTATAAAGAAAGTTCTCATGGCGATCCTCTCTCAGGGACACGTCCTTCTCGAAGACGTTCCGGGAGTCGGAAAGACAACTCTTGCCATGGCATTTGCGAAAACTCTCGGACTTGACACAAAGCGTGTTCAGTTTACGCCGGACACAATGCCTTCCGATATTATCGGTTTTTCAGTATATAACAAAGATACGGGAGAACTCACTTACAAAAGCGGTGCGGTTATGACAAATCTCCTTCTTGCGGACGAAATCAACCGTACATCATCAAAAACGCAGTCAGCACTTCTGGAAGCTATGGAAGAAAGAAGGGTTACTGTTGACGGAGTAAGTCACGATCTTCCTCAGCCGTTTGTTGTTCTTGCGACACAGAACCCCGTCGGTTCCGCAGGCACGCAGAAACTGCCGTCGGCACAGATCGACAGATTCCTCATGAAACTTTCTATCGGATATCCTGACAGGGAAAGTCAGGTCGAGATCATGAAAGGTCGTCACAGCGCTGATCCCCTTGATACATGCGCTTCTGTCATGGACATTCCTACCCTTAACAGCCTTATCGAGGAAGTCGGCAAGACACACGTTGAGGATATAATTTACGGATACATAACGGATCTCGTTGAAGCGACGAGAAATAATGAATATATTCAGCTTGGCGTAAGTCCCCGTGGTGCAATATCCGTTGCGAGAACAGCAAAGGCTCATGCGTTTATGGAAGGCAGGGATTACGTTACGGTGGATGATGTCAAGAGTGTATTCAGCGACGTGTGTGCACACCGTCTTAGTCTGTCCGCAAAGGCAAGGCTTCATGAGCTTACTGAAAAAGACCTCATTGAGAAGATCCTCACAGATACGGCTTCTCCCGAAGTCAGGAAGTTTGAAGTAAAATGATCAGGAAGATGATGCCGCCCGCTTTGGGGTGGGTGGGAGTATTTATAATACTGTTTATATTATACGCTTTTACCGCATCGTTTGTGCCTGTGGCGGTGATGACGCTTATGGCAGTGTTATCTTTATTTACATGGGCGATGAACTTTTATACGAGAAAGCACATATCAATTTCGATCATTCCCCCTGCGACGACGCCGAAAAACAATGATGCCACAAGCAGGATAATTCTGACGAATAGTTCATCGTTTCCCGTATCGAGGTGCTATGTTGAGCTTATTGCGAAAAATACTCTTACGGGAGAAACATACACGAATACGCTTATCCTTTCAGCTTCGCAGAAATCAGACAGCGAAAGAGCGTTTGTTATTAATTCCGACAAATGCGGATATATAACCGTCAGGACAGGGAAAGTGATTCTTTCGGACATCTTCGGATTTTTGCCACTAAGGGCAGATATATCTTCCGAAGGAAAGATGTCGGTTCTTCCGGATACGTTTGATATGAATATCTCTCTCGGGATCTCGTTCGTGTCGAGAATGGATGAAGATACATATTCACCCGACAAAAGCGGAAACGACTTCTCCGAAACATTTCAGATCAGGGAATATATTCCCGGGGACAGTTTAAAGCAGATCCATTGGAAGCTTTCCGACAAACTTGATAAGCTTATGGTCAGGGAAGCAAGTCTTCCGATCTCAAGATCGCTCCTCGTCTTCTGGGACAAGAATACTTGTAATGCTTTGGCAGAAAAAATGGACTGCATGGCGGAAGTCGTGTCGTCGCTATGTCAGGCACTTTGTGACGAAGGGGTGCTTTACACTCTCGGATGGACAGACGGGGATGATAACGTTTTTGAAGAGATCTCCGTTACGGACGAACTCTTCAGGAGCGTCGGACAGATGTTGAAAAGCGGATGCAATGAAGGTATTTCAGGTATGGAAAGGTATTGCGAAGAGCACGGAAAGGCAGAATTCGGAAAGGTGATATATATAACAGCCAGAATTCCTGACGGTTTTGATTCATATATCGCAGGGGATGCAACGATAATGCTTTGTTCCGACGAAGGATATGATTCGGAATATAACGTAATAACATTCAATGCGGATACGTATATTACGGATATCAGTACAGTGGAGTTGTAAAGTGAAAAAAAACAGCGGACTTAAAATTCATGACGGAATATTTAATACAGACAGGAAGAGTGATATCTTCGGGATATTTGTTTTGGTGTGTCTGTGTTCATCTGTCATGCTTACTCTTTCGGAAGCCTTCGTTTCATCGAAAGGCGTATTTATAGCATTGGCGGCGGTATGCTCTGTTGTGAGTGTAATATTCATAAAGATCATGGACACGAAATATGCGGAAGTTTTTCCCATATCGTTCATGGGAATATCGGGGATATACACCCTGATCTTTTTCGGTAAGATAAAAGACGGGATGTATGTCCTCAGCAACGATTTTTTATCGTGGCTTTCCACCGTTGACGGAAAGATACACCTTGAAAACGCGGTTGAAAACGGCGGCGGAGTATGGTTTGTCGGTATTTTGATCGCGCTCCTGACAGGGTTCTTTGCAGCTGAAAGCATCAAAAGGAAGACATTTGTTTCTGTTATGCCCGTGATCATTGCGGTAGTATTAGGGGAGATCGCAGGATTCGTGCCGATGAAGATATTTGCGGCGCTGAATTTTGTGAGCATGATCGTTTTTGCCGCGTACATAATTCAGGCTAAGGCAGATGATTCTCATTTCGGAAAAAGGCTTCCTGTACAGCTTGCGGCGGTGGTGATGTGTGTATTAATAAGCATGTCTTCTCTCGCGTTTCCTGAGAGTATGTTTGAAAAAAGCATTGTCGACGGAATCATTGAAAGCAGACATCCGGAAAAATATCACCTTTCCACACCTTCCATGCCGGAAGGAATGCTGAAAAATCTCGATGCGTGGGAAAAAAGCCCCACGGCGGCCTTGAGGTTGAGTATGGAATATCCTCAGAAGATGTATTTAAAAGGCATGGTAGGAGAGGTATATACCGGAAAAGGCTGGGAAGAACTCGACAACGTGACGAAAGCGGAATATGAAGATGTGTTTTACTGGCTGTATAAATACGGTTTTTATCCGCAGACGTCAGTATCTCTCGCAACAGGTATTTCCGATAGTGAGGCGAAAAAGTATTCTATGGATATTACGAATATCACAGCGTGTAAGGAAAACCTGTATGTACCATATGCGCTTGTGGGTGAAGATATTTCCGATTATACCATTATCGGCGGAAGTCATGTAAGCACTTCGGAAGATATGGGGACGGTCAGGTATTCATATTATGCGGGAAGTGTTCCCGAATGGTACATGACACAGAATGCACTTGCCGGAATACAGGATGAAGAGAAAATAAAAGAATATCTCCGTCACGAAGAGAGTTACAGGGATTATGTATACAAAAATTATCTTCAGCTCACCAATGCCTCCATCGGAGTTATGGACAGAGTTCTCGGAACGGAGAAAAAACAGAGGACACTTGCTGAAATCAGAAAGAGCATTTTCGATACGCTTGAAGAGCATCTTCAGTACGACGAAAGCGTAGTGACAAAAAGCGGAGAAAATGACTTTTTCAAATATTTCATGGAACAGACCAAATCCGGTTACAGCGTGCATTACGCAACAGCGGCAGTATTGATGCTGAGGTATTACGGCGTTCCCGCGAGATATGTTGAAGGATATTTCCTTTCGGGAACAGAGGCTGAGAAGTATGAACCTGAACAGACGATCGTCCTCACAGAAGAACACGCTCATGCGTGGGCGGAGTATTATCTTGACGGGATCGGGTGGATACCTTTTGAGGTGACTCCGGGATATGTTGATGACGAAGAGCTGAAACTTTCGAATCAGGTGGTTTCGAATCAGCAGGTATACGATAAAAACTCCCTTAAATACACTCCACCTCTCAAACAGGAAGACAGAACTCCGCTTTCAAACTGGAGAGATCTGTTTGAGATAAAAAAAGAGCATATTATCGCGCTCATCTTACTCATCATCCTTGCGTTCGTTCTGAGAGCATTAATCAAAAGAAGAAAACTCAGAAGAACTCTGAATGGAATAAAGGGCTATGACAACAAGGAGGCCATTACTGTTATGTACGGCTACTGCATGATGCTTATCGGGAAGATAAACGACGTGGATTTTGCTGTCAATGATTTAATTCGCGAAATAAACCTCGAAGCAAGATTCAGCGCGGGAAGTATGAGCGATGAGCAGAGAAGGGCTGTCGGAGAGTATCTGAAAGAAATATATCTTCTTTGCAGGGAAAAGTGGAGTTTTGCAGAAAAGATAAGATATCGATTTATCGAATGTATATATTTATAGGAGGCAGATTATGAAAACAAGAACGAGGCGGCCTGCGGTTATTGTGCTTACATTAATTGTATTTCTCCTGGTACTTTTAAACACAGGCTCGGCTTTTGCGGGAAGTTCCGGAAGCTTTTATCTTATGGCAGCGACGGAAAGCAAGATGATCATTTCTCCCGTTAAAGTAAATTACGAGGAAGGAATGACAATAAGGGAAGCTTTGATGGCGAGCGGATATGAATTCGAAGGCATAGATTCCAACGGATTTATTTCTGCCGTCGAGGGATATACCGCAAGTTTTTCTCTCTTTTATGATGGCGGTGGCTTTACTCTTGAGGAAAATGCATCATCCATCACCGCCATCGTCTTTATGGATAACTCGGCGGCTTATTCCGAAGATTTTCTTTCCATGGTCAGACTCATGGGGGAATATGCTGAAAGTAAGAATAACGTACAGAATTATCCCAAGGCAAAAGAAATATATGAAGACGCTCTGGACGACATGAGAAGCCCGGAGACGGAAAATGTCAAAAAGCTCTATGACGGACTTTTGGCTGCGATGAAGGAATATGAAGATATCATCTCTTCAGAAAAATTTACTGTTACCGTCAATGCGTCAAAAGGTGATGTGGCCGTAACTGAGCTTCATATGACATTTACTGATGAATATGGCAACGTCACGAAATCGGAAAATAACGTAATAAAGCTTGTTAAGGGAAAATATTCCTTCGTCATTTCCGACAAAGGACTGAACCGCGTTGAAGGTAGCATTACCATTAGCGGAGAAAGACAGCTTGATGTAAAGCTCGCGGATAAAGACTGGTTCGGTGATATAAAGATCCTTGATAATAACAAGCTTCCGTTTGAGTATACCGTAGACAGCGAAACAAAGACGAATACATACCTTATTCCCGACTCTGTGGGCAGAACGGGGATGTTTCTGAACGCACAGCAGGGGGATGTTATTGATAAATCCAAAACGAAGCTTTATACAGTATATATTGGTACAGACGGGGATGATAAATCGGATTCTTCAAGAAGCTGGGATTCAAAGACGACAGCACTTGCTGCCCTTCTTGAAAATGGACTTAAATCAAAGGAATTTACTCTTGAAGCGAAGTATCCTTATGAAACGGACGATGGCGTATTTACTATGGTTCAGGCATACAATATGATTCTTGACCGTAAGCCGACGCTTTCATCCCTCAGCATAAAAGCATCTGTCACAGAGCTTCTCGAGGGTTTTGAATCAATAACGAATGAATACTCCATAACGACAGTATCCGACAGACTTGATGTCAATTACGAGACATTCGGAGATGATTATTCCGTCACCATCGACGGAGAAGATATCTCAGTCATCGACCTTACGGGAAAAGACAGCCATAAAGCAGTAATTACCGTTAAGAGCGGAGAAGTTTCAAACAGCTATGTCGTGAACATCACGAAGGTTGCGCCTGTGAACGTAACGATAAAAAGTGACAGCGGAGTAAGCGTTGAAGTCTTTAACGAAACAGGATCCCCCGTCAAAGATGACGGAGGTACTTATAAGCTTATCGGCGGAAAGGAATATACTTATATCGCAACGAGGGAAGAGTTCTTCCACACGACAGCGTCATTTACTGCCAAAGACGGACTTACGGTCAGCGCTGTAACTCCCGATGTAACCGATGCACTGACGGATTTCGTGCTTTACAACACGAGTACCGTTTCCACGAGATATGAATATTCTCTTGACAGCAAATTTGCGGCAGATGATCACGGATATGTCGTGACGTATACCGACATGAACTCGGCACCGTACGCACAGGCAACACCTATCAGCGGATATACAGTAAATGCGGTCTTCGTTCAGCAGAGCTTGAACATAAACGTGAATGGTGTCGTGGAAGAGCCGATAAAGATCGATAAAACAGTAAACAGAGAAGGTTCCGCAAGATATCTCAAAAATCTCGTTGCAAAATCAGGATATTCACAGATCCTTACTGTACGACTTGAGAAGACAACTGATGGAGTAAAGTATTATCAGGATTATGAATTCCGTATCGGAAGAAGTCTCCACATGAATGACATTGCTACAACAGGCGAGATCCTGCTTGCGGAAGAGGACGGAAAGAATGTATCTTTTGATAACGCAAGAAGCGAATATCACATCTTTGTTCCGAAGGGAACGGAAAGCCTGACACTTAATATGGCATTCCCGAATGAGCTTGATGATACAGACTGTTGTGGCGGATATTACGCGATGATTCAGGGAAATAAGTATGAAGATGTGAGTGAAGTGACGCTTGCTCTCAACACTGCAATGGAAACGGAAGATATAAATATCGAAGTGTTCCATAAGGATGAATACAGCGTATCCGGCACATATACATTACACATCGTTCAGCAGGAACCGGTATACGTAACATTCAATACTGTTCCCGAAGATGCTATCGTATACGTCAAAAACGACATTACAGGCAAGAGAGTAAATGAAACAGACGGCAAGTTTGCCCTTAATCCGAACGGTCCGTATACATATACTGTGACGAGAAACGGATATGCAGGCAAAAAAGCTGAGTTCAGGGCTCCCGAAGCTGATGCGACGATGGAAGTGTCTCTCAATAAAGCTCCGGAAGGCGATAATATCACGATATATGATTCATGGTGGAGCTCATTCAGGGCGGACAAAAACAACAACGGCATCATTTCCGCGAAAACGCCTGTGAAGAGCGAAGATACAGTACTTTACTGGGCGACGAAGATAGGTGACGGTTTCGACAAGAATGCCTGCGGCTGCCCTATCATCGTAGACGGATATCTTTATACTTATGCAGGAACGACGCTTTATAAGGTCGATACGGTAAACGGTGAGATCGTGGCGACGGGAGAAATGGATCATTCTTCAAGCTTTGCGGTCAATCCTCCCACATATGCGGACGGAATGATCTTCGTAGGACTTGCGGAAGGATGCGTACAGGCATTCTCTGCGGAAACTCTCGAATCATTGTGGATATACCGCGACGAGCTTGGCGGACAGCCGAACTGCACGATATATTACCATGACGGATATATTTACACAGGATTCTGGCTCGGAGAAGTCGTTGACGCGAATTATGTTTGTCTGTCAGTAACTGATGAAGATCCGACAAAAGACAAAGAAGAAAAGATCCCCACATGGACATATACTTCAAAAGGCGGATTTTACTGGGCAGGTGCGTTTGTAAACGATGATTTTGTCATTATCGGCACAGACGACGGCGCTGCAGGATACACTACGGGCAAAGGAAGAGTGGTGACGTTCAGCACAAAAACAGGGGAAGTCATTGATGAGATCACTATGCCGAATGCCGGCGACATCAGAAGCGGTATCGTTTATGATGAGAATGCCGATGAGTACTATTTCTCATCAAAGGGCGGATATTTCTATGGACTTAAAGTCGAAAAAGACGGAAAGATCATGGACTCTTCTCTCAGATATATCAGACTCGACAACGGTCAGAATATCGCGACGGCACCACCTATGAGTACGAGCACTCCGTGCGTATATAATCAGAGGGCATACGTGGGAGTTTCCGGAATAAGTCAATTCGGTCCGTATTCAGGACATAATATCTGTGTTCTCGATCTGAAGAACTGGGAAGTTGCATATACCGTTCCGACCCAAGGATATCCGCAGACAAGCGGCATCCTCACTACGGCTTATGAAGAAGAAAGCGGATGTGTATACGTATATTTCATTGATAACTATACTCCGGGAAAACTCAGGGTCATTTCCGACAAGCCGAACCAGACAAGACCGTCTGAAATGACGACGGAAAGCTTTACTTCAGGAGGAAAGACAACTTCTTACGATACAGCATACGTCATCTTTACTCCCGACGGAGATCAGGCACAGTATGCGATATGTTCACCTATTGTCGATGAGTACGGAACAATATATTTCAAAAACGACTCGGCATATCTCATGGCAATCGGCAGCACGATCGATAAGATAACGATTGAAAATCTCCCTGACAAGCTCTCATATGATGAAGGCGAAGCTTTTGAGGCGGCGGGAATGAAGGTTGTTGCGACATATTCAAACGGGCTTACGAGAGATGTAACAAAATACGTTTCGTATTCAAAACAGCCGCTTACGGTGGATGACACGTCTCTGGAAATAAGATATGAATGTGTGAAATATCAGGACAAGGACGGTCAGGCAGGAAGTCTGTATACACCACCTATCGCATTCGTTGAACTCGAAGTTAAAGGCAAGGCTCCTGAGATAAGCGCGGAAGAGTGTGATCTGAATGATGACGGAAAAATAAATTCAGACGACTTTTCAATGGTGCTTATGAATTATGGAATGAAGCAGACTTTGAGTGATGTGAATAATGATGGCATCATTGATGTAAAGGACATTTCGGTGCTTCTCGGACATTACGGAAAAGTAATCAAAGAATAATTTACAGAATGAGGGCGGCTTTGCTGCCCTTTTTTATAAAATTGAGATAAAGTATTGCGTTAAAGCTGAGTTTAAGTGTTATAATTAAGAAAAAAAGGAGAACACCAATGAAAAAAATCGTTACATATTTCAGCGCAAGCGGTACGACAAAAGCCCTTGCGGAAACAATGAAAGAAGCACTCGGATGCGATATCTATGAAATTCAGCCGGAAAAAAAATATACTCAGGCAGACCTCGACTGGAGAGATAAGAATTCAAGAAGCTCAGTTGAGAT
This sequence comes from Eubacteriaceae bacterium, assembly GCA_017531485.1. Lineage (GTDB taxonomy): Bacteria > Bacillota > Clostridia > Eubacteriales > Anaerofustaceae > SVCP01. The sequence continues at coordinate 71,675 of JAFXKY010000001.1, read as the reverse complement.
GAACGACAAATCTTTCCGTCCCGCAATCAAAGACATTGATGCAGGTCTTGGGGAATATGATGTGATTTACGTAGGATTCCCGATCTGGTGGTATGTGGCGCCGACTATCGTAAACACATTCCTCGAAAAATATGATCTTGGCGGAAAGAAGATCGTGGTTTTTGCAACATCAGGCGGAAGCAAGATGGGAAACACAGTAAAAGAACTTGAAGTCAGCGCGAAGGGTGCAGAATTTATCGACGGCGGAATCTTAAACGGCAAAAAGACGGCTGAAGAGATTGCTGAGTGGGATAAAGGACTTGGATTGTAATCAATAAGCCGCAGGGTATGCCTGCGGCTTTGTTTTATTATGTGTTGCTTTTCAGCCTAACGGTGAAAGTCGTGCCCTTTCCGGGGATACTTTTAAGCGATATGTTTCCTTCGTGGAACTCTATGGACTGTTTTGCTATGGAAAGTCCGAGTCCGGTGCCGGGAATTGTTTTTGAATGGGCGCGGTCAACGCGGAAGAATCTTTCGAATACCCTTTGTTGGTCATTCGGAGGAATTCCGATTCCGGTGTCTTCGACGATGAGATATACGTAATCTTTTTCTGTATATGTCATTGCGTTTACTGTTCCGCCGTACACATTATATTTCACTGCATTTTCCATGATGTTGAAAACGATTTCATCCAACATGGAATAGACTCCGTTTATTAATGCTGTTTCGCACCCGTCTATATTTATCGTGACGTTCTTTTCCTCTGCCATGAGATCAAGCCTTATGGCGACGTGGCGCACGATTTTTTTCAGGTCGACGGTGTATCTCTCAGATTTTATTTTGTTTTCATCATATTTCGCAAGTCTTGTAATATCACGAAGAGTATTAGCAAGGCGTTCGGATTCACTTACGATGATTTCAGAGAATTTTCTTACTAAAGATGCATCTTCCTGAGAATTGAAGAGATGTTCCGAATATCCGAGGATGTTGCTTATGGGAGTTTTCAGTTCGTGGGAAACATTGGAGAGAAATTCTCTTCTGAATCGTTCGAGTTCTTCTTTTTCGGTTATATTGATCAGGATAGTGACTGTGCCGATGACGTTGTCGTCAATATCAAATATAGGGTTTGAAATGAGATCGTAAGTGTTGTCACCTATTTTTATTCTGTTTTCCGAATGCTTCCCTGCAAGTGAAGAGCGTATTGTGTCGGAAAAGATGCTTTCGTCACACAGCTCTGTAAAAGATATGTTAATTGTTTCGTCAAAAGTCTCGTGGAAGTTCAGGATATGCCGGGCGCTGTTGTTTACAGTAAGAACTGTGCCGCTTGAATTTATCGTCAGAAGCCCTTCGTTCATGTTTGCAGTTATGGAATTGAATTCGTCGCGGTTCTTTTTCAGAAGCATGATCTGCTCATTGACTTTGTTTACGATCTTTTCAAGTTCCGTATATCCATCGGGAACCTTCATGTCGTTCGGATCCATCTCATTTATCGGCTTTACGATAATTACAGAAGCGATCCTGGCCATGATGAAGGCTGAAATGATGATTGAAAGAAGGATAATGATGATCGTAGTGAAATTATCGCGGATGATCCCGAGGAGGGAAGGATGGAATATGGACAGGCGGATGTAATAATAATTTGTGACGCGCATAGCATAAAAGCGCTGGACCGTGAACGGGTCAGAGGTCTTCCTTACTGCATAACCTTCTCCGAATACGGTGGCTTCGTGCAGTTCTTCAATGTCGCGCATCTTTACGTTTTGCTCAGCAGGGTCGGCATGGTGTTCGCTGTCGTAAGCGAGATGAGAATCGTGATATAACCTTATTCTGACATCCGCAAGTTTAGTATCTTCGAGATAAACAAAGTACCCCACTCCTTTGTTATCCATTCCCGCAGCGATCATCACAGCCTCATTTTTAAGTTCGTTGTCGATCTGTCTGCCTGTGGCAACATATATGACGTCTGACAATGTAATAAATGTTATGATGACGGCAAATACGGAGATTACTGACAACCAGAAAAATATTTTTTTAGTCATCACTCTCTCCCATGACGTATCCCACGCCGCGGACGGAACGTATATACTGCCCGCATTTTCCGAGTTTGGCGCGGATCGAGCGGATGTGGGAATCAATGATCCTCTCTTCGACGAAAGCATCTTCTCCCCACAGCTCGCTGAGAATATAATTCCTGGAAAGAACTTTACCTTTCTTTCTCATCAGAAGACACACAAGGTCAAATTCGCGGGTAGTAAGGGATACATTTTCACCTGCCATTGAAACTTTTCTCGCTGCCGGGTTGAGCGTGAGATCCTTGAATTTAAGTACATTACCTTCGGATGAAGGCCTTGTGCGCCTGAGGAGTGCGTTTATTCTTGCGGTGAGGACAGTTGCGCGGAAGGGCTTTGTAATGTAATCATCTGCGCCGGACTCAAGGGCGTGGACCATCTGGTATTCCTCTTCTCTTGCTGTCAGGATAATTATTGCGATGTCTTCCGTGGACATATCTTTGCGAAGTTTTTTCAGAACAGTTATTCCGTTTTCCTCCGGAAGCATCAGATCGAGAATGATAAGCTCCGGTTTTTTCTTTTTTATTGCATTGTACATATCCGACGGACGGTAAAAGGCTTTCGCTTCATGTCCGACGGTGCGGATCGAATGGGCTATGAGATTGCAGAGATCTTCGTCATCTTCCAGTACGTATATCATGATATTCCCCTTAATGTGTTTGTGATGCAATAATACTATTTTTAGCTCCTTATTGTCAAATCAGCAGGTCGTATCGCAGAGAATCTCCATTCAAAATCCTGATCCTGTCAAAAATGCCTGTTTTAAGCCGAAAAAAGTGGTACGGCAAACATTGTTGAACGGGAATCGGAAATGAAATATGGAGAAAAATCCATAAATGACACAATTATGAAGAAAACTTCACAAAACTTTTTTCAAATTCACAGAAATCTGATAGAATCGCATGACAGATATACGTATAATGTAATCAGAAAAAGCTTTTTCGATATTATTTGTCAAAGGAGTTCAGATTATGAAAAAGATCAAAAATATACTTTGCGCGTTAATGTCCGTGCTTGTTATCTTCTCCCTTGCAGCTTGTTCCGAAAAGACCGAAGCTGCATCTCTGGCGGGAGATGTGATATCCGTAAAGGAAGGGATGTTGTCATTTGATGACGTATCTCTTGGAATGAGCTTTGATGAGGCAAAGAAGGTTCTTGAAGGAAAAGGGTATGACCTTGTCATCGAAGACGGTGAAATAACATATTTCCCACAGGATTATGAAACTGTCGCAGGGCTTCCTGTTTCAGCGGTTTCTTTCGGGGGAATGAAGGGAGATACGGATAATGTTCATATCATGATAGTAAATTTCGTTATGCCCGAAGTTACTCACGAGATCCTGAAAGACAAGGATGAGCTGAGCCGAGATATAAAGATGTATTTTTCACACGGAAGAGCACTTTATCAGGGATGGGGTGAATATCTTGTGACAGAGATCGGAAGCACTCCGTATGCCGACGGCACTCTCGATATTCCCGGAATCGAAATAAATACTATGGCTTTCAAGGACGGAAAGGTGATGCCTCTCAAATCAAGAAGCGATGTGGGAAATAAGGAGTATGATTGTTCGCTTGAGGCGACGTTCGTTGTTGATGACACATTTACGACCAAAGAGTTTATTGAAGATCCCGAAGATGGACATCCGCTGCATATGGCGCAGATGCAGATAATCATGTGGACGACAGAAGCATACAACTCCATCAGGTAACCGGTAATGCAGGGCATCCGCCCTGTTTTTACTTTATGGGGGAAATTTCTTGTTTATCGGGAAAATGTGAGATATAATAAAGGAAGTAATTTGTTCGAAAAGGAGAATGATACATGAAAGTTTTATTTTTGGGCAACAGCCACACATTTTTCAATGACATGCCCGAATTGTTCGCGAGATTCGTTGAAATGACGACAGGTGAAAAGCCTGAGATCACAATGCTTGCATACGGCGGCAGAGGATACAGATGGCACAGAAAGGAATACACTGCCATGAGATTCAACCTTATGTACGGTGGTTATGATTATGCTGTCCTTCAGCAGTCAGCACATCCGTATCCGGAAATTGAAGAAACCCTCGATTACGGTTCAGACATCATCGGTCTTTGCCACCGTCAGGGAGTGAAACCGGTAGTATTCATGACATGGGCAGAAAAGCGTTTCCCCGAAAATCAGCAGAAGATGATCGATACATGCGAAAAACTCGCCGCTGAAAACAACGCCCTTCTCGCACCTATCGGTAAAGTTTGGGAAAGAGTAAACAAAGAGCACCCCGAGATCGAACTTTATTTCGCTGATGGCGAACATGCAGGTCCGTACGGAGATTTTCTCATCTCATGCGTCCTTTGTAAGCTCCTTACGGGAGATATCTCAGAAGACGTCAGCGGATATGGTCTGGACTTCTTCGGTGGAGTGAAGGGATTTGATATGCAAAGACCGGTGCTCCTTGAAGACAAAGAACTCGTGAAGACTGAGCTTGACAAGGAAAAGACAGATATCATCATAAAAACTGTTAAAGAAATGATGTAAGTTAATATTTATTGATTAATTACACTCCGCATTTTGTGTGCGGAGTTTTTTATTTGTCAGGTAATGACGGGAAATATGATTATGTAATCAACGTAAATTCGATGTGAAATTTATGTAAAATGATGTTGAGAATTGCACTTTTTTGTGCTATGATTAACGGTAGATGTAAAATCGTATAAGGCAATAATAAAACAACAATAAAGGAGTAAAACATCGTGAGCATCAGTGTAGTAACTCAGCTTCTTACGGGAATATCGCTGTTTTTGTTCGGTATGTCCCTCATGGGCGACGGGCTCAAGAAAGTAGCCGGAAACAAGCTTGAAATGATCCTTTACAGGCTTACGGGAAGCCCTCTCAAGGGTGGTATCTTCGGTGCGGCAATCACGGCCGTCATTCAGTCATCATCAGCAACATCAGTAATGGTCGTCGGATTTGTAAACTCCGGAATCATGAAATTCAAACAGGGTATCCCTGTTGTTCTTGGTGCTATTTTCGGAACAAGCATCACAGGATGGGTCATCTGTCTTTCTCAGCTTGAAGGTACAGGATGGCTTTCACTCTTCTCAACATCATCCCTCACATGCATTTCAGCACTTGTCGGTATTTATCTCAAAATGTTCGCCAAAGGCAGAACAAAGAACAATGTGGGCGAGATCTTCATGGGATTTGCCGTTCTCATGTTCGGTATGTCAGCAATGAGCGGAAGCGTTTCCCATTTAAGAGAAAGTGAAGCATTCATCAGCATGCTTACAAAATTCTCCAATCCCCTTATCGGTATCCTCGTAGGAACTCTCTTCACTTGTGTTCTTCAGAGTGCATCTGCAGCAGTAGGTATCCTTCAGGCGCTGAGCATTACAGGCGCAATGACATTCGAGATCGTTCTTCCGCTTACTATCGGTATTGCGATCGGTGCTGCAGTTCCTGTTCTCCTTTCAGCAGTAGGTGCTACGACAAGCGGTAAGAGAACCGCATTTGCATATCTCCTTACGAACGTCATCGGTGCGGTACTTTTCGGAGTAACGTTCTATGCGATCAACGCGTTTGTTCATTTCGGATTCATGGACGTTGTTCTTGATATGGTAACAGTTTCAATCGTCAACACAGTATACCGCTTCGTCATCGTTCTTGCTCAGCTCCCGTTGACATCAATTATTGCGACACTCGCTGAAAAGCTCATCAAAGACGCTTCAAAGGCAGAAAAAGACATTATCAAGACTCTTCCGCTTGAAGAAAGATTCGTCGCTCATCCGTCGCTTGCTATCGAACAGAGTAAAAACGCTATTATCGATATGGCGACAAAGGCTAAAGAAAACGTCCTTGACGCGATCGGAATGCTTCATACGTATGACGCGAAAAGACATGAAACGATCACATCGGTTGAAGATATTGTCGACGCATATGAAGACAGGATCGGAACATATCTCCTTAAACTCACGGCAAATGAACTTGACGGTGAACAGAATGCGGCAGTAAGCAAATTCCTCAGAATGATCACAGACTTCGAAAGAATGTCCGACCATGCGATGAACCTTGCCGAAGCAGGCAAAGAACTTTCCGAAAAGGGAACGGTATTTTCAGAGTATGCACAGAATGAACTCAGAGTTCTTGAAGCTGCAACGGTAGATATCGTAAGTCTTACAATGGACGTCTTCCTGAGAGAAGATTCGGCTCTTGCAAGACGCGTTGAACCGCTTGAAGAACATATCGACCACCTCTGCTCAGAAATGAAGCTGCGTCACGTTGAAAGACTTCAGGCCGGACAGTGCACTTTCGCATCAGGCTTCGTATTCAACGATATTCTCACAAACTATGAACGTATCGCAGACCATTGTTCAAATATTGCAGTTGCCATGATCGCGATAGACTCCGATTCATTCGATATCCACGAATATATCAACAGCATGCAGTATAAAATGGATGAATCATTCGAAGTATTCTTTAAGGAATATTCAATCAAGTATTCACTTGCAAAGGAATATATGAAAAAGGATGAAGTCAAAGCTTAAAAAAAGAATATATTTCAGACAGGCATCAGATATTCTGAAGCCTGTTTTTTTTTGTGAATTTACGTATATTGACTTTATATAATGAATTTAGCTCGTCAATTTAATATTTAAATACATTTTTTTTGTAGTTCGTGTAAGAAAATATTGCTATTTTTTTGATTTTTTATTAAAATACTACAAAAGGAAGTCAATGAATATACATTTTAAATAAGGAGGTAATTAATTATGAACAAATTAAAAAAGGCTCTGAGTATTATTCTTGTTGTTTTGATGGTACTCGGAACTTTGCCGGCAGGAGTGGCGGCGACGGAAGACGTTGCTCCGAAAGTCATTGGGTTTGGAACAGAAATTGAACCCAATGTGCCATATTATCGGGTCGACAATGATCTCACAACAGAGCCGAATGACAAGGGTGTAGTTATCGAGCTTAAATACGAAGACGGTATATACACTCTGTTCACTACTATAGGCGTATCAGTACAGTACGGTGATAATCCGGCAAGGTACTATTCCAGTTTCAATTCCGGTGAGGTATCTGTTCGCCTTATTGAAGACGGGCTTGTTGAGATCGTAGGCGGAGAGTGCTTGGTAGTTAATAGCTCATGCACAGTAAGATATAAGGGTGAAGATTATGCCGTAACTGTTTATGACGGGGAAAATATGCGGTGTCATTTTATGATAGAAGAGGAATCATCCGAAAAATTCAATGTGTTCGGAGAATCCCTGATCATTAGTGGAACGTATTTTGATGGCATCATAGAGCTGAAAAAAGGGCAGAGCATCGTCGTGGATATGAGTACATCTAGCTCGCAGTGTCTGAGTAAATTTACAGCAAATACGGAAGGTATTTCATTCCATGGGGGATACCGTGCTGTTTTGGGAACAGAAAACGCATCGGTGACTTTCGAACAAAAAGCAGTAAGTGCTGACAGTGAGATATTGATCCCCGCGACAACAGCCACTGTTGAAGACATTAATTTTACAGGCGGAGAGGGATATTTCTATCTTGGTGGCAGATACGGTGATGTCAGTTTTGATGCAGACGCAAACGTAACTGTGGACGGAAAGATAACTCTTGATGCCGGTGTCGAAGGAAAAATTACGGCAACGGTAAAAGATGTAACATACGCTAGTGTTACAATCGGAAAAGTTCATATAGGTGCAGGCGATGGACCGGGAACTGTTGAGTTTTCACATAACGGTAAAGATTATTCACTCACAGCGCTGTCAGGCAAGTATGCTACTGCAGTTCTGAATGAAGAAAGTAATGAATTTGAAGCTGATATAAATAGACATTCAGCGTTCATATCAAACAGCAAACTGAAATATAACGGCAAAGAATATGATGCAGGAACATGCTTTGTCGGAAAATATGTCGATTCAGAAACAATTGTCCATATTGATTCAATCGGAAATGACCACATCTGCGATGTTGAACATGAAGAAGGCGTTGTTTGCGGTGTGGAAGTTATAGCTCACATCGTTGACGACAACGGTAAATGCGATTATTGCGGAAAGCAGTTTGTTGCAAGCGTTACTGCCGATGGGGCGACGTCATATTATGATGACCTCGATTCAGCTGTTGCTGCAGCCTTGACGGCTGAGGCGGCAAAGATCACTCTCCTGGCGGACGTTGATTATTCGACGAAGACAGAAGGGAGAAAATATTTATATATCAAAGATAAAAAACCCGCAGGCACAGACACTGTTCTGACACTTGATCTTAACGGAAAGACGCTGAAAGGCGAACAATTCGGAATTGCTCTTGACAGTTGCGTACTTATTCTTGAAGATTCCGATGAGTCAGATGAAAAAGGTGTGATCATGAACGGAGATCTTCCGGAGAACCCGGGCGGGGCATATGCAGGTATAAACATTGTGAATACGTGTAACCTGACGATCAACGGCGGAACGATCATCGGAAGTTCGATTGGTGTAAACGGTGGCGACAGGGTTTCTACAACGATAAACGGTGGAAAGATATCCGGATTGGAGAGGGGTGTTGATGCGTTCGGTGGAACTCTTACGATTACGGGCGGAGACATTTCTTCCGAATATACGGCTGTAAACAGTATGGCTGATACGACAACGATCACAGGAGGAAAATTCTCTTCCAAAGGTGTAGCGTTATATATCCAACTTGGAGAAGTAACGGTTACGGGCGGTGAATTTACGGGAAGTGTATATGGAGACGAGCCGGTTAAAGGTGTCTTTTGCGTAGGTTCAGACGCATCAGGAGCAGTATTTACGGATGAAGTCAATATCATTCCCCATGATAATCCGGAAATTAAAGTTACGGCAAATGATCTCCTCGCAGAAGGAACTTCTTTCTGGACGGACAAAGACGGCGACGGCAAGTTTGAAACAATGCTTGCTCCGTCCGATGATGCGATGACAATCGAAGGCAAGATAATTGTCAGGACGAGCTGCACACATCCGGCAGAAAAAATCAGCTATGATACGGGAATCTGCGGAGATTGTCAGACGCAGTTCGCGGCAAGCGTTACTGCCGATGGAGCGACGACGTATTATGCGGACCTGGATTCAGCCGCAGTGATAGCTTCAGAGGCTGAGGAATCGAAGATCACGCTTTATAAAGATGCTGATTATTCGGAAAAGACAGAAGGAAGAGATCATTTCTATATTTCCGGTTCGGGCAAAATTCTGACAATAGATCTTAACGGACATGAGATCAAAGGCGGAGATTATGGCATCCTTATCGAAGGTGGAGATGTGATCATTGAAGATTCAGGTGACGGTTCAGGCAAGATCACATCGACTACAGAAGTAAGCGGCGGATACGGAATAAACATCCGTTACGGAACTCTTACCGTAAACGGCGGAAATATTACCGGCTTTACCGGCACCGGCATCGGATCGCAGGCGGATGTTGCAATCAATGGTGGAAAAATTACAGGATTCGGATATCATGCAGTAGAAAGCTATGGTGAAACTGTCATCACCGGCGGAACATTTACCGGCGTAGATACGACGATCCGTGCGGAAAGCGGACATCTTACGATCAACGGCGGCGAGTTTTACGGCTCACCGGGGGCTGATAATGTCGGACTCAGTGTGGGACTCAGCGACACTGTTGTTAATATCAATGGCGGAACATTTAAAATTGATAATTGCGCTATCAGTGCACCATTCTCACTGACAGCATCAGCTCCGTTAAGTCATAAGATCACTATCAGTCTTGACGAAGATGGAAACGGCCCGTCATTCCCGCAGGGCATCTGCGCAAGACACACTACGCTTGGCAGTTTCCTTACATACGGATCAAGCTTCTGGCAGGGAGAAAAGATGATTGACCTTGACGACACGGAAACTCTTCTCGAAGGAAATATTACAGTCAAGGCAACATGCCTGCATCCGGATGAAAGGATAAATCAGGAAACGGGAATATGCGGCGGATGTAACCTTCAGGTTTATGTTGCAAAAGTATCCTTCAACGGCGGGGAAGAACAGCTTGTTTCTGACCTGAACAGCGATGTTTTTATAAGCGACCGTACAGGAAAAGCAGAAGTTACACTTATTTCCGATATTGTTCTCGACGGAATCGGACTGTGGGTTGACGGAAGATACGGCGGAATCAGTGATATCGTTCTTAACCTCAACGGACATAAGATTACCGGCGGCAGTGTTTCAGTATTCGCTGTAATGCCGGAATGTTCTCTCGTAATAAACGGAAGCGGAACCGTTATAGTGCCTGACGACGAAGATGCTGAGCCGGTTGCTGTGGAAGTAACGGAAGGAGCGACGGCAGAACTCAACGGCATAACGATAGAGTATGCCGATGGCGGAAAGCTGTGTCTGTTGAAAACGGCGGCATATTCAAGGCGAAAAATGTTGTGATCAATTCCGCATCGGAAGCTTTGTGTTCTTACGGCAACGCTGAATTTACAGACTGCACACTTGAAGGAACATACGAAGCTGTGTATATCGGCAGCGGAACGGTTACATTAAAAGATACTGACGTAACGGAAATCTCCGGTGATGGAAGCGGAAATAAAATTGCCGTAATGGTAGACGGTGGAACACTGAATATAAACGGCGGAACCATCAGCGGCGATAGCGCATTTTATGTATTCTCCGATGAACAGGCAGGAACAACTGTAAATCTTTCAGGCTGCACTGTTTACGGCGCAGTAGAAGAAAACGGCTCTGCAAAAATCAATGTAGGAGAAAATGTAAAATTCCCGGAAGGATATCAGGGAGCTGATTCAGTCATCGCCGGAATGATCAATGACGGATATGCACTTTACGATACTCAGACCTCTCTTCCTGCGGATATGGGTACAAATCCTGAGGATATCAAAGGAAACCTCATTACAAAGACTTTCGATTTTTCTCATGCAAAAATCAAACTTGCAAGCGAAGATGCTATCTGCGACGGAAACGAACATAAACCTGCCTTGTCAGTATTATTCGGCGGACTTACCCTTGATGAAGAGCTTTACAACGTATCATACGAAGGCGGATTTGTAAATGTCGGATCATATAAGGTTGTCGTAACACCGGCGGAAAATTCTTCCGCTGTAGGAAGTGTTTCTGCATACTTCATGATCCTTCCCGACAGCGGGCTTATCGAAAGTATTACAAAGGAAAACGTAACAGTTGCAAATGAAGAAAACATCAAAGCCATTATCGAATCTATCGAAAATGTAGATCTTACAGGTGTAAGTGAAGAAACGAAGAAAGAACTTCAGGAAATCAAGGAAAAATGCGAAGAGCTTATCAAGGAGATCGAAGAAATTCAGAAGGCCATAACCAATGCAAAAGAAGAAGTGGCTGATTTTGCCGAAACTCTGGGATATGACAATTACAGAGAAGAACAGCAGGCCGAAATTTCTCAGATCGTAAAAGATGCTCAGGATAAACTTGATGCGGCAACGACCAAAGATGAAGCAGCCAAGATTGCAGAAGAAGCAAAATCCAAGCTTGATGCAGTCAAGACAGATGCTGAACTTACTGTGGAAGAAGAGGCAAAAGTTCTTGAGGAAATCAAAGAAGCGGCTGTGGAAACAGTAGGCGGATATCTCGACACGGAAGAATATCGCGAAGAGCAGAAAGAACAGATTTCTCAGATCGTTCGGGCCGCAGATGCAGCAATAGCAGGTGCGAAGTCTCAGGAAGAAGTAGCGGCGATCGTGACAGAAATGAAAGCGAAGCTTGATACGGTTCCAACAAAAGACGAAATGGATATTATTGAATCTGCTATGGATGCAATAACGGATTATGTAGCGGTTGAAGATTACCGCGATGCGGAAAAATCCCGGATCGCACAGATCGTTATTGATGCTCAGAATAAACTTATGGAAGCTAAGACTCCTGAAGAGATTATTCTTATCGTAACGGAAGCAAAATCGAAGCTTGATGCGCTGAAGACAGATGAACAGTTGAAAGCCGAAGAACTTGCAAAAGCTAAAGAAGATGCTGCTGAAGAACTTGGAAATTATGTGGATCCTGAGGATTACGAAGATGTTCTGAAAGAAGAGATCGCAAAGATCATTGCAGACGCTGAGGCAGATATTGAAAAGGCTGCGACTGTCGAAGAAGTTGCGAAGATAATCTCTGATGCGAAGGCTGAGATTGACTTAGTAGTAGCTGATGAAAAATATGAGCTTGGGGATGCTAACGGTGACGGCAAAGTAAACGCACTTGACGCAACACAGATCCTCAGATTCGCAAACAACAAGTCATCTTCACTGACGGGAGAAGAAGGCTCAGCTATGTTCAAGGCGGCGGATGTTGACGGAAACGGCAAAGTAAACGCGCTTGATGCAACACAGATCCTGCGTTATGCAAACAACAAATCATCGGTTTTGACGAAATAAAACAGACCGGAACAAATAAAATACAGGCTACGAAATGTAGCCTGTGTTTTTTATTAAGGACAACTCAGAACTCCCTCCGCCCAGAGGCATCCGCCGCAGGTGGGGTGGGTGTTACCGATGCAGTCTTCGTTGTTTTCTTCAAAAAGATCGCAATGACCGCAGTAAATACACGGTGAGAAATCAAAATCTATGACTTTCTTTCGGAAAGCGCGGTATTCTTCGGAGTTCCAGATGTCGGAGAGGGGAGTTTCTTTGGCATTACCGAAGGTGGCGTAGTGAATGGTGCGCTTTACGTCGTTTAAGTACGTATATCCGTTATGCAACAGCGCCATGCACGGCGAAACGTTTCCGTCGCTGCGGACAAAGCACATTCCCTCGCTGACGAATTTGCAGTAAGAAGTTCTGCGCATCACTCTCTGATCATTGAAAAACATCTCGAAATTCTGCTTTATCATCAGTTCCCTTATTCCGTCTGCGGCTTCCGGGATGCTCATGTCAAAATAGGGAATGTTGACTTTCGGAAGAACGTTGCCTTTTGCGGGGCCTGTGAACATATTCACCATATTCCTGTAAAGCATTTCGTCTTTGGAATCTTCATCTGTCGGGGAGATGTTGGAGATATTGACTTCGTCGATGAGGTATTGAGCTGTGAAAAACGGGAGCTTTGCGAGCTGATGAACGTTTGAGCGAGTGGCAACGAACGTTATTCCGAGCCCGACTCCCGTCATTTTTATCTGTCGGATACGGTTGAACAGCCTTATTCCGTTTAAGACCGACGATGAGTTGTCGTGCCCTGAATATAGGGTCGGATTTTCCGTATCAAGATCGTCTATGGAGATCCAGAGTTTCGTCAGTCCCGAATCAATGAGGGACGTTATCGTCTGTTCATTCAGAAGGGTTCCGTTTGTTATAAGCTCGACTTCCTCGCATTTATGGGAAGCGAGGGATATCATCTCGAAAATATCCTTATGAACCATCGGTTCTCCCATTCCGCCGAAGAAGATCTTTTCAACGGTGTGGGGCATACTCTCAAGGACATATTTATATTCCTCAAGGGTCATTTCGCAGATTGCTTCGTCAAACCATGTGTTTCTGAAGCACATCTTACAGTTGAGATTACATTTATTTGTCGGTTCTATATATAGCTTTCTGAGCATATTTTCTCCTATGATCCATAGAATTCAAGAAATTTCTTCGTTTCTGCGTTTTCAGGTTCGTAAAGCACTTTTTCGGCGCTCCCGTATTCAAGAAGACTGCCTTTGTGGAAAAACAGCACATCGTCTGCGATCCGCTTCGCCTGTTGAAGGCTGTGGGTAATGAGGATAAGGGCGCAGTTTGTATTTTTTACGTATTCCTTTATGAGTTCTTCTGTAAGAAGGGAGCTTTCCATATCCATAGCGGAAGTGGGTTCATCGAGGATTACGATATCATATTTTCCCATCATAAGCCTTGCCAGCGCCATTCTTGCCGTTTCTCCGCCGGAGAGAGATTTTGCCCTTTTATCTTTCAGATGAGATATTTTCAGCCTTTCCATAAGTTCATTTGCAAGGGAAGGGTCTTTTCCGCCGAGAAGGATGTTTCTGACGACGCTCATACGGAAGGAATAATTCCTTTGCGGCATATATCCCACAGCGATATCCTTAAAGAGTTTTTGTTTGTCATCATCCTTTATCATTCCGGAGAGGATCTTCGCAAAAGTGGATTTACCGCTTCCGTTGGAGCCGATAACGGCATATATCCTGCCTTTTTCAAGGTCCGTTCCGGGGAAGTCGAGGACTGTGCGGGAGGAGTAAGTTTTTTTCAGGGGAGGTATTTTTATCATTTTGAAAGCCTCCTCTGCATTATCGAAATGATTATATTGACTATAAGCGATACACTAAGCAGGATCATTCCCAGCGCAACGCCGAGTGTGAAGTTTCCGCGGTTAGTGTATTGCATGATTGCCGTGGTCATTACATTCGTCTTCCATGATATTGCACCTCCGACCATAGATACGGCGCCGACTTCCGCGATTGAACGGGAGAAGGCGAGGAGGTATGCGGAGAATATCTGATAGACAGATTCGTTTATAATAAGAAACAGCGTCTTTATGTGAGAGAATCCAAGGCCTTTTGCCGTTTCTTTTACATTCGGCGCGATGGTGGAAATAAAGCTTTCCACGTTGCCGATAATTATCGGAGTGATGAGAAATACCTGCGCGAGGACCATTATCTCAACGGTGAATAACAGCTTTAAGTGGCGAAACGGTCCGACGCCTGAAAAAAGCATATAAAATATCAGCCCGCATACGACAGGCGGTGTGCCCATTAAGGTGCGGTTGAGGATAAGGAGTATATTCTTTCCGGGGAATTCATATCCGCCGAGGATTATTCCGATGGGAAGACCTATCAAAAGGGCGATGAGAGAACTTTGTATGGACATTTTTGCCGTTACGGACAAAATGTCTATGAGTTCCGCATCCATTGACAATATGAGTTCAATGGCTTTGAGTATTGAGGTTTTCATAATAAGCCTCTTTCGTGAGTAACTTTGTGTAGTAAAATCCCGTGGGATAGCCCACGGGATTATTGTATATTAAATTGGTTGTAAAAGCAATAATTAGTTCATAACTCCGTCGTTGGAAACGAATGTAAGGAATGTAGCTTTGTCTGTGAGGATGTAAGCATCTGATTCTTCAGCCATTACGAGGCAAGCGCCCATGCCTGTGTTAGCAGATGTGTACCATTCTGTGTAGTTAGCAAAGCTTGCTGCATCTGCTGTGATTCCGAGTTCAGCCGGCCAGAGTGAGATTTCTTTTGTGTGTGTGCCTGATGCGTCACCACGAGAGATGAATTTGTGTTTTCCGTCAGCGATGAGTTTGAAAGCATCTGTTACTGTTGCAGCATTCTTAACGCCTGCCGGGTCTTCAGACGGACCGCAGAGAACGTAGTAGTTGTAGATGAAGGATGTTCTTTCAGCTGTGAAGCCGTTAACAACTTTTGCAAAACCTGCGTTGATGAAAGCTTCTTCCTGGCTCTTTGAGTGAACGAGGATGATGTCAGCGTTACCCATCTTAGCGTTTGCAATTGATTTGCCTGTGCCTGCTGAGTAAACTTCTACTTTGTATCCGTATTTGTTTTCGAATTCCGGAAGTAATTTTCCGAGAAGACCTGAGTCTTTAACTGATGTTGTTGTTGAAAGACGGATAGCTTTTGTTTCTTCTGTTGCCTGAGCGATTTCGCCTTCATAAACGGGAGCATCTTCTTTTACATAGAAGAGGTTTGATCCGTATTCTTCAACGCCGTATTTGCCAGCCATATCGAGAGCTTCTTTAGATACGAGCCACTGATAGAGAGCTTCTGCGCCTGCAGTGTTGATGATAACGTCTGTTACCGGATTTTTGTCAGCATCTTCAAACGGTGCTTCCGGGTTTACAGCGATGACTGAGTATGTGTTGAGCATCTTGTCATCAGCTTCTTTGAGAATTGTTGTGTTTACGACAACTTCGTTCTGTTTGTCGTCGTCTTTGCTTCCGCAAGCAGCGAATGATACGATCATCATAACTGCAAGAAGAAGAGCAAGTAATTTTTTCATTTCTTTTTTCCTCCTGAAATATTGTGGCGTCAGCCATAGTTTTCACAAAATTGTGAACATAAAAAATGACGATCCTCTCAAAACAATATGGGTACATCGGTTGATATGTATCCTTGTTTCGAAAAGGGCTCGTCCACCTTTTTTCAAAACTTTATACCCCAGCTTTGGGGATGCCTTCTTTTACCTCATGCAGTATATCACAAAAAATCGCTTATTTCAAGACTTTTTTCTTTATTTTTATATGCATATGGGTTATTATATTAATAAAGGCAAAAAGAGGTGAAACAATGATAAAAGACGAAGTGTGGAGCGTGTCCCTTGATCGGGCAGTCAGGTTTTTCGACTCCCTTGAAGACGTTGAAAAGACGAATGAAAATGAATACAGATACCTCTCTGCTGTTATCCGCCTTACGGAACTCAAACCCAAAGGCATGGGGATATGGGCGGCGAAGAGAATAAAACTGCATATTGAAGGGAATGATGAAGATACCGAAGCTGTTTATCATCGTTTCTTCATTCAATTCTTATCTACAGGAGGCTGATATGAAAAAAACACCCCCGTCAATAGACACATGGCTCAGAGAAGCCAAAGAACACGAATCTGCACCGAAAGTGGGAATGTATCTCACTCATAACGGTACAGTCCGTCAGACAGCCAAGGCAAAGGCGAGATACGGAGAAGATGTTGCCGACGTCAAGGGAATGGACTTTTCCTATGACGAAGAAAAGGTAAATAAAGTTATTGAGGATGCATATAAGCTCGATGGGATCCACTATATCAGAGTATGGCTCAACGAAGGTACTCTTGATGTAGGGGATGACATTATGTATGTCCTCATCGGCGGCGACATCCGCCCGAGAGTTGTGGACTGCCTTAATTATCTTGTCGGCAGGATCAAGGACGAATGTGTTATTGAAAAGGAATTGTAAAACAAAGCCGTGCAAAGCACGGCTTTTTATGTGTTGGATGAATTGGGATTTTAACTGCTCTTATTCTTAATGACATATCCATTGTCAATGATCTTGATTCCGGAATCTTCAATGCTTCTTTCCCAGGCTGTTTTTTCCTGCCCGTAAGGTGCTGCAAAATTCAGCATGTCTTCGTATTGACAGATCAGATTGTGTTTTGAATCATAAAACTTCATAAGTATTCCTCGTCCACGTGCATTCGGCTGCTGAAGTTCCAAAATAAGCTCTTCTAAGTTTATTTTGCAGGTAGTAGTTTTATTGAACCGGTCGGTGATTTCAATCCGGTCACTTCTGATAATTAAATGATTGTTTTTTACTTTCAGCCATTCTAAAAAAACACTGAGGTAACTAAACAATGCAAATGGAAGCAAAAATATTGCTGCATAGGGATCCAAAAAAGCACAGACAGCGGAGATAACAATTAATATAAATAAGCTTGTCTGGCAAATTCTGTAATCACGTTTACGGCGCTCAAAAGCACCAGCTGTTCTCACCCGTCGGTCATCAAATAATATGGTTTCGTTATTATTGTTCACATTATTGCCTCTTTTGAAGTATGTTTATTGTAATATCTGTATGAATAATACTACTACAGCATTTTCTTATTTGCAATAAAAAGCACGGCTTTTTATGTGTTGGATGAATCGGGATTTATGCATTCTTTGTTTTTAGCAATTCGCCTATCATTGCTCCTCCGATAATGCATACCGCACCGATGATCTGTATTGATGTCATTTTTTCTCCGAGCAATACAGATGCGAAGACAACAGCAGACAAAGGTTCGAGATAACCACATACAGCTACTGTCTGCACAGGGAGTTTTGCAAGTGGAGAAAAATAAAGATAGCAACCGAGGCCGGTGTTCAGGATGCCGAGCATCAGGATCCAGCCCCATGCGGTCGCAGGAACATTGATGATAAATCCTTGCCTGATCCCCACAAATACAGCTACAGTCAGAAAGCTGACAACAAGCTGAATTACGGAGTTTTCCATGCCACTGATGTTTTTGGATTGCTTGTTGAGTGTTACCATGAAAAAGTACATCACAGCCGACATTGCACCGCAGAACAATCCCCATGGATTGCTTTTTTCAACAGCATTTCCGTTTACGAGGAAAATTCCGACAAGCACCGTTGCAAAACCCAATAATTTGGGCAGTGTCAGTTTTTCACGAAAGATAATCGGTGAAAGTATCATTACAATAACGGGACCGCAGTAATACAGCAGAGACGACAAGCTCACTCCGATCTGCTGGTATGCTTCGTACAGGAACATCCAGCTTGTCCCCATTGCCATGCCTGACAGAACAATAAAGATAGTATCTTTTTTGTGTGTTTTAATATGAAATTTATTTTTTCCAAGTAAAAATAAAACAATCAACAGAGAGCTTCCGATCAGCGTTCGCAAAAACACAATTTCGTAACTGTCCAATGGTATATGGCTTGCTACTATTCCGTTAAGACCAAACAATAATAATGACGACAGATATTTTACAAATGCCTTTGTATCCATTTATTTATCCCCTTGTTTTTTTTATGAAAATATTGTATCATAAGACAAAGTATGATTAAAGAGAATGTTTGTAATGTTTATGATTGCAAAACGGAATGGATATGCCATGGATATGAATATGCAAAAATACATTGCCCTTTTAAAGACTGTGGAATACGGAAGTTTTACGAAAGCGGCGGAAATCCTGAACTACACTCAGTCAGGCGTCAGCAGGATGATAGCCGATCTTGAAAGAGAATGGGGTGTGGCAGTGCTTGAAAGAAACAAAAGCGGTGTGAAACTGACAAGCGACGGAATGAAGCTCATGCCTTGTGTGCGGGAATTGTGCAATGATTTTGACAAGCTGAAAATAAAGGTCGATGAACTGAACGGTCTGCAGTCCGGACTGATACGCATAGGAACTTTCTCGAGCGTTGCTACTCACCGTCTGCCGAATATTATTAAAGAATTTCAGAAAGATTATCCGGATATTGATTATGAATTACTGCTCGGGGATTATACGGAGATCGAAGCATGGATTCATACAGGCAGAGTCGACTGCGGTTTTCTGAGACTGCCGGCTCATCCGGATTTTGAAACATTGTTTCTTGAACGTGACAGACTCATGGTCGTTATTCCTCAGGATCACCCGCTGAAGGATCTTGAGTATTTTCCTGTAACCGCTCTTTGCGACGAACCGTTTATGCTCCTTGAAAAAGGTGCGAAGGCTGAAATATCCGAGATATTTGAACGTAACAACCTGACCCCGAATGTGAAGTTTACCACATGGGACGATTATGCAGTCATGTCTATGGTGGAGAGCGGACTGGGGATTGCAATATTGCCGGAACTGATTCTGCAACGGATATCGTACAGGATACTTGCGAAGCCTCTTGACGTCCCTGCGTACAGAGATATCGGATTTGTACTTCGTGACAGAAAAACAGCATCACTTGCAGTGAAGAAATTCATCGAATATCTGCCATATAATCCGGAACAATAACGGATTCATACAACAAAAGCACGGCGTAAGCCGTGCGGGTGGAGTGATTATTTCGCGCAGTCGGCGCTGCCTTCGGAATTGAGCATATCAAGTCCGTGTCCGACAGGGTCGATGACTGCGAGGATATTTTCTTCTGAAGCTTTCTTGCTGCCCGGAAGGTTGATGATGAGGGTGCGGCCTCTGATGCCTGCCTGTGAGCGTGAGAGGCAGCCTTTCGGAGTTATCTTCATTGATTCTGCACGCATGGCTTCGGGGATTCCCGGCGTCGGTCGTTCAACCACAGCCATAGTTGCTTCCGGAGTAATGTCTCTCGGAGAGAAGCCTGTGCCGCCTGTTGTGAGAACGAGGGATACTTTCAGTTCGTCCGCACACTTTATAAGTTCTTCCTTGATCTTTACGAAATCGTCGGGAATAATGGAAGTATAAGTCACTTCATATCCTTTTTCTTTTAATATCCTTACAAGGTTCGGTCCGCTTGTGTCTTCTCTGAGACCCTGAGAACCTTTGTCGCTGATGGTTATTACTGCTGCTGTATAAGTCATTTATTCCTCCCTGAAAAAATCTCCGTGAACTCCGCCTGTTTTTGAGATAAGGCGGATGTCGGTAATTTCAATATCTTTCTGCACTGCCTTGCACATATCATAAACCGTGAGCGAAGCGATCGTCGCAGCGCTGAGGGCTTCCATTTCAACTCCCGTCCTTCCGTCACAGCTTACAGTCGCTCTGATCTCAACTGTGAGGGTTTCTTCCGAAAGAGTGATGTCAAGATCGATGCCGTCCATAAGGATAGGGTGACACATGGGGATGATCTCAGGGGTTTTCTTCGCGCCCATTACTCCCGCGATCTGCGCTACTGTCAGCACATCGCCTTTTTTCATTCCGCCGCTTTTGATGAGGGCGAAGGTGTTCTCGTTTACTTTCACCCTTGCGCCTGCAGTTGCTGTTCTCTTTGTTATATTCTTCTCTCCGACGTCAACCATTTTTGCGTAGCCTTTGTCGTTGAAGTGTGTAAAGTCCGTCATATTATCCTCCGATCTGATTCATGTTCCTGCCGGCTTTGCTTCTGTGTTTCGCATCGAGTTCTCCGTGCCATGAAGGCTTGTGCCAGATAGCTTCCTTTAATACTTCCGTCATTCCGTCAAGGTCGAGCCCTTTGAGGGAATATTCATCATCGGAATGCAGGCACGGTTTGACTTTTCCGTCTGCGGTGAGACGGATGCGGTTGCAGTCAAAGCAGAAGTGTGCGCTTATGGGGCTGATAAGACCAATGTTTCCGAGAGCGCCGGGAAGCCTGTAAAGCTTTGCAACTCCTCCGTCTTTTTCGACGGGAGAGAGCTGAGGGAGAACTTCAAGGACTTTTTTGTAGGAAATAAACGCGTTTTCGTCAAAGTCTCCGCTGTCGTACATAGGCATCATTTCAATAAACCGCATATCTACGGGATATTTCATCGTAAGTTCTGCGAGAGATTCTATCTCATCATCATTAAATCCGCCGATGAGGACCGCATTTATCTTAATCTTCTCAAACCCTGCATCAAGAGCTGCGTGAAATCCGTCCATAAAACCTGAGAGCTTGCCTGTTCTTGTGATGTAAGAATATTTTTCTTCGTTCAGGCTGTCAAGGCTGAGGTTCAGCCTGCTTACTCCCGCTTCCCTTAATGGCTTTGCGAGAGTCGGAAGCATTATTCCGTTTGTTGTGATGCAGATCTCTTCAATGCCGTCGATTTCTGATGTGCGTTCGCAGATATTGACGATATTTTTCTTGATAAGCGGTTCGCCACCGGTATATCTTATCTTTGTTATCCCGAGCGACGATGCGGCTTTTACTGCGTTTATCACTTCATCTTCCGTTAGCATATCGTCATGGGATTTCTTTACAATGCCGTCTTCCGGCATACAATAACGACAGCGCAGGTTGCAGCGCTCTGTGAGGGATATGCGCATATAATTTATTTTTCTGCCGTGTTTATCTATCATTGTTTCTCCTTATATTTTCAATAGCTGCATTTGCGGCTCTTTCGGCGTCTCTTGCCACGCCTTCGACCATGGGAAAGACTTCTTTGCAGTTTCCGCAGATGTGGATTTCAAAAGGGTAGTTTTTATATTTAAGGATCTCTCTGTCGGGAATGAGCCCCGTTGCGGCAATGAGTGTTTTTGCAGGGATGTGTGTGCCGTCAGTAAGGACGACGCCATTTATACTTTCTTCACCGAGGATCTTTTTTACGGTAGTATTAATCATTATCTTTACATCATACCCTTCAAGCCACATTCTGTTTCTCGCAAGGCCGCCGAGCTGATCTTTTATCTCGACGATCGTGACTTCAACGTTGTTTTCAAAAAGATGTTTTGCGACGATAAGTCCGATATCTCCGCTTCCGAGGATGACAGCAGGGGACGGGGGAATGATTCCGTGGATATTGATCATCTCCTGCACCTGACCTGCGGTATATACCCCTTCGGGTCTGCTTCCTGCAATAAGCATATGCCCCGTCGGGCGTTCCATGCATCCTGTCGCAAGGATGAGTTCTGAAAATGATATTTCTTCTGTGGAATTTTCATGACGGAGAGTCGC
This sequence comes from Eubacteriaceae bacterium, assembly GCA_017531485.1. Taxonomy (GTDB): domain Bacteria; phylum Bacillota; class Clostridia; order Eubacteriales; family Anaerofustaceae; genus SVCP01. Next base: position 49,658 of record JAFXKY010000001.1, on the reverse strand, counting down.
TGTCTTTTGGGGAGTGATGTCGGTTACGGCAGTTTTCAGTGCTACATTTATATTTTCCGGAAAATCGGAAAGTATTCCCGAAATGTATTCCGGGCCGGTCATGTCTTTGCCGAATCCGCGATGCAGACATTGATTCAGAATTCCGCCGAGGCGGTCACTTTTCTCCACGAGCAGCACCTTCAGTCCGTCGAGGGCTTTTGCCGCTGAGATCCCTGCGATCCCGCCGCCGATGACGAGGACGTCATAATGTTTCATTATATTCCTCCAGTATCTTCTTTATCTTAATACTGCATCTTGACCCCTGACATTTTCCCATTAAGGCGCCTGTGCGCCGTTTTATGCCGTGGATGTCTTTTGCGCCGCGCTTTATTGCTGAGATTATTTCGCCTTTCGTGATATTCTCACAAAGGCAGATGATCTCTCCTCCGATGTGATCACCTGTCTTTCTTACAGGGTCGAAATCCTCATTTATTTTCGCAGAAAGATATTCTACGGCAAAGCCTGCGAGATATTTTCCGATCTCGTCTGCGCAGGTAAGTCCCGGAGTTTTTATTCCGATAAGGCTGTAAAATCCCGGGGAAGGATTTTCGATGCAGAACGAGTGGATGCTTCTGCCGTCGGGCTTGTGAGGATTCGGGCGGAGAGCGCCGAATGAGCGGATAATGCGCTTGGTATCAAGCTCCGGCAGTACCTTGTTTAAGTTTTCAATGATGTAGTCAAGTCCCTCTGACGTGGTATCAAAGGAATTATCCGCCTCTCTCGGTGGAGAATCCACGATGAGGTTGCCTTCGACGGTGGGGACGGCGGTTATTCCTTTGCCGTTTTCCGTTTCGTGGAAAATTATCATATCAGGCTTTGGAGCGTATTTGTCAAATACTATAAAATCCGCGCCGTCGATGCTGAGTCTGATCCCGTCATTACTGACAAGGCTGTGGATCTTGTCCGCTTCAAGACCTGCGCAGTTAAAGACGGTCTTTGCGAAAAAAACGTCATTTTCGGTCTTGACTTCATAACCTTCGTCTGTGGGGATTATGTCGATGACTTTTGCGTTCATCTTAGCCTGTGCGCCGTTTTGGACTGCGTTTTCGAAAGCGGCGATAGTCAGCTCCCACGGATTCACCGTTCCTGTCATGGGGGAATAAAGTGCTGTTGTGACATTTTCGGAAAGAAGTGGCTGAAGCATTTTCGCTTCGCTTCCGCTTATTATCTTCATGCCCCTGACGCCGTTTTCTTCTCCCTGAATGAGTTTTTTTCTTAAAACTTCATCACCCTTTTCTCCGAAAGATACCATAAGGGAGCCACATCGGGAGAACCGAACTCCGAGGTCGTTACAAAGCTCATGAAAATTTTCATTCGCTCTCTTCGCCATTTCCGCTTTCAGGCTTCCGGGGCGGTTGTCAGAAGCTGTGTAAACTATTGCGGTGTTTGCCCTTGTGATGCCGCCTGCGATGTCGCCGGAAGCTTCAAGGAGTATGCATGATATGTCGTAACGGCGGAGACTGCGAAGGACGAATGCTCCGAGAACACCTCCACCGATGACGACAGAGTCATATTTTTTCATATTATTTTATTATTATCTCTTCTCCCGCATTTTCGATGGTGTAGCCGCCCATGGAGAGGATCTTTTCTTTGAATGTGTCGCTCTTTAACGTTTCGATGAGCTGTTTCACCATCGGGCTGTCCCATGCGTGGTCGGGGATAATGAGGTCATATTCTTCAATGCAGATGGGGATGAAATCAAGGTCATACAGTTTTGCCGCGGAATAGATTCCCATACCTGCATCAGCACTTCCCGAAGCGATCTGTGCGGCAACGGATGTGTGGGTGAGTTCTTCGCGGTCATATCCGTATATTTCTGATTGTTCAATGCCTTCTTTTTCGCAGAGATAATCTGCGAGGATCCTTGTTCCGGAGCCTTTCTGGCGGTTGACGTATCTTACGCCTTCATTTTTGATGTCGGCGAATTTTGTGATTCCGAGAGGATTGTCTTTCGCAACCATAAGTCCCTGCTGACGTCCGACACAGCGGATGAGCTTTGCTCCGCCTGCGGGGAAATATTTCTTCATGAAGGAGATGTTGTATTCTCCCGTTACCGTATCCAGAAGGTGGCATCCTGCCGCATGAGCTTCGCCGCGTCTGATTGCCATAATGCCGCCCATTGAGCCGACGTGTGAACTTGACATATAAATGTCGTTGTTGTCGATATGCATCATATCCGCAAGTTCGTCAAGGAGAGGATCGTGACTTCCGATGACGACGAGGGTGTTTTCAAGCTTTTCTTTTTTACTTAAAAGACGTACTGTGACTTCTTTTCCCGCTTCATAACCTTCTGTTTCCTGAGAGATTTCAAGGATACCGTCGGCTTTCATGAATGAAGATACTACGCCGCTTCCTCTCGAAAGGGGAGATGCCATGAGCTTGCCGCCGACATATCCCATTCTGACTCTTACGAATTCTTCATATTTGAGTCCTGAAACGACAGGGCGTGTGAGAGTTGCTTTTTCGTAAATTCTTTCGTCTGCAGACACTTTGAGCCACTTTTCGATAATGGGTTTTAAGAGTTCTTCCACGACGATGATGCCCGATACGGGATATCCGGGAACGCCTAAAACGGGAACGCTTCCGACACATCCGAGGATAGCGGGCTTTCCGGGCTTCATTGCGATGCCGTGATAAAGGACTTCACCGAGCTGACGGATAACACTTACGGAATAGTCTTCTCTGCCTGCTGAAGAACCTGCGTTGAGGATGACCATGTCACATTCTTCGGACGCTTTTTTCACCATATCCCTTATTTCATCAAATTTGTCCGGAACGATGGGGTATATCTTCGCATCCGCGCCCCAGTTTTTGACCATTGATGAGAAGATGGATGCGTTGAATTCGAGGATGTCGCCTTCTTTCGGGTCTGTGCAGGGCGGGATGATCTCATCGCCTGTGGGAATAATTCCGACGACGGGTTTTCTGATGACACTTATCTCGAGAACTCCTCCTGCGATCATCGCACCGATAGCGGAAGGCGAAACGGGCATGAATGACGGAAGGATCATTTCTCCTGCGCAGATGTCTTCGCCGATCTGACGGATATGCTGCCAGGGTGATGCGGATTCATGGATAGTGATGCAGCCGTCTTCTGTCTTTACGATGTCTTCGACCATGATTACAGCGTCGCATCCGTCTGGAATCGGATCGCCTGTGTCAACGACGATGTATTTATCCTGCGGAAGGACTTTCGGTGTGGTTTCTGTTGCTCCGAAAGTATCTTTCGCATTTACTGCCACGCCGTCCATAGCGCTTGCGGCATAATGCGGCGCGCAGATGTGTGCATAAATTGCCTCTGCAGTGATTCTGCCTGCGGCTTCAAAAACGGGGATTGTTTCCGCCTCGTGAGTAAAGCCTTTTTTAGTCAGAAATTCAATATAGTCTTCTTTTGCCTTATAAAGAGGCACGTTTGTAAGATATTCAAAACTCATGTTACTCTCCTGTACTTACGATGATCTGAATTGTTTCATATTGTCTTAATCCTTCACAGTCGCGGGGGATCTCGAAATATCCGTCTGCTCCTGCAAGGGATGTGATGAGTCCGGATTTGCCGCGGATGGGCTGTGCGAAGAGCTCTCCGTCCTTTTCAAAGAAGTGGCATGCCTGATACTGTGCCCTGCCGTGGTTTGCGCTGATGTTTTCCGTTACTTTCGCGCTGATGGTGTATGTCTTCATCTCTCTCGTTTCCAGCTTCGCGAGGAGGGGAAGGACAAAGAGTTTTGTGATGAAATATGCTGCAACGGGGTGTCCCGGAAGACCGACGAGAGCTTTCTGGTCATTCGTCTTTCCGAGGATCGTCGGTTTTCCCGGCTTGATGGCGATTCCGTGAAGGAGGATCGTGCCGAAGGATTCAATTATTCTGCATGCCGCATCCTTCACCCCGACGCTGCTTCCGCCTGAAAGGATGACGACGTCACATTCACTGACAGCCTCATTCACTTTCTTTTCAAGCAGTTCTTCATCATCGATTATGATGCCGTAATTTACCGTATTTACTCCGAATGCTTCGAGCATACTCTCAAGCATCGGGCTGTTGACGTCCCTGATCTGTCCGCCGATGGGCTTTTGTGAATGATGAATGAGTTCATCACCTGTTGAGATTATTCCGACGGTGAGCTTCTTTGTTACGGGGACTTCCGTGATGCCCATGGATGCCATTGCGCCGATGTCCTGAGAGGAGATGATCCTTCCTTTTTTCAGGACTGTCTTTCCCGGATATACGTCATCGCCGCGGAAGATCATATTCATTCCGGGAGCTGTGGATTTCATTATTCCGATGGTTCCGTCGCCGTAATCTTCGGTGTATTCTATCATCACGACGCTGTCTGCTCCTTTGGGTACGGCGCCACCTGTGGGAATTGCGTAACATTCTCCGGGATTGAGATCTTTTTCTGCCGCCTGTCCCATGAGAATCTCTCCGACAACAGGCAGGATCGCGGGGATCGCTTCCGTGCAACCGAATGTGTCGCGTGAAAAGACGGCATATCCGTCGACTGTAGAACGGTCAAAGTCGGGAACGTATTCGTCGGCGGTAATGTCCCTTGCGAGGACTCTGCCGAGGGATTTTGTCAGGGGAACGAATTCTTCGCCGGCGATGTGGGAGAATTCCGTGTTGATTATTTCAATGACCTCTTCGGGTCTTTTTACACTTAACATTTATACCTCCGATATTATCTTTCCGAGATCTCTGTAATCATTATCAGTGAATCTTGAAACCTCTCTTCTGAATTCCTTGCTGCGGAGAATTCTGAGAAGCTTCTGCACGGATTCATCTTCGAGCATATCTTTTTTGATCACGAGATCGAATCTCTCTTCCATGAGAGGGATGAAGTCTATCTCATCTATCTGCTTTGAGATCCTTTCCGTTCCGAGCGCCAGATCAGCTTCTCCCGAAGCGATGGCAGAGGCGACGGTGAGGTGAGATTTCATTATATTGTCGTATCCTTTTACGTTTGCAGGTGAGATCCCGAGGCTCTTGAGATTTGTGTCAAGAAGGATCCTTGCGGACGAACCGACTCTGCGGTTGATGATCCTGATGTCTTTTCTTTTCAGATCCTGCCAGCCGGTTATTCTCTTTGGGTTTCCCGAACGGACATAAAATCCCTGCTTTCTGTAACTTACATTGACAAGGACTGCGCTGACTCCGGGCATGAGGCTCTTTACGAATGAAGTGTTATACTGCTCTCCGTCGTAAAGGTGGCATGCTGCAGCGTGAATATTATCCTGATATAATGATAATAATCCTTCAAATCCCGAAAGGTATGTTCTGATAACGTTTACATCCGCATCCTGAAGGTAATTGGCGAGAATATCGAGTACCACATCCTGTCCCGAGAGAATGAATTCCGGCTCTGTGCGCTCTTCCGGAACGAGAAGAGTAGAGTGGGTCTCTATTTTTTTTACGGGCTTTGTGGAGTGCTGATGACGGCTGCGGGAGATGTACGCATCGACGTCATCCTGTGTGAAGCGGACTTTTCTGCCTATCTTGTAGGACTGGATCTCGCCTTTCTTTATGAGTTCATATATGGTGGACCGTGACACGTGGAGTATGTCTGCGACCTGTTGTGTTGAGAGTGATTTTTCCTGGACCATAAAAGCCTCCTTTGGCTTAAAATAGCCATAATTTGCTTATTATATTATACCGTAATTCTATTCTTTCCACAATAGCCGCGATTATGTATGTACAGTCCATTTCGTACATTTTCGTGTAATTTCGCACAATCTTTATTTTCGCCTATGTCTGCACGAAAAAAAATTCGCACAGAAAGATGTGTTTTCGTATTGTTTCGCACAAAGCGTGTCCGGCAGTATTGCGCGAAAAAATACCGTATTATATAATAAGCTCAACTTACTGCGACGAAGTGTCGCGCTTAAATTACGGAGGTAAATAATGGCTAACGCTTATTATGAAAAAATTGCTCGCGTCAACCTTACAACAGGTGAGATCACAGTTGAAGCTCTTGACGTTGAAGTTGCTAAAAAATACATCGGCGGACGCGGTCTCGGAACAAAGATCGCTTACGACGAAGGCTGCGCTACAAGCGATCCGCTTGGCGAAGGCAATAAACTTATCTACATCACAGGTCCCCTCACAGGTGCCGCAGCTCCTTCTTCAGGAAGATACATGGTAGTAACAAAATCCCCCCTCACAGGCATGATCGCATGCTCAAACTCAGGCGGCAAATGGGGTGCTAAACTCAAATATGCCGGCTGGGATGCTATCATCGTTGAAGGTATGAGTGAAACATGGAAATACTTAAACATCGTTGATGACAAGATCGAACTTCTCGACGCAGATGAATATCTCGGAATGTTCTCAGAAGAACTCGACGACAAACTCAAAGAAAAACACGGCAAAGAAGCTTCAGTTCTTTCAATCGGTATCGCAGGTGAAAAGCAGGTTCTTATGGCTGCTATCATGAACGACAAAGACCGTGCGGCAGGACGTTCCGGCGTAGGTGCTGTTATGGGATCCAAAAAACTCAAGGGTATCGTGGTAAAAGCTACAAGAACGAACCCCAATGACGTAATCGCTTCCGAAGAAGCTCTTAAGGCAGCAAACAAGGAAGTTATGGTAAACATCCGCGAAAACGGCCTCACAGGCGGAGGACTCAGAGCTCTCGGTACTGCATCACTCGTAAACGTAATCAACAGCGTAGGTTCACTCCCCACAAAGAACTGGCAGGAATCTTACTATGAAAAAGCTGAAGATGTTTCAGGCGAAGCTCTCGCAGAAAAATTCCTCGTTAAGGCAAGTGCATGCCACCGTTGCCCGATCGCTTGCGGTCGTGTGGTAAAAGTTGACGACAAAGTTGTTGGCGGACCGGAATATGAACCGCTCTGGGCTTATGGCGCAAACATGGGTAACAGCGATCTCGCTGCTATCAACAAAGCAAACATGCTCTGCAACGAATACGGTCTTGACGCTATCTCAGTTCCCTGCACTATCGCTGCAGCTATGGAACTTTATGAAAAAGGCGCAATCAAAGAAGAAGAATGTGCAGGCGTTCCGCTCGTATGGGGAAGCACAGAAGCTCTCATCGAATGGACAAAACGCATCGGAAACCCGGAAACAGAACTTGACTGGCTCATGTCTTCAGGTTCAGCAAGACTTTGTGAACACTACGGTATGCCGGAAGTTTCAATGTCAGTTAAAAAGCAGGAAATGCCCGCTTATGACGCACGTGGGGTTCAGGGTATCGGTATCACATACGCTACATCAAACCGCGGCGGCTGCCACGTTCGTGGATATACGATCGCTCCGGAAGTTGTTGGTCTTCCCGTACAGCTCGACAGAACAGTTACAAACGAAAAGGCATTCTGGGCTAAGACATTCCAGGATCTCACAGCAGTAATCGACTCTATGGGTCTTTGCCTCTTCACATCATTCGCTCTCGGCGCTCCGGAATACACAAAACTCATCAATGCAGCTTGCGGAACAGAATATACTCCGGAAGAAGTTCTCCTTCTCGGCGAAAGAATCTACAACATCGAAAGACTCTTCAACAAAGCAGCAGGCATGAAACCGGAAGATGACCGTCTCCCGAAGAGACTTCTCGAAGAACCGGTTAAAGAAGGTCCGTCAAAAGGCATGACATCAAAACTCAACGTAACACTTCCCGAATATTATAAGGAACGCGGCTGGGTAGATGCATTCCCGACAGATGAAACACTTGAAAGACTTGGTCTCGGAGAATATATCGGAAGATAATTCTTGACGGATGAAAATCAAGAAGATATTATAATAGGGAAGCAATGCTTCCCTATTTTGTTCAGTAAGGAGTATTTATGGTAGAAGTACGTCTTTTTGCAGGACTCCGCAAAGGAAGACAGAAGGTTTATCAGATGGAAAGCGCTTCCGTAAAGACTGTGAAGGATATAATGGATGCTCTTGACATTGAAGTCAAGGAAGTCAATATCCTCCTCATCAACGGCTTTCACCAGAAGCCCGAAACGGAAGTGAAAGATGGTGATGTTGTTTCCCTCTTCCCTGCGGTAGGTGGCGGCTGATATGGAAAGGTATGAAAGAAATATCCCCGCAATATCCACCGAAGAATGTGAAAAATTAAAGACAAAACATGTCGCTGTCATTGGTTGCGGAGGGCTCGGCGGATATATCATCGAGCTTCTTGCGCGCATTGGAGTGGGAAAGATCACGGTATGTGACGGCGATGTTTTTGGCGTGTCAAATTTAAACAGGCAGATCCTCTGTACGGAAGATGATCTTGGAAAAAGCAAGGCTTTGCAGGCGGCAGACAGGATAATGTCCGTAAACAGCGGTGTTGAAGTTGGGTGCTTTGATGAGTTTATGACAAATGAGAACGTATCGGAGATCATTTCCGGATGCGATATAGTATTCGACGCGCTTGATGATATCAGCGCAAGGAAGATACTTGCGAAAGCATGCGAAAGATATAATGTCCCGTATATTTACGGCGCAATCAGCGGCTGGGCTTTTCAGGCAGCAGTATGTCTTCCCGGAAGCGGGCTTATAGAAAAGCTCTTTCCGGAGCACGTGGAGATAACCGACAAAAGCGTTCTTGCGTTTACGCCTTCAATGTGCGCATCATTTCAGGTGTCCCTCGGGTTGAAAGTTCTTCTCGGAAGGGAAGTTGAGCCTTCGAGGGTATATTACGTGGATCTTTTGTTTAGCGAAACGGAATGTATAGATTTTTAAAACCGACAGCATCACATATATGGTGGTGCTGTTTTTTATTGACAGTACCTCGATCCGATGCGGTTTTTATGTCGCAGGATGTGAAAATGCATAAAATTGTTTGAGGATGGGGAAATAAGAATATAACAGGTTGTAAGTATCCGGCAAAACATTTATAATAAAGAAAAATCAGGAATCAGATTGCAGTCATTGCAGAATGTGGAAAGGTGCATGTATGGATTTGATGGTGAAAATGTGTTGCGATGAAATGAAGGCGAATGCATATTGCGTTGATGAAAACAGTGCCGCAAATGAAAATGGGGCGGAAGATAAGCCGGTTTATTTTTCTTCGAAATTCAATGAATACGGTCTTCCGGTATATGATGGGGAAAATGGCGAGGCGACTTCATATATTTTAATAGGGTATTGCCCGTGGTGCGGAGCAAAACTTCCTGAAAGCAGACGTGAAGAATGGTTTGACCGCCTTGAAGCACTTGGATTTGATGCGCCGCTTGATGATATTGACAGTATTCCGCATGAGTTTAAAACATACGGATGGTGGCAGGTATATGAAACGCAAAAGGAGAGAGATAAAGAATGAAACGGGCAAAAGTAGGTGACGTATATTACGTGAAAGTTCCGAACGGATATAAGATTTATCAATGGGCATACAGTATTCCGAAACAAGGGGATTATATTCGAGTATTTGAAGGATTATATGCAGATGTTCCCAATGAAATAGAAGAAATAGTGCAAGGACCACATAGTTATATTATTCCGTCTTATACAAAAAAATGTATCAGATTGGTATTTCAAAATTGATCGGTAACTATAAAATTCCGGAAGAATACCCGTTTCCCGAGAATATGCTTTGGTTCTGGCGAGATGCGAAAACAAAAAAAACAACAGCGATCGAAGTTATGAATGTGTTTTCAACCTTTGATTATTGCGAAACGTTTGATGTGAGTCGCATGTCTGATCTGCCACCGAAGCATCAGGGGGAAAAACTTATCAATGCCCATGTCGGAGTACCGTATTTGTTGTATTTGTTTGATGTGGATTTTGATTTGTCGAAACTGGATATTTTTTCTCCACCGGGAGACCATGAAGTTGTAATGAAAGAGTATATTGATATGGTCAATGAGGCGAAAAATTCGTAGAATAGAATGAAATAATATTCCGACAGCATCACACAGGGTGGTGCTGTTTTTCTTTCCTGTCCGGGATATGTGCGGAATGGTTGAAATACGTGTCGGGGTGTGGTATTATTACTGTATCGAATTATGGCTCGGATTAAATAGAGGATGCTACTACGCTCCGGAGATGGCAGATACATTAATGCGTACGATATTCATGAATCAGATCGGGAGAATGGCAGGTGATTAAAATGCATTATAATCATAAGTTATCAAGAATTATAGAGAATGCTGATGGTAATGTTTCTGTAAAAAAGTCGTGTCCGATAGATATATGGATGTATGTGTTTGTGTTATGTGTGGGAATATTATCACTGTTTCTGTCGACATATCTCATCTTATCGTTTGATGATGTTTTGTGTGGAATAGTGGGATATGTTTGGTCTGCTATCTGTATAAAAATAGGTTGGGTAACTATTTCAATGGAGCTGTTTTCGTTTGAATTCATTCGGGAAGGGATAAGAATCAAGTATCCATTGAAAAAAATACAGGTGATTGAATGGGATGAGTTTCAGCAGATATGTATATGTTATAACGGTTCAACCACAAGAGGTGAACGTAAAGCATTTTCAGTAATCTGCCTTGTAAAGAATGGCGAAAAAAAGAATCATTTATACAGGTGGAATACGTTTCATTACAAAAATGTCATAACGATATACTATTCGGATGAAATACTGACAGAATTGAAAAAATATTGCCCTTACGATGTTGTTGATCTGAGAAAAACAACTCGCTATAAATTGTGATTGCAATTTTGTAAGCAAATTTAATATCAACACTTAAAATCCCCCCTTTCTCAGGCTTTGCGGGAGAGGGGGAGAAATCCTGATATGACGGCAACGGAAGCTTAATCTGATTCAAGGATCTCTCAGCAAACAAAGATTATTTCTACCTCAAGAACTTGCAGGGAGATATCGTCAAGATCATTGACACGAACAAGACGGTAGTTGCTATGTATGAGTATGATGATTGGGGCAAACTTACAACTGCTGAAAGCTCACTTACTGCTGTAGGGCAGCTTAACCCGATCAGATATTGTGGATACTATTATGATCCGGAGACGGGTAGGTTTGTGAATGCGGATGATCCGGCATTGACCCTCGTATCTCCGACTGCTACTTTTGATAAGAATCTCTATGCATACTGTGATAATAATCCTGTAATGCGTGCTGATAATGGTGGTGCATTCTGGAATGTGCAGCAGGTGCAGTTATAGGCGGTGTGATTAGTGCAGCTGTTGAGGTTTGTATGCAATTAGCCGATACTGGACAGATAGATGTATTTGATGTTGGTTTAGCTGCATTAAGCGGAGCTGCTGGCGGTGCATTATCGGCTACTGGTCTTGGGCGCACAGGACAAGCAATTGGAAATGCAGTGATAAGTGGCGTATCTGAGACTATATCCCAAATTAAGAATGGAAATAGGGATTTGGGAAGTATTCTTTACAATGCAGGTGTAATGGCAGCAACAGGAGCTGCGAGCGTAATTATCGGAGGGAAAGGCATTCGAGCTGAAGGTACTCCATACAGAGAGGGACTTGATACCCTAAATACTTTAAAAGGTAATTACACGAAAGCCGTGTCTAATCCAAAAGGATTTATCAACGAACTGAATACCGCAATAAATAATCTTCGTTTTATAACAAGAAGTGAAGTTAAATCTACAACTATTAGTTTTGGAGTATCTAACTTTTTATCAAATTTTATATGTCGTGTGAAAAATAATTTTAGACGGTGGTTAGTCAAATGAAAGATGTACTGTTTGTATTAGAAGCATTATTCATGATGTTCTTGTTGTCTAAACGGCTTTTAGCCCATATTCTATGGATGATTTCTGTTATGATGTTTCATATGTCATATGAATATGGAAATGTGGATAATTACAGGGAGGTAATAAAAGATTATCCGGAGGAGGATTGCCTGAAATTTGAAAAATATAGTTTTTTATTTAAAAATCTTGAAAATATAAATGAAAAAGGTATTCCGAAGGAAATGTTTCTTTGTGAAAAACTGAAGTTTTCAGGCTTTGTGCTGTATTCACTCCTGTGGATTCCAACATATCTCATTGATGAAAATCTATCAATTGCGTGTGGTGTTATTCATGTTATTTTTTACATGGCAATTACTGTGTTTTGTTTTTTCTTTGTAAAAACAAAAAGCTTCAAAGCAAAATATAAAAAAATAAACCAACACAATATCAAGTATTATCTTTCGCCTAATGATGAACCACTACCTGTGGTAGTTGGAAAATGCAGAATTATAAAAGTTAATAAAAAAGGTAAGAGAAAGATAGCGATAGTGAAGCTTATAGATACGCGTGAAATAAAAGTAAATGTTGAAGTTCAATGCCAAGTTCAAATGAATGATACGACTGAATACACTTTATATGAAATATGCAAGGTTTTGTATATTGCGTAAATTTTTTATGTAGTGAACTATATTATGTAATAGAAATGTATTAAAATATTTCTTTCATAATGTTCCAGTAAAAGACTTAAAATCCCCCCTTTCTCAGCCTTTGTCGGAGAGGGGGAGAAATCCTGATATGACGGTAATGGATCCCTCATCGGCTTTAAAGATAAGGCAACGAACAAGGATTATTTCTACCTCAAAAACTTGCAGGGAGACATCGTCAAGATAATTGATACGAACAAGACGGTTGTTGCAACCTATGAGTATGATGACTGGGGAAAACTCACAACAGCAGAAAGTTCACTTACGGCTGTTGGACAGCTGAATCCGTTCCGTTACAGGGGATACTACTACGATAGTGAAAGTGGATTATATTATCTCAATTCAAGGTATTATGATCCGGAGACCGGTAGGTTTATAAGTGCGTATGACTGACATATTGGGATATCGGAAGTTACGTTTTTGACTCTATCTGCTCGCTTATTATTGGTTTTGATGCATCGTTTTTTAATACAGCGGCCGAGATTGTAATGACATACTTTTTAAAGTGAAGTTTAGGGAGATTTTAACTATGAAGAGGTTTCAAGCAAAATATACTGAAAACAGTATTACATACTGGCCCACTTACGAAGTCGGAAAAATAGGGATAATATTTTTTGTGATACTGGGCTCTTTGTTTGTTGCATTAGCCCTATGGGTATTGTTAGATAATTCTTCAAAAAAAACGTTCTTGCAATTTTTGATTGCTCTTCCTTTAGCCGTCGTTGCGTTATATGTTGTAATTAGTTTTATGTTCCGTATAATGCACGCTAAGATTGTTGTTTCAACAGAAGGAATTCTGTATTTTAAATACGACGGTTTAATTGAAAAGCAAATCAGTTGGGAAAATGTCTCTGCAGTATATTTTAGTAAAGATATTTGGCATGGCACAAAGTCATGTAGAATCTTTTTAGATGGCGAAAAGCATAATGAAAAAGATATTTGTGATTTTGTGCTCCCTGTATATGCTGTTGATGAAAAAAAGCTTTTACAACTCATTCCTGCTCATCTATGGAAAAATAAACCATGGTATAGTTAATCTGCTCGAGAAAGACTACCACTATGACAATACGTGCTACAACGCATAACTATTACCGTACGGAAAATCTTAGGTAAATGGAGATGAAACTTATGAGAGCATTTGATAGAAAAGTAGCAGTGCACATGATAATTAGTTTATTATTTTTTCATGCTTTGTATTTGTACTTGATCTTTTATTTCTTGGATTATTTTGTTTTTTTGCGTAAAGATTCGGGTGGTTTTTTTCTAATTGCATTTGTTTCGGCTATGATTATTTCGCTTGATGTGGTATCACTCAAAAATGGTTTATATACACAATTATTTTTGAAGATCAAGATGACTGAACGCGGAGTAACTTGTTATGGCCTTTTTATTCAAGAGTATGAGATTTCGTGGAAATCGATTAGAAAGTATGGAGTTTCAACTAAGTACTTTACGGAACCGCTGATTTTTATTAGCACGATTCAAAATGAACAGAAGAAATTCAGGGAGTTGTTTCAGGAGATTAACAAAAATAGAGTCGTGTTTCAGTATTCTGCCAAAAATTGGTCTGAAATGAGAAAGTTTATGCCGGAAGATATGTGGTATAGATTAAACAATGCTATTCAGTCGGGATCAGACAGAGTATGGAAAAGGTGAATCTTCTTGGAAAAATCTTTGTTTAAAAAATCATTATTTCAATTTACATTTTAAATGTATTAACACTTAAAATCTCCCCTTTCTCGGTGCTTATATTAGAGGAGAACAACTCCTTGAAAACGAGAAAGGGGGATTTTTTTGTATTCCTTCAAAAGTTGATTAACATATGGGATATTTACAAAATATTCGCAAAATATACATTTATTGTTGCAATTAAAGTGAAGGCGGGTGTATAATCCAATTTACAGATATAATAATTTTAGCAATATAATGATGTGTTAATTACTTGAATCAAGCGGAGGATAAAATGACAGACAAGAGATCGGTAAAGAAAATAGGTTTTATATTCACGGTGGTGCTTTTATGTACTCTCCTGTTCGGAGCATATGTCATCAACGACATAAGGCTTGACGGAATTCGTGAGTCAGCTCTTACGGAGCTTGACACGCGTGCGGGAGATTACGACGAAAGCACCATTGTTTTATATCGCACGTCAAAAGGCAGGGCGGAAAGCCTTGCAAGAAAGCTGGATGCAACGCTCCGAATTACTGATGACGGAAGTTTTGCAACTCTTACTCTCAAAGACGGTCTGACTGTACATGACATTTATGAGGACGAAAACAACAAGAAAATGCTTTCGGAATTCTCCATCGACTATAAGGCAGATATAGCTGATGTTGATGAGATTTCTGACGAGATCATTTCGGAAAGACTTCCGCAGGCATCGAGATATACGGTTTCGGATGAACTGTACCCGATGCAGACATACCTCAATTATATGAATATGGATACGGTATGGTCGAACTATATGGGTAATAACGTGACGGTAGCCGTTATCGATACGGGTATTGACACGGATCATCCGGAGTTTGCGGGAAAAATCAGCGAATATTCATACAACGCAACGGAAGATAAGGTCCTGAAAGACTATACGACGGAAAACGGAACATACGATTATTCTCTTATTGAGGACGAGCAAGGGCATGGTACTGCAGTTGCGGGCGTTATTGCAGCAGGAATGAACGGAAGCGGCATTACGGGTATTGCACCGAATGCACAGCTTCTTGTAATCAAGGCAGAGTGTGATGCTAACGGAACATTTGCAAGAACGTCAGACCTCGTGTTCGGGCTTTATTATGCCATTGAAAGGCAGGCAGATGTAGTAAATATGTCATTCGGAACTACTGAACCGGTTAACCCGTTTGCGGAAGCGACACACCTCGGAATCGACAACGATATTATTATGGTTGCGGCGGCAGGAAACGAAGCGTCAACAAGGCTTACGTGGCCGGCAGCTGATGAAAACGTAATCGGCGTCGGTGCACTTAAACAGGATAGCTGGGAGCTTGCGGATTACTCAAACTACGGTGACAACGTTCAGATCGTGGCCCCCGGAACTACATATACCACACTCAAAGACGGTGTTTACGGCAATATGCACGGAACATCTCTCGCTTCTCCTGCAGTTGCCGGTACACTTGCGCTTATGGAACAGCAGAATAAGTATGTGACTGTTGATTATGTAAAGGAAGTATTGTATGCATCTGCATATGACATCGGAAGCCCCGGTGAAGACTGGATGTACGGTTACGGAGCCATCGATGCAAGTGCACTTCTTATAGAAGAAAAGGGAACCGTTACGTTCAACATGCAGACGGACGAACTCGAAAATACCAAGCAGATATTTATCAGGGAACATACCCTTCAGGACATTCCTGAGCCTGAAAGACTTTATGCGGTGTTTGACGGATGGTATTATGATGAGCAGTGTACTGAAGAACTTCAGTGGTGCGAAGACGTATTCTCAACGGACCTGACGCTTTATGCAAAATGGGCGAATGAAGATGACAGCGTGCCGTATACATGTGTGACACTTGATGACGGAAGCGTAGAGATCCGTTCATATACGGGACACCGCAGATTCATTACTATCCCCGATAAGATCGACGGAAAGGTGGTCAGTTCAATAGGTGTCGGAGCGTTTTCCGGAGAAAGCCGCCTGAGAAATATCAACCTTCCGCAGAAACTGAAGGTAATAAACGAAAATGCTTTTTCGGGATGTACAAATCTTCTTGAGATTCGCATTCCGGAAACTGTAACGACAATAGGAAAGAATGCTTTTGCGCAGAATGCAAGGCTTTCTGCAGTATTGTTCGACGGCGACAGCAAACTTACGACAGTAGGAGATTATGCATTTACAGGATGCAGCAGACTTATGCGATTTGAAGTGCCGAAAAATCTCCGTTCAATGAACGGATCAGCACTTTTCGGAACCACATCGCTTACAGCAATTACCGTCAGAGGCGGAAACGATCATTTCGCGTCGAAAGACGGAGTATTGTTTAATAAAACAGGCACGACACTTGTTGCATATCCTGCGGGTCTGAAAGGAACATATACAGTGCCTGATTCAGTGCGAACCGTGGGAAACTGTGCGTTTGGGTATACGAGGAATTCATCAGTAAACCTTAATAAGGTAGTGACTATCGGAAATAATGCTTTCCAAAGCAGTATGTTGGAAAAGTTAAATATTCCGGATACAGTAACGAGCATAGGTATATCCGCGTTTTCAAGCTGTGAAATACTGAAAGATGTCACTATCGGAGATGGTCTCACGACTATAAGCGGATCTGCGTTTGCATTGGATCATTCGCTTACAGAGATAGTCATTCCCGATAATATCTCAAACATCGATGCATCAGCATTCGCCATGTCAGGCATTGCCACTGTTGAATTTGAAGAAAACAGCAAGCTTACGGTTATCGGGCGCGAGGCGTTTTTCAATACTCCCATTGAAAGTATTGATATACCGTCATCGGTAATGATAATCGGCGATGAGGCGTTTAAGCAGACGTATAATCTCAAGAGCGTAACTTTCGGTGAAAACAGCAGTCTTGACAGCATCGGTTCAAAGGCATTTGCTCTTGATGACGGAATATTGCATAGGGCAGTTTCATCCCTTACAAAGATCACTCTCCCCGACAATCTCAGGACTATCGGAAGCTATGCGTTCCGCAACAGCGGACTTACGGATGTAAATATTCCTGCGTCAGTAGAATACTTAGGTGGTGGGGCGTTTGCGTCATCACATAACCTTATTGGAATAACTGTCAGCGAAGGAAACAAAAATTATGTTTCAACGGACGGTGTTGTTTATAGTGCTTCAAAAGATATGATCGTTGCATATCCTGCGGGCAAAGAGATGACAGCGTTCAATATTCCCGATACGGTCAGGACAGTCGGTGAAGCATCGTTCTACGGATCATATAAACTGACAAATATCACAATTCCTTCATCTGTTGAATTCGTTGAAGCATACGGCTTTTATGATTGTCAGAACGTGAATTCATACAATACCGCAAACGGCCTTGTTGAGATCAAGGACTACGGTTTTGCTCAGAACATCCGCCTTACATATTTCTCATTCCCCGACAGCATCATGCAGATCGGAAGATACTCATTCTCAGGGGATTACAGTATGACAAGTGTAAATATCAGCGACAATGCGGCACTTCCGAGACTCAGCTATGCTGCTTTCACCAATTCGGGACTCACATCATTCCGTATCCCGTCGAATGTATCCACTATGGCTCAGGGAGTGTTCGAGGGATGTGAAAACCTCACAAATGTAACGTTTGCCCGTAACAGCAAGCTTGATATTATCCCCGCTTATCTGTTTGATGGCTGTAGTAGTATAACAAGTATTACATTTGAGCAGGGAACAGCACTTACAAGCATTTCGGCTCACGGATTTGAAGGTATGAGAAAACTTCAGCGTATAGATTTTGCAGATGCGAAGATAACAAGTATCGGTAATTATGCATTCCGGTTCTGTGAAAATCTTGCAACGATTTCTGTTCCCGAAACTCTTGTTGATATCGGAAGATCTGCATTTTACGGATGTAAATCTCTCGACAATCTTACTCTCCCTGTTGGAACGGAACATATAGGAAGCTTTGCTTTCCACGGTGCTGAAAACCTGAAACTGTACTTTACAGGAGACTTCCTTCCCATGTATCTTGACGAAAACTGGGATGAAGGTCTGTCCGGATACTACGTAGGCGTTCAGTCTGTACATACAGAAGGCGACTGGCAGTACGCGAAGCTTAACAGCGGAAAAGTATCTGTAATAAAATATACGGGAAGTGCTGAAAATGTGGACCTTACAAGCCTCAGCTTCGGTGCTGATATTGTAGGTATCGGTGGACATGCATTCTATGGAACCAGTGTGAGGAACATAATTCTTCCCGATACACTTACGAGCATTCAGGCGTATACATTCAGTACGAGTAAACTTGAAAGCATCGCGATTCCTGCATCTGTCACATTTATCGGAAGGGAAGCTTTTTCCGATACTCCGCTTAACAGCATTTCGTTTGCGCCCGGAAGTAACCTGAAGGTGCTCGAACAGAGCGCTTTTGCACGGACTAAATCCCTCGCGTCAATTACACTTCCGAAGTCACTTACGACGATGGGAAGCAGGGTATTCTATGAAAGCGGACTTATTAATGTGACGTTTGAAGACGGTATCTTACTTAAAGAGATCCCCGAACAGGCGTTTGCAGGCAGTAAGCTTACAGGTGTGACGATCCCCGACAGCGTAAAACTCATAAATCATAACGCGTTCAGGGATATCTCGTCATTGACAAGCATGAGCTTAGGTGCGGGAGAAGATCTGTATATAGGA
Source organism: Eubacteriaceae bacterium (assembly GCA_017531485.1). Classification (GTDB taxonomy): domain Bacteria; phylum Bacillota; class Clostridia; order Eubacteriales; family Anaerofustaceae; genus SVCP01. The sequence continues at coordinate 30,968 of JAFXKY010000001.1, read as the reverse complement.
AGCAACGTATTTTATAACACAGGACTGACAAGCGTATATATTCCCGCAAATGTAGGATATATCGGTGAATACGCATTTGTAGGACTTGAAAGCCTTGATAAATTTGAAGTAAGCGCGGACAACGCGTGGTATTCATCACAAAACGGCCTTCTTATGAGCAAGGACGGCAGAAAACTCATTGCTGTTCCTGCAAAGATGGAAGGTGTGCTTAGTGTGCCGTCAAGCGTGGAAGTGATAGGCTTCGGTGCGTTCGAAAACACGGCACTTACGGCAGTGAACTTCCCGTCAGATGCCAACATCCTTACCCTCGGATACAGGGCATTCTATAATGCGAAGAACATTGCGGAGATAACAATTCCTGCGAGCGTTGTATCCATTGATTACTATGCGTTTGCGGAATGTCATAACCTGAAGAAAGTGACATTTGCGGAAGGAAACCGCCTTACGGGTATTTATGAAGGTGCGTTCTATAACTGCACATCCCTCAGCGAAATCGCACTTCCGGATACGATCATTGAGATCTCCGAGTTCTCATTCTACGGCTGTACGTCACTTGACCATATTCCTGTAAGCGAAACGAGTGAGATAAAGGGAATATATGATTATGCGTTTGCGTATTCGGGAATCGGTGACATTACCCTTCCGGGAACCCTTTCAGATATCGGATCATATTCATTCGCAGGTATCAGGGCGAAGAATATCGTAGTTCCGAGCGACAATCAGATGGAACTCTTCATCGAACTCGGCGCATTCGCTGACTGCGGAAACCTCGAAGAGATCACTCTCCCGTTTATTGGTCTGTCATTCGAAGATCCTGATTATAACTGGATCGGCTGGGTGTTCGGCGCCGGCGGATATGAGGCAAACAGAACGTATGTGCCCCAGAGCCTGAAGACGATCAATATTGATGAGGGTGAAACTGAATTGGAAAAGGGTGTCTTCTACGGTCTCGACAATCTTACGGAGATTAATCTTCCACATAGTATTGTAGCTGTGGAGTTAAATGTTTTTGATGGAGTTACCGCGAAGTTTACTTTGACAAATGATGTGTATTTCTATGGGAAAAATGATGAATATTCAGTAAATGATTTAACAGTGACATATTCATCTGCAACAGGATATTATGGACACTTGTCAATTGCATCGGGAACAAACGAAATTCCAGAATATGCTTTTGCTGGTTGGGGAATGGAATCGCTCAGTATTCCGGATACTGTTTCATCAATTGGCGGATCTGCATTTGTAAATTGTAGTAAAATGGAAAAAATGGAATTGTCGCATGGCTTACGAATTTTATCCGAGAATTGTTTTAGCGGTTGCTCTAGGCTAAAAAATATTTCAATTCCTGAAAGTGTAGAAGTCATTAAGGAAAGTGTTCTGTCTGGATGTTCAAGTTTGCGAAGTGTAAAATGGCCCAGCAAAGTGCCGTACATACCTAATTGGATGTTTGCACAGTGCAGTGGATTATTAGATGTAGAAATGCCTAATAGTATTGAATCTATTGGAGATTATGCATTTAGTAGTTGTACAAATCTTAAATCAATTGTACTTCCAGATAGTGTAAAAACGATTGGTTTATCTGCATTTGATAGTTGTATAAGTTTAAAGGAAATTACTTTAGGCTCAAATCTGTGTGAAATTGGTGATTATGTATTCAGGTATGCAAGTGGTCCATATGTGATAAACAACCATAGCAATCTCATTCTGATACCTGGCAGTAATGATTATGGCGAAATTGCATTATATGCGAGAAAGATAACAAACAAGACTGGTGAAGTATTATACGGAGAAGGATATTTTGAGTCTGGAGAACTCAATGGCTATACGTTGTCATACCTGGAAACAGCTGATGGGTTTATGTTTTTAATCGAAAATGGTGAGTATACGTTGGTGTCTTATCTGGGAGATGATGAAACTGTTACGTTACCTCTAAATGTTAATGGGTATTCTTATAAAATTAAAAGAATGCAAGGTGTGGTAAATGTAGTGGTTCCTGACGGAATAACAGCTCTCGGCTACGAGGCGTTTGCTGATTGTAAAACATTGAGGAGTATTTATATTCCTTCAAGTGTAAAATCGATTGACGTTTCATGTTTTTCAGGTTGTTCATCCTTGGAACAAGTTACCATATCAGATGGTGTAGAATATATATCGATGGGTGCGTTTAACGGCTGTTTATCTTTAACAGAAATAAATCTGCCTAATAGTGTAAGAACGATAAATGGTGATTCGTTTAGTAGATGTATTAATCTTGAACAAATCAATATTGAACCCGGCAATCAGTACTACAAATCAATTGATGGCGTCATTTATGATTTTGCTTTAACAAGGGCAATAGTTGCGTCTCCGGGGATTAGTGGTAAAATCGTTATTCCGGAAACAGTAAAAATAATAGAGGCAAATGCATTCCAGAATCGTACAGGAATGACAAATATTGTTCTTCCTGATGGTTTAACAACAATATGTGGTTTTGCGTTTGAAGGGTGTACAGGTTTATCAGAAATAAAGCTTCCTTCAAGCCTCACAAATATTGATCAATATGCTTTTAAAAATTGCACCGGATTAACCTCCATTGTTATTCCTGGAGGTGTTAAAGAATTGAGTTATGGACCGTTCTCGTTTTGTGAAAACTTAAAAACTATTATTTTATCAGACGGGTTGGTAAATATTGGTATGCTTGCATTTTATGAAACAGCTATGGAATCCATTGTTATCCCTGATAGTGTGACAATGATTGGAGATCAAGCGTTTTCATACTGTTCGAATTTAAAAAGCATAAAAATTCCCGATAGTGTAAGGAGTATTGGAAGTAGTGCGTTTTCGAACTGTGTGAGTTTGGAAATCGTAGAATTACCTGTGGACTTGGAGTCCATTAGTAATGCGATGTTTTCATCATGTGATTCGCTAAGCATGATCGATATTCCGGGAACTGTTACAAGTATTGGCCATAATGCTTTTTGGTCTTGCAATAATCTTACAGATATAAAGATTCCGGATTCAGTATCATTCATTGGTACAGGAATATTTAGTTTCTGTGGATCACTCAGAGAAGTGACAATTGGTAAAGGGGTTAAAGAAATATCCACAGAAACATTTTACAATTGTTCGTATTTAAGTGAAATTACGATAGGCGAAAATATAACGTCAATCGCTGACGGAGCATTTGCAGGTTGTGACAGATTGTTCAAAGTATATGATAATAGTCTATTAAATATAACATGTGGAGACTCTCGCAATGGAGGAGTCGCATTGAATGCTAAAGTTGTTGTGAGAGCAAACGGGGAAAAGTTATTTGCTGCAGGATGTGAAGAATTTGACTTTATTGATACGGAGGATGGATTCCGTTTTATAAAAGACGGTGAAGTATATAAATTGATTGGATATTTTGGAAATTCAGACTCAGTCATTTTGCCATCACAGATTAATGGTAATCCATATGAGATTTTATCAATTCGAGGCATCAGAAATTTAACAATACCTGATGGGATATTAAAAATATATGACAGAGTATTTTCATCTGACTATATGCTTGAGAATGTGACGATAAATAGTTCATGCGATATTGGAGAATACTGTTTTAGTAATTGCATTAATTTGAAATCGGCGGTTATAAATGGTGAATTGAAATTGTTGAATCACGGGGTGTTCTATTGGTGTACTAATCTTGAGAATGTGATATTGCCGCAATCCATTGAATATATTGCAAATGATGCATTTTTGCATTCTTCATATATCACTGACTTAGAGAACTATGATAATGGAGTGTTGTATGCAGGAAATAATGTGATAAAATTCTCAAATTCGGCTGTGATATGTGATTGGAATGGTAAAGGTACTATTGCTGACGGAGCTGTGTCGGAAGCATATGCTCTAAAACAGTTATCAGTAGGTGGAAATTTGTATCTCAAGCTGTATCCTGCAATAAACTTAGATGCGTTGCTTATTTCAGAAATGCCCTCCCACACCGTTACGGAATATTTCACTGATGGATGGAATGGTAAAGTTCCCGTCACCCTTGACACTGTTATAATTAAAAAAGGTACTGAAATTAACCGTGCAGATGCGTTTAAGGACATCAGTGACATAACAATATTTGTGGAAGATGAACAGATCGATGTTGCTCATTGGGACAATCTTTACCCCGGCTGGAACAACGGCAACAAGGTATATTACGGGGATGAGTGGATCACGGCTTGTTTCTATGATGCGGACGGAGAGTTATTCAGCAGAGAATATTACACGAATGCTCAGGTTATAAGGCAGCCACACGTTTCGAAGAAAGCGGATGCGCAGTACGAATACGAGCTTGTTGGCTGGGATACTGACGGCGACGGCAAGGTAGACAGGATCCCTGCAACATCGTCTGTTGACATTTCTGCGAAGCCTGTATTCGAAAAGAAGCTGAGGATGTATAATGTGGTGTTCTACGACAAGGACGGCGTGACAGAACTCAGCAAGTCAGAAAAATTCTATGGCGATACGGTGACTCTTCCGGACATTACTCCCGCGAAGAAAGGTTATACTTTCAGCGGCTGGGCAGGATTCACGGAAGGAATGACAGTCGACGGTGATGTGAAGATATATTCATCATGGACTCATGACGGAGAAGGTCACGTTTACTCAGGCGACGGAGTATGGGTAGATGCGACATGTGATTCTGCAGGATATTACAGGCACTCATGTACGGTCTGTGACGAATGGTACGGCACGGGATATACCACCGCAAAAGGTCACAGCTATAAAGTCGAAACGATCGCAGCGAAATGCAATGAACGCGGATATGATAAGCATACATGTGAAACCTGCGGCGATGAGTACAGAGATAACTACACGCCGAAGATCGCTCATGAATTTACAGAGTGGGTAATCACAAAAGATCCCACATGCAGCGAAGAAGGCGAACAAACGCGTTATTGCAAGGCAGGATGTGCTAAGATCGAAACGGAAAGAGTATCTCCGAAAGGACATGAAGGTACATTTACTGTAACGAAGGAAGCTACATGCCTTGAGGTAGGTGAGATGAAAGGCATCTGCAAGGACTGCGGACATGAGTTTACGGAAACGATTCCGAAGACTGATCACGCATACAGCAAGCAGGCGGTATCTGAAGATGTGCTCAGACAGCTTGACGATACAATGCCAGATATGCTGTATGGAATTGGCAGCGAAAACGGATATTATCTTATCTGCGATGTGTGCGGTGATATTCAGACGGAGGAAGGAATTGTGTCAGCACAGTCAAGCGTTGCGGGGGCCGCTTGTACGCATACGGATGCTGAGTGGACAGTTGCTATGGAAGCGACATGCGGAAGTCCGGAAGTCATGTGGAAGATCTGTGCTCTTTGCGGAAAGGCAACGGATGCGAAGGTCACCGACCTTGGAGAAGGAAAGAGCCATGACTATAAAGAAACGTCAAAAGTCCTTCCGACATGTACCGAACAGGGATATACTGCATATACATGCAATGTGTGTGGAACTGTAAGTAACAGAGAGTATGTTCAGGCAATCGGACATGATTATAAAGCGACATTTGAGTGGAGTATGGATTACATCAGTTGTAAAGTGACCGTGAAATGTAAGAATGACGAAACTCATGTTCATGAGTCCGATACTGAAATTGAAATGCAGATAAAAGGCGACTGCACGGTTGGCGGGGCCGTGACGTATTATGCAACTGCAGAGCTTGACGGAACAGTATTCAAAGATGAAAAAGCTGTTACTGTCAAAGCAGGAGAGCATGTTGAAGTCGTTGATAAGGCTGTCGAAGCAACGTGTACTAGTGTCGGACTTACAGAAGGAAAGCACTGCATGATATGTGGAGCCGTGACATTGGCGCAGACAGAAATTCCTGTTACGGACCACACTTACGGGGAGTGGATAACGGACAGAGAAGCGTCAGAAGCGGAAGACGGCCTCAGACACAGAATATGCACGGTTTGCGCAGCAGAAGAGCAGGAAATTATTGAGTATGTTGAGTACGTTCTCGGTGATGTAAACGGTGACGGCAAGGTCAACGCACTCGACGCTACACAGATCCTGAGATATGCAAACAACAAGGCATCGTCACTGTCAGGATGCGAAGAAGGCACTGCGCCTTTCAAAGCGGCAGATGTGACGGGTGACGGCAAGATCAACGCACTTGATGCGACACAGATTTTGAGATTTGCGAATAATAAGCCGTCGGCGCTGAGCAAATAGCAATTAACTGTAAAATCAGCCAACTGTTGTCCGGATGTGCATCACGTGACAATAATACATACAATATTAGCATTAAGTCGAAGCAGGCTCCGGATAGTTTGAGGAGTCTGCTTTTTATTCACTGTTTTTGATGGAATATCTCATTTAAAAATAAAGAGTCTAGGGTTATTTTCCATAGGCTCTTTTAGTATAGTTACAATTTTTGTATAGCTTAAATATTGTATAGAAAGCAAAGCTGATATCCCAAAGGTTGGGAGATATATAGCGTTTATTGCATGATGAAACTATTTCGTGGAATGTACGTAAGGATATACTGCAATGGAATTCACAGCAAACTATGATGCAGACAAATTTGCTGAAATCACAGCAATCAAAGCCGCAGCTACATATGAGCTTGCATTCGGAAACGGCGACAAGTTCACATGGGCAGGCAAACACAAAGCTATCGTTGTAGGCGGCGGTGTGAACGCGGTTGTTGATATGAAGATCTCCGTAATGCCGGAAACAGAAATCAAGGCAAACGAAGAAACAACAATGGAAGCCTAAAACAAACGGGATGCCTTCGGGCATCCCGAAGGTAAAAAGAAAGGAAAAAACAATGAAACTTAATAACAAGGAATACAAGATCCCGGAAATCACATTTAACACAATCTGTGATCTTGAGGAAATGGGAGTTGAACTCGCGAACATCAAAAACAAGACACTCTCCACAGTAAGAGGATTTATCGCACTTGCAGTTGACGGCGACCTTGAAGAAGCAGGAAGAATCCTCGAGGAACATCTCGTAAACGGCGGTGGTCTTGAGGAAGTGCTCAGAGAGATCGAAGAAGCATTGGTGAACAGCGGTTTTTTTCTCGCACTCGCACAGAAAGCGGGAGCGTAGAAAGAGGAACAAAAAGAGGTGAATATAAAAACTTCCGGGAGATGATCGAAAAAGTCTATCTTCCGGAAGGGATATACATAGGTGTTGATTATGAACTGTTCTGGAGATTGAATCCGAATAAACTGAATGCATTCATCGAGGCATACAGAAAAAAGCTTGAAGAAAAGCAACAACATATCAATCTCCAGGCATGGTTGAACGGTATGTACAATGCTCATGCAATATCTGCTTGTCTTTCAGACAAGCACAGCTATCCGCAGAAGCCGATCGATCTCAGCGGTGAAGAAGATACGGCAGATACGGATTCAAAGCTGTTTGAAGCGTATGCTATAAGGTTTAATCGGGAAATGAAGAATAATATGCCTATGTAAAAAGCCTGTCGGGTGGACAGGCGGGGGAATGTCGATTTAACGGTACTTTATGTATGCTGTATACTTATTCAGAATCTGATTTGTTGCGCATAGCTTTGTATTTCTTTTTAAGCTTCTTTGCCATAATAAGAGCAAAAGACATAATTATTATGACAAAAAATGCAGCAATATCTTCTATTAAGTATCTCTTAATGAGTGATTTGTAATAAGAGACACTTGCAACTATGAAATATAATGAAAAAGACTGCATATTTACCTCCGTAATATTAAGCCTTGTCAACATAGATGACTCTGAGAATGGCAAGCATGATCAATCCAACAATAACAACTTCGGTCCAACCGATGTAATAGAGTATGTCAGCAATTCTTTTATACTTTGCAATCTGGGCATCTGTTGTTGATGCGATGACATTAAAAAATGTACAGACGGACAACGGAAACGTTTGAAGTGACATATTCCCCTCCAAGATAATGTTTGCTACATTATAACACAATATTATAAAGAAAGGAAGAAAAAGAGACCGGTTGATCTCAGCGGAGAAGATGAAGATACGGCAGACACGGATTCAAAGCTGTTTGAGGCGTATGCTATAAGGTTTAATCGGGAGTTTGGAAGGGGATAATTATAATATCATCGCCTTTTAAAATGTTCAAGATAAGTGTCTATTACTGTACAAACAGTAATTATGATAGCTCCAAGAAACATAAACAAATATCCGACATTTATCATCTTGTCAGTAAAGTCTCTCAATGTACTTATTACGGTCAGAAAATACGTACTTATCACAAAATCAAACATACTATACACCTCCAAATATCAATGCGATGAAGGATTTGATTGTTCATTCGTCTCTTATCAGGCTTACAAGTCTCGCAAAAACTATAGTAGCTAAAGACCAACAAAGGACTCCTAATAGTACATCTGCGAGGACGGTCTGAAGCAAGAAAAAGAACAAGTCTTTTTCTCCACCGGTGGTCTGAATTAAATCATATATTGTTGCTACCGTTGTATGCATATATCACTCACCTCGAAAAAGTTTGTTTAACAAGCTTAAATGCCCCTATGACGAAATAAATAGCAATGAAAGCTACAAAAGTAAAACCACCTATAGTAAAAAAAAGTTCAGCATAAGGAGCTATATTGATAAGTACTTCAATTCCTTTTCTGTAAGAAAAAGCAACTATAGGATTCATAAAGAATAACATAATGCTATCCCCCAAAAAAACATTTTTATAATTATATAATATTGGGGAGGAAATATCAAGAAAGGAGTAGAAATGACTAAAGAAACTACAATAGATAATACTTGTGAAGTAACTATAATACCCCAATTAGACGTTGCAGCAGTAGAAAGTATTTATTCATCTTTGTCTGTTAAATTGCAGAGTATTACAATCACTCCTAAATTTGAAGAATCATTTTTGGAAAAAGCGCTTTCATTCGGCGGAGGCTTTGCCCTTGCCGCAGGTGTTCTGGGAACGGTCGTCGAGATGTTCTCGAACCTGATGTCAACAAACGAAGAATTCGGAGCTGCGGTTGACGAAGTCTGGACGCAGATAACGGAAGCGTTTGTAGTAAATAAAAAAACTATCTTTTTAGTTGTCTGAATGCAACAAGTAACATTGCAACACTCGCTACAAGTAATAGGATTAGTATCAGTGACTCCTGTGAAATCTTTATTAATAGCTCCCTGAATATTTCCTTTTCAGACATACCGGGAAATGTAATTGTGTATGAATAAAAGTCAAAATTCATCGTGAATCTCCTGACAGCATTTATCTTGTTGAGCTGTATACAGTAACTATAATTACAGACAAAACAGAACATACTAACAACATACCAGCCCAATCCTGTATGTGTTTAATAGTATCTAATACCTTGTTTAATACGGGAATCCACTTTGCGTATGAAAATGCAATAAGTGTAATTTTGAAAAACATATTATTCTCCGCGTTTTTATTAAGTATAACATGGAGAAAATTTAAAGTCAAGAAAGGAGTAGAAATGACTAAAGAAACTATAATAGAAAATACTTGTGAAGTAACTATAATACCCCAATTAGACGTTGCAGCAGTAGAAAGTATTTATTCATCTTTGTCTGTTAAATTGCAGAGTATTACAATCACTCCTAAATTTGAAGAATCATTTTGGGAAAAAGCACTTTCAATTTCGAGTGAGATTTTTACATTGTTCAGTGGTGCTTTTGATTTTGCAGGATTGTTAAAATCTAAATCTGCAACTAAAGAGATTGAAGAATTAAATAAGCTGTGCAAAAACTCAAAGTCATCGTTGGGAGAATACCGAAAAGCCCTTGAAACACTTGACGGAGCATTAAAAGCTGTCGGAGACAGCGCATTCAAGGCTCAGGGACATACAAAAAATCTGAATAAAAAATTCAAAGAAGTCGGCAAAGCTCTGGGCGAAGGGATCAATGCCGGTGTAAAAGATACTTTTAATAGTCTTGAAAAGACCATGGTAGATCTCGGGAAAACAATGGAGGATGCTTTTAAGGATAAAGAAAAAATCCAATCTCCTTCAAAAGTGTTTAAGAAATACGGCGAGTACATAACAGAAGGTCTCGTAGACGGAATCAAGGAAGGCAGCGATGATGTTACAGATATGATGAGAGATCTCGGAGATGACATGGAAAGCTCATTCGGAGAAAAAGCACTTTCATTCGGCGGAGGCTTTGCCCTTGCGGCAGGTGTTCTGGGAACAATCGTTGAAATGTTCTCGAACCTGATGTCAACAAACGAAGAATTCGGAGCTGCGGTTGACGAAGTCTGGACACAGATAACGGAAGCATTCGCACCGGTTACGGATGCTGTCATGAACCTCATCACATCTCTCGGAGAGGAGGGAATGGGCGGAAGCTTCTCTTGGTTCAGCGATGCGCTTAACGGAATTTCGGAACTGGCGGTCAGTGTCAAATGAAAAATCCCACAGTCGACTGCGGGAATAAAGTATTTTGCTTCGTGTAAAGGTCATTTATTTTATCGGCAGTGTAACCGTAATCGTTGTTCCCTTGCCGTATGTGCTGTCAATATTTATTGTTCCATGATGGAATTCCACGGCATGTTTGACTATTGAAAGACCGAGTCCGTTTCCTGAAACGATCCGCGAGTGGCTTTTATCCACGCGGTAGAAGCGTTCAAATATCCGCTTTGTCTCTGTATCAGGAATTCCTATTCCCGTATCTGAAACTTTTATACATGCATTTTCTTCGTCGGAAGATATATCGACAATTATGTCACCGTTATCTTTGTTATATTTAATCGCATTTTCGATAATATTTGCGATTATTTCTTCGATAAATGAAAGAACGCCGGATATTATTATTGAATCTCCGTTTAATTTAATGGAGATGTTTCTTTCGGATGCCAGAGCAGAGTATCTGCGCACGACATTGTCCGCAACACCGAAAAGATCTACGGGAATGCGGTCATTCTTGACCTGTCCTTCATCAAGCCTCGAAAGATGCATTATGTTTTTTATAAGCCGGATCATTCTGTTTGATTCGTTTTGTATTATTTCAACAAAGTGGGGAATATCTTCCGTTTTGATCACGTTGTTAGTAATCATTTCGGCAATGCTGTAAATGTGAGTCAGGGGGGTTTTAAGTTCGTGAGATACGTTTGATGTGAATTCACGTCTTATCCGTTCATTTTCGATGCGCTGCATTACATTCAGCATTATCGTGGCTATCCCCGCAACAGTACCATCGTCTTTATAAACAGGGCAGGAAATGATCTCATAGTAAATATTATTTATTTTTATGATGTCGTTATATACTTCTCCCGATAAGCTCTTCTTTATGTTGTTCAGGACAACTTCAGGAAAATCATACGCATTTTTAATACGGGAAACATTGCCTTCACATGTATTGAATATTATCCTTGCGCTTTTATTTATGCTGAGTATACTCATATCAGCGTTCACGATTATGATGCCTTCCTGCATGCTGTCCGCAATGATATCGAATTGCTCTTGTCTGTACTTTATTTCTTCAATCTGTTTTTTTATTTTGTCATTCTGCTCATTTATCCTTTCGACTAACGGAGATATTTCATCATAGCCGTCAGGGATCGTCGGTTTGGATAAGTTGATATTGTTTATAGGAACAGTAATCTTTCGGGCCTTGTCTTTTGATACAATAAAAGTCAGGGCGGCGAGTAATCCTGAGATGAATATGAGGTACACAGAATTATTCTTTAATATCCCCAATAAAGAAGGGTATGGTGCGGAAATGCGGAGGATATTGTATTCGGGTATGAAAATGGAGAAATATCGTATGGATTCACAAACCGAATCTCCTCTTTTGCTCGTGTATCCTTCACCGGTCTGCAGTGCGCGCTGAACGTCTTTACTCATATAAAATCTCTCTTTGAAGTCGTGTGACTCAGAGGTACTGAAAAGTACATTTCCGTACTCGTCTATATAAGTGATGTTGGCGTATATTATCGGTGTGTCAACGAGTTGTTCAAAAAAATCCGTTCCGAATTTCTCCAGCCCGATCCTGATGATCGTTGCTTCGTATTTTAATTGTTTGTCAATCTCTGCAGTGGAGTGGGCATGAAAGACTTCGGCAAACAAGAGTAATGATACAAGGACTATTGTAAGAGAGATCGAGAAGATGCTGTTAAATATTTTTTTATTCATTTTTCATGTTATCTCCCATATAATATCCAACTCCGCGGACAGTAGTGATAAGAGTTCCTGCATCACCGAGTTTTTCTCTCAGGTTGTGAATCTGGAAATCCACAGGACGGCTTTCGTTCAGGCATTTTGCTCCCCATACATCCGTATATATTTTATCTCTCGTCAGTACAGTTTCTTTGTTTCTGATGAGGTATACCAGAAGTTCAAACTCTCGTTGTGTCAGACTGACACGTTCTCCTCCGACATAAGTGCGATATTTCGACGGTTCAACAGTTATCCCTTCGTATGTCAGGATTTCCGGCGCATTTGCAGAAGTCCGTCTTAGCAATGCCTTTACTCTTGCGAGTAGTTCCATTGAGCTGAAGGGCTTTCGGACATAATCGTCGGCCCCAAGATCAAAACCTTTGACTATATCGAGTTCCTGATCTTTTGCTGATAACATTATCACAGGGATATTACAGGTATCGTCATTTGTTCTTATTTTTTTGATGATCGTAAGGCCGTCTTCTTCGGGAATCATCACGTCGAGAATTATCAGATCCGGAATGTCGACTTTCATTTCTTCCCAGAATTCTGATGGGGAAGTAAAGAATTTGTTACGTATTCCGGAGTTTGTGAACAGATAGCTTACGATTTCACAGGTATATTCTTCATCATCAAGTATGTATATCATAATGACCTCGTTTTTTTTTACATGATACTATTTATTGCCTTATTTTGTCAATGTATTGCAATTGATGCGTAATGGAGTGTCGGATCCCGGGGAGGAGCAGGAGAATGGAAATATATGTAAAACAGACAAAATATTTGATGTATTTTTCGTATTTACAGATATTTTTGTGTTATTAATGTTGGATAATCAAGTATTATGCGACAAAATTAAAACAATATTTAACATGCAAATAACTCATATAACTGAAAGCTAACGAAAAATAAATGAATTCCCAGTCGAATTTTGCTTTACATTAGTATATAATGAAAAAGAACTTCATGATCAAAGAAAGGAACAAAAACATGAAAAGAAAAATCATTTCAACAATGCTTGCTGCTCTTCTTATAGCATCTGCATTTGCCGGTTCCGTTTATGCGGAAGAAAAAGCTGTTTCAACAGTATTGTATGACAACGAGTCCATTGCAAGAGAGATATTCAGTTATGCCCCTTCTGAATTCTCTGCATCATCAGAAACTCAGCTCGCATGGGATCCGGAAGCTGAACCTGTGTATACAGACTGCAAGGTCGTAGGTTCTGCGGAATATCAGCTTTATGTTTATGCAGACGGAAGTTATGGAACTACCGTATCCACAATAGAACATCCGACGATGAGAGTCAACACTTCCGGTGAATTACATAAGTTCTGGAGCAATATTGGCGGAAATGGTACAATGGGAATTACTGTCCGATATACGGTCAATGAGATGACAGGAGATTACAGAATCTCAAGCGTGGCTAAAAATGGTGGTACAACGGGAGTTGCCGTGATTAATGGAATAAGAGATACATATACACCGGGAGCTGTTGGAATTGCATCAGCGACAAAAGCATGGCGTAAGGTAGAAAGAGTATCAACGGATGTCAGTACGGGAGAGGTTGTTGAAACTGCTACAGTAAAGCATACTGCTACTTTAATATGGGATTCATCACTGCAGACAATTGGCCTGAGATAATGTTGTAATGAAAAATAAAATTATCATACTCTCCATATGGTCAGCGATTTTCTTCCTGATAATGCTTTGCTTTGAGAATACTTATAATTGTAATGCAGGCAAAAGCCGTGAGAGTAATGTGGTTTATAACTACGCTGATGAGTTATTTACTTCTTCCCTGACTAGCGAACCGCCGGAGAAAAGGGTGAGTTTTGATGAAAAGGATTATGATTATATAAATGCAGTGGATTTAGAAGTGCGGGTAGAAAATTTATTATCTGCTTCATACGAAAATCCATGGCAGGAGCATGTATATAAAAAAATAATTGAACAAGAATCTTACCATAGTTATTTCGTGACAGGTACATTATATTCTCCTTCTAAAGACATTATCCGATACGTTATCAATGTGCTGAATGGGGAAGTCGTATCCGTCACGATCAGACATGAGTATGATGTCACGAATCCGTCATATGCGGATTTCATTATTCTGTCTCAGGAGATGCAGGCGACATTCATGGACTCTGTTGGCATTGAGAAAATGGAGACAGTAAAGACAGAGGAGTACTATGATGATTTCGAGATTCAGGAAGAGGAATACCTCAAAGCCGGATACACAACGAACGAGATCACTTTCAGAAAATGGGTTGATGAAGAAAACAAAACGCTGTATTTGTTTGTTGCCGAACATTATTCCAAAGAATCTCCGGACAGGGACAGAAATGAGACAGGGAACATAGCGTAAATATCATATTCCAAATCACTTCTTCAATAACTATTATCATATTTATAACTTCACTTTATTAAGTAAAACAGCCGTAAAAAGGCTGTTTTGCTTTTTTGTAACGGATACGTCGTGCTTATTTTTGTGACTGCAAATAATTCAGTTTAAATCCTAACAGAAATTAAATAATTTCTAACGGATTATTGGTAGATGAATTTTAATTAAAATATTACAATAATTGACAAAATCAGGCTGTTTCGTTAGGAGCAAGAGATAATGTTCTGATAAAAATGATGCCGGATGTAAAAGTGGTAAGTCGATGAGAAAAACGAAGCTGAGAATAATGAAGTTGATGAATAACGTAGGTATCAGTGCTAACCTGAAGGGGTATGAATACATCTGCGAGTATTTGTTGTATGTACATACTTATCCTGTCCTGAGATACGGACATGCACTTGATGTATACAATATGATCGCGGAAGCACACGCCGTAAGTTGTGAGTCTGTTTCACGGGCAATCCGCACGGCGATTGAGAAGACATGGCTGGTGTGTGATATGAAAATTCTCAGAAAGTATTTCGGCAATACGGTGAGTATCATGAAAGGAAGACCCTCCAATACGGAATTTCTCGGAATGATGCTTGAGTATCTGGAAGTGTACAGTGAGTAATGTTTTTTAATATACTATCCCATGCGAAAGCGTGATAACGTATGTATACGACGCCCGCGGCAACCTTGCAAAGATCAAAGAAGGAAACAATGTCACAGCAACGTATACATATGACCTCGCCGACAGACTCATCAAGGTCGAAATGGGCGATGTTACGGTAGAATATACCTACGACAAGATTGACAGAAATCCGAAGGCTGTTTATACTATAGGTAATACATCGTATGCAGTTGAAAACACGTACGGCGATAACAACGTTCTCGAATTATCTGACATTACCTATGGAACAGATGAAATATCTGTTGATTACGCATACGACGGAATCGACCGCCTGAAATCTATGAACCTGAAAGTAAACGGCACTGTCATAAATGATACGGACATCGCGTTCAAGACTGTAAGCGGAAAACAGAGTTCGATGCTTGTTGAATCGTACGTCAATAAAAAGAATACGGATGATAATGCCGCAGTTGTTTCATCGTACTATTACACATATGACAACAACGGAAATATAACGGGCATTTATGCAGACAGTGCTCATAATCAGCTCATTTCCGAGTATCAGTATGATAAACTGAACCGTCTGACATATCAGGAAGATAATAAGGGATACACGACATACACGTATGACAACGGATCAAATATCACGGGTGTATCACGCACATATTATTCTTCATCGTATGGCACGGATTACTCCAAGTCATTCAGCTATACTGATTCGACATGGAAAGACCTTCTGAAAAACTATAACGGTCAGAATATCACGTATGACAACATCGGCAATCCGCTGACATATCGTGACGGAAAGACCCTGACATGGACCGGAAGACAGCTTAATACACATACGGCAAGCGGTAAAGTGACGTCTTATACCTATAATGCCGAAGGTATTCGTACATCAAAAACACACAACGGAACCACAACTACATATGAAGTTGTCGGCAGTACGATCCTTTCTCAAACAACGGGAACGAATACCCTTGTGTTCCTTTACGACGGAAACGGCGATCTTGTCGGCTTCAGAAAAGGCACAGCGAGCTACTATTATCTGAAAAACTTGCAGGGAGATATCGTTCAGATCATAGATTCAACGGGAGCAGTTGTTGTAACCTATGAATACGACGCATGGGGTAAAATTCTCAGCATTTCCGGTTCGCTCAAAGATACGATCGGAAAAGAAAACCCGTTCAGATACAGGGGATACTATTACGATGATGAGTCAGGATTTTATTATCTGAATTCCAGATATTATGACCCTGAGGTTTGTAGGTTTATAAATGCGGATAAAGAAATTTCTGGTAGCGGTGAAGATATAAGAGGGTATAATCTATATTCTTATTGCTTTAATAATCCAGTTAATATGAGTGATCCAAATGGAAATTGGCCGACATGGGTCAAAAAAGCAGTTGCGGTCGCAACTGCAGCCGTAGCTATGGTTGCTATGGTTGTAGCAACAGTAGTTACCTTTGGTGCTGGATCATTGGCTGGGGTAGCTGCCATAACAGCAGCTGCGACAGTTACTGCTAAAACAGCTGAGGTTGCGGTTCTGCAGTTTAAAAAAAGTAAAAATGAAGGAGGGAGCAATGAGTACGTGGCCCGCAACGTTATAGAGTCTATTTATGACAATGGTGGGAAAATTATTGGGAGCACTCCATTCATTAAAACTGCTGGATTATCATTTAATCATATTTTGAATGTCCAAGTTTCATCCATCTTTAAGGAAACAGTGAAATTAAGAGATACGTTTTCAATGACAGGAGGAAAAGTTGTTGCGTATGGATTTGCTGCTTATGCGTGGCTAAATACAACCATTTCAGTTTTTTGTGAAAATCCCGCAGAACGAGCTACAGAAAGAAGGTATGATTTAAGATGATAGAGTTAATTAGGAAACTAATCGAGATTTTGAATATTATTTCATTAATTTTTGTCCTAATATGGGGAGTATCTGGGGTGATATGTGAAGTCATTGGTCCAGTAAGATTTGAGGCTGTATTACATGTGATTAGTACTTCATTAACATTCGAAATGTTCTGCAAGATTGGTTATGTTATGATGATTGTATTGATTGGTACATATTTTCTAAAAGAAAGAATTTAGTATTCCATGTGAGGTATTTTCCTCACATGGAACGGTCGTCAGCTGATGACGTATGGAACGAGTGCGTCATATACTTATAATGCAGAAGGTATAAGAAAGTCCAAGACTGTCAACGGTGCGACAACCACCTTCAACCTCGTCGGTTCAACGATCCTTTCTCAGACGAAGGGTTCTCAGACCCTCGTCTTCCTGTATGATGGAAACGGAAGTCTCATCGGATTCAAAGATAAGTCAACGGACAAAGACTATTTCTA
This sequence comes from Eubacteriaceae bacterium, assembly GCA_017531485.1. Classification (GTDB taxonomy): domain Bacteria; phylum Bacillota; class Clostridia; order Eubacteriales; family Anaerofustaceae; genus SVCP01. Next base: position 13,467 of record JAFXKY010000001.1, on the reverse strand, counting down.
TCTGAAAAATCTTCAGGGCGATATCGTCAAGATAATTGATACGAATAAGACGTTTGTTGCGACATACGAATACGATGACTGGGGAAAACTCACAACATCAGAAAGTTCACTTACGGCTGTTGGTCAGCTGAACCCGTTCAGATATCGTGGATATTATTACGATACAGAATCAAGTCTCTACTATCTGAATTCAAGATACTATGATCCTGAGACCGGTAGGTTTGTGAATGCGGATGATGTAGGTTTGTTAGGCGCAAACGGAGATTTTGCAGGGTATAATCTTTTTAACTACTGTGGAAATAATCCAATTGCAAGAAAAGATGGTAATGGTTTTTTCTGGAATTATGTGGTTGGAGCAGTAGTTGGAGCAGCTATTAGTGCAATAACAACAGCAATAGATATTGCAGAGAAAGAGGGTGCATCTGCGTTTTCATCAAAAAATGCCTGGATTAAAGTAGGTGTATCTGCAGTGTGTGGTGCAATAAACGGGGCGGTAGCAGCATCGGGAGCCCATTATTTAACTGGTGGGACAATAGGTGCCGTAACTGGAGGTATAGAGTCTCTTGCGCATGAATGTATAGATACTAATAGAAATATGAAGAAAGAAAATTGGGTAGCAGTTGGAATGGATACATTAACAGGATTTTTTGGAGGTCTCGCCGGCGGTAATGGTGCTGTAAGAGGGGATAAAAATATGGCTAGACATATATCTCGATTAAATAATCACATCTATAAAGACGGAATAGTTAAAGCTGGGACGTTATATTATAAAATGACAGCAAATTATTCGAAAAAATACATAAAGCCAACGCTTTGGGGAATCTTTAAAGGTTGGTTAGGCGGAAAAGCCTCGAGTGCAGTATTGAATAGATAGGGCTCGGCGTTATATGGATCTTGATTGGATTGTAAGGTTATGGTATGAAAATGTCGAGTTTTCATTTTTTCAAACATTGCTGGCAGCATCAATATTACTGATTATGGACCTTATTATATTTCTAGCGGTATGGTATCTTCACAAGGAAGTAATTATTGAATATGGCTACAACAATAAAAAGAAGAAGTTAATTAAGAAGAAAATTTCGGAATATAATTTTCTTCAGAAAATCACATTGATTAAGTTGGCTATAGAAGCACCGAACAGAGGACCGATGCTATATATAAACATGTTTTGTCATATATTGAATATAGTAGCATTTGGGCACTGTTTTGTCGGATATGTATGCTGTTATATATTTGATTCTGGTTGGCCTTGGTGTTTGTTGTTGCTTTCAGAAATTTGTGGTGTTTTTGTTACTACATCTATAGAGTTTGTTCCACATCTTATATGGTTGCCTTCAGAGAAAAAAAGGTATTCGAAATAAAAAATGCTAAACTACACTTAAAATCCCCCCTTTCTCGGTGCTATAGACAGAGGAGAACATCTCCTTAATCTATAAACATCGGAAAGGGGGATTTTCTATGCACCTACGACCTCGCCGACAGACTCATCAAGGTCGAAATGGGCGATGTCAAGGTCCGAATATACGTATGATAAGATTGACAGAACCCCGAAGACTGTTTATACTATATGTAATACATCATATGAAGTTGCAAACACGTATGATGTGAAAAAACGTGATTTACAACGGGTTTAGGGGGCATAGTTCCAACATTTGGTAAACCGGCAGATAGTATGTTGAATGCTGTTGGATCTGCAATTATTGGATTAGATGCCTCGTTTATAAATTCAGCGATTGAGGTAATATTTACCAACATATTCAAAAAGAAATAGTGAGGAATAAGTGATATGCAAAATTTTAAACCAAAGTACTTCTGTGACTATGTTGTTTATTATCCACACTATGTTGCAGGTAATGTATGTAAAAAATTGTTGATATTGTTTTCTTTTATGAACATTATACTTACCATGAGTATGTATTCTGCTGATATGAGATCACTATTACTTTTTGTTATATATGCAGTTGTAATTTTTGTGGTTTCTTGGAGAGTATATATATTTTTGAGTAAAATAATGTATACGGAGATAATTGTGTCATATAAAGGTGTAAGTATTTCTAATCATAAAACAAATTATCATTTTGAATTTGCGTGGGATGATGTAGATACGATTTATCATCAATTTGAATTTAGTGGACGAAGAGAAATATACAGCATCAAGTTCAAAAATGTTATTGATAATGAATATTGCGAAAAACATGGTGGAAATTGTCGTATATTGGTGAATAGTGTTGATGAACATGTTCTGAGGAAGTTTATTCCTTGTGATCGTATCGTCGATAATAAATAGATGTGTATAGTTATTGTCGTACCATGTGGGTAGTAACTAATTTGTGATACAAATATGAATATATTCCTTGTTGTGCGTGTGTCAGCTAGTAATACAATATTAAAAGTGAATAGAAAATTACTAAGTTTAATTTTACTACCACACTTAAAATCCCCCATTCTCATATCAAGGAGAGTGGGGCTCTTTATGTATTTGAAAGTGCTATTGATCTGCTCTCGTTTGCGACACTGCAGAAACAAAATGGCAGACCGTGGCGGAAGCATCACCTGCTGTCACTTGCGGGAGTGTACAGATCGAGCAACGCTCGTGAAGGTACAATTCCACTTGCTCTCGAAAATTTTCTTGCGGAATATGATGTGAGCAGGATTTGTCTCTGTCTTGATAATGATAAGGCAGGCAAGGATGCTGCGGAATGCTACGGGAAGGCGCTTGAAGGGAAGTATGAAGTTCATTATGCGTTTCCGAAGAGGGGGAAGGATTATAATGAGATGCTTCAGATGGTGGTTGGTGGGAGAGATTGTGAAAGATGATGTGTAGTCGATTTGAAATAGTTGATAGTTTGTTTTCCGCCTGAATCAAGTCGCATCGCGACTTTTCCTGCAAGCATCGCGTATGGTTCCCCATACGCAGAATTAAACTCAGGGGACACCCCTTAACCCCCCGAAGAAAGGATGAAAAATGAGAAAGAGAAGAAACGAAGGCTAAGCTTGATACATTAAAGACAGATTCGGAACTCAAAGCCGAAGAACTCGTAAAAGCGAAGGAAGAAGCTGCGGAAACTATTGCGGATATGGTAGATCCGGAAGAATACAGACCGGCCCAGAAGGCAGAAATTGATGCTATCAGGAAAGAAGCAAGTGAAGCGATAAGTGCAGCGGAATCGCAGGAAGAAGTCGAAAAGATCGTTTCAGAAACAAAAGCCAGGCTTGAAGCCGTGAAGACGGATGATGAGCTTACGGCAGAAGAGTTAATCCCGGGCGATGCTGACGGAAACGGAAGCGTTGATGCGAAGGACGCAACGCAGATCCTTCGTTATATCAACGGCAAGGCATGCATATTCACGCAGGAAGGCGCCGACACCGAAAAGCTGTTAAAAGCTGCGGATGTTGACGGCAGCGGTGATGTGGATGCAAAGGATGCAACCCGGATCCTGAGATACATAAACGGAAAGACATCTCTTTTCGACAGGATGTAAAAAATTAAAGACTGTGGGAAACCACAGTCTATTTTATATTGATACGATTATGAGCTTATAATTATATTGCTATGAAATAGCCAAAATATAAGATTTGGTGTAAGTTGATTTTGGGAATTGTAAAAAGGTGTGAAAATTTGTTCTATTATTGACAATTTATGTATTATGTGTTAGCATAACAGATGGATAGTGAGTAAAAATACGCAAGGGGGATATCCCCCTTATTGGTTTATATATAAACCAATAAGGATCCCTCTTTAAAATAAACTATTTATATCCGGAGGCGTGGTTTTGGCAGGAAATGATTTGAAAAAACTGAACAGATATCAGCTTCTTCAACTCCTTGTTGCGCAGACGGAAAGGGCTGACGAACTGGAAAAGAAGGTGGAAGAGCTCGAAAAGCGCCTCGAAGAGAGAGAACTCAATTTTTCAAGGCTCGGATCCGTGGCAGAAGCGGCCGTGCAGATCTCGGGAGTTTTTGAGGCGGCACAAAATGCCGCAGAGCTGTATCTCGAATCGGTGAAGAAAGAAGCTGAAGAGATGCTCGTTTATGCAAGGAGAAAAGCCGATGAGATAATTGCCGTTGCGGAAAAGAAAGCTGCGATCATTACAGATGTTCAGCAAGAGGAAAATAATGAAACAATCCAGGAAGAAACATGACAACAAAAGCGCGCTCCGGACAGCTGAGCTTCCGAAAATAGATGAGCTGAGGCAGGAACTGCGCCGCGAGCGATATAAACGCCGTTTCAGAAGGGTCCTGAGGAGTACAATCGATGCACTCATAGTCGTTGCCGCCGTCGCTGCCATCGTAGCGACGCTCGTTCTTCCCGTTCTGCAGATCGCAGGGACAAGCATGGAGCCGAACCTTAATGATGGTGATATAGTCATCCTTGCGAAGACGGACAAACTTGAGACGGGAGATCTGTGTGCATTTTATTATTCGAATAAGATACTGATAAAGCGGGTCATCGCCACTCCCGGAGATTATCTGTGGATCGAGCCCGACGGAACAGTGTTCGTAAACGCTGTGGAGCTCGTTGAACCGTATGTTCAGAACAAGGCTCTCGGCGAATGTGATATTGAATTTCCTTATCAGGTGCCGGAGAATGCATTCTTCATGATGGGAGACCAGCGAGAAACTTCCATCGACAGCCGCAGCAGCGTTATAGGATGTGTGCCGGCAGACCATGTAATAGGAAAAATACTTTTTAAATTCTGGCCGCTGTCCGAATTTGAGTGGCTGGGATAGGCTTATAAATAAATGGAATGAAGGAGCAATTTATGGAGCGTAAAAATGTAAACGCAGTACAACCGAATACTGATACGCTTCGCGGCATTAAGCGGCGGATCATAGTGCTCCTTTCTTTTTTTGTCATCATGGGAGTGTTCTGGAGTCTGAAGCTTACGGGTATCACCATGGCCGGAGATGCATTCTGCGGATATCAGGAACACCGTCATGGCGAAGCATGCACGAATATCGTATGTGAAAATACAGATGAAGGACATGTTCACGGCGAAAGCTGTCTTTTAAAGGAACTGATTTGCGCAGAAACTTCAGGAGAGCATGTTCATACTGAGCAGTGTTACGGAGTAATTACGGAGTGCAGTATTCAGGAGCATATCCATACGGACAGCTGTTACAGCAATATTGATGCGGATATCGAAACGGAAGAAGACCGGCTGAACAGCATTTCAGGAGTTGCACAAGAGGAATCTTTGGAAAAAATGCTCGTTTCAGTTGCCCGTTCCCAGATAGGTTATACGGAAAGCACCGCCAATTTTGAAGTGGATCTTCACGGTACACGCCGTGGCATCACGAGATACGGACAGTGGTACGGAAACCCGTATGGAGACTGGTCGGCGATGTTCGTATCTTTCTGCCTCCATTATTCCGGTGCGGAAAATCTTCCCGCAAATGCAGGGGCGGAATCAATGCGCCTTGAATGGATGGATGAAGGGCTTTACAGGGATGTTTCTGTGTGGGAACCTTCGGAAGGAAATGTCGTTTTTCTTTCTTCGGAAAGTAACGGCGATGTTGCCGGAACGGTTGCGATCGTAAGCGGAGTTTCGGAAGAGGGGATCAGTGTAATACAGGGAAATGTAGATGACTCCGTCGTGGAATACATGATTACAGATGCATCCGTAATCCTCGGCTACGGAATTATACAGCGACCTGAACCGGTAATGATGCTGGCGGCCACAGACGATGGAATGCAGGAAATTGCAACGACCATAAATTACGGCACGGGTATATTTACCAACACAAGAAGCTTTGTTATATATGCCCAGAGATATGGCAAATATTATGCCATTGACGGAAACGGAAACGCAGTACCGGTCGAAGTCCGCGACGGGAAAGTATATTCGGACATTGCAAATCCGGACATGCTTTTGTGGACTTTCACGCAGGCGGGATCAAACTATGTCATAAGAAATATCGGTACCGGGCTTGTCATGCATCCGTACAATGAAGGTATCATCACATCCAACAGCTGGCAGACTACTCTGCTTCAGTCCGGTTCCGGCGTCGTCTTCCGCCGCAATACGACAAATTACTCATACGCATATCTCGACGGAACTTCGAGAATATGGACGACTACAAATTATAATTCGAGAACAACATTCTATCTTGCATATGCAGAGACTTGTTTTCTTCATTTCGACGGAACCAACGGCGGTCTTATGAGCTACGGCGGTTCATCAACTCAGAGCAGAACCGTGGAAATGGGAAGTATCATCACGCTTCCTTCTACATGGAAATCTCCGGAAAAATACAGCTACACTCTCAAGGGGTGGTATGATGTGGGAAATTCAAAATATTATCCTGCAGGGGCAACGTATGAAGTTACCGGAACGACACTCTTTTATGCAGACTGGATAGCATCTTCCTACGATATAGGAAAACTGAACAGCCTTGTTACGGATACGGTCAGCACGAACAGTTTCATTACCACGCATGTCTTTGACTACAACACGCTGTTCAATGTAATGTCAATGAACAGGGATTACGAAAACGGAAGTTCGGCTTCTTGGACATTGGCTGAAACGGAAAATGTTCAGTATGGCGGAGGAAAAACGCTAAACTTTGTCTTCATCGACCATGATCCGTACGACAGGGGATATTTTTCTCATCCTAATAATCTTAACGACGAGAATGGCGCGCAGTATCAGAATGTAAGCTACGGTCTTTACAATGAAAAACTTGCCGACCTTCTGTATAATACCGAAACAGAAGTCATAGGCAAGCACTATGTCGGAACAGGGGATCATCTGTTCCAGTACGGACACGATCCGGATGATGAGGAATTTTATGGATATTATTACTACGATTCGACGCTGAATGCGGCATCATATAATCAGACAGACGGAAGATTTTATGTTTACGATTATCTCGAACGCACTTCAGACGCAGAAAAGCAGGATCCTCCTTCATATTCGGACTTCCTTCCGTTTAACTCTCCTTATGCAAACACAAACGGAAAGGCTACGGGAAGTTACACTTACAACGGAGTTCATAATGAATATGTGGGAACTTCGCATATCTCTTATGACTCAAAATACAATACGGAAAATAACTCAACGAACCGCGTGATTACAAACTACCTGTTCGGTATGTCTATGGAAATGGATTTTTATCTGCCGGCAGTTCCCGGAACTCAGGATGGCGACGGAGTCTGGGGGAACCAGAGTATCGTCGGGGACGACATGGTCTTTGAATTCTCCGGAGACGATGACGTATGGGTTCTGATAGATGGTAAGCTCGCCCTTGATATCGGCGGTATCCATGGCGTTGAAACGGGTTCTATTGACTTTTCAACGGGGGTAGTTACAAACAACGGAGTTGTGGATCAGGAGAAATCCGCATACCTGAAGACGCTTCAGGGTGGTTCGCACAAACTTACGATGTATTACCTCGAGCGTGGTTCCTCACTCTCGAACTTCAAGCTGCGTTTCAACCTTACGACGCGATACGCAATGACTCTGAGAAAGGAAGATACGCTTAATGCGCACCTTCTCAATGGTGCAAGATTTGCTGTTTATACTGACTCAGGCTGCTCAAAACCCGCACAGCTCTGGAACAGCCGCGAAGAACACGAAAGCGGAGCAGCTTCAACCAATGAATTCACCGTCAGAAACGGCGTTGCTTCAATGTGGGGACTTGCTGCAGGCAATACATATTATCTCGTGGAAACTCTCGGTCCGGATTCTATGAGCAATGTGCCGTCGAAAGGTATCATCCGCATGCGTCTTAACAACAGCGGACTTCCGGATTATGATGTGCTGGAAGACAAAGACGGCAATCTGACTGTTGGATATACGGTCCATGGATATAAGGTAAGCGAAGATCAGCAGGAAGCATACCTCACAATTACAAATACCGACGCCACGGACAGCGAACCGACGGAAGTAACCGTTTCAAAGGTATGGCAGGATGATGTTAATCACGACAGAGATTCCGTAACCGCTTATCTGCATGCAAACGGCACGAGGATACAGTCCGCGACGCTCAGCAAAGAAAACAACTGGACGCACACATGGACAAACCTGCCGAAGACGGACAGGGACGGAAATCCCGTAAGTTATACGGTCAGGGAAGCGACGATTCCGGGATATGTGGGACATATCGAGCCGGTAAAGGGAAATGCCGGCAGTTCATCCGGCGGAAATACGGTAACGACTCCTTCGGAAGGCTTTGCAGACGGCAAGACATATCTCTTGCAGACGCAATACGGATATATCGGCTCTGACAGTGCCGGGATCAGGCTTGAGAAAAACCTGAGCACAGCTGAGAATTCGTTGGATACTCAGTGGGTGGTAACGGTTAACAGTAACGGAACATACACCTTTACCAATAAAGACGGAAAGACACTGTTCTATGATAATTACATGTATAAAATATCGTCAGGTCCGGGACAATACAAAAACCTGAATTTCTCCGGCGGAAAGCTTTCCTGTTATATTGATCACGGGAACTGGAACGAAACCCAGTATCCGAAAGAAGAAAATATGGAAAGTAATGTGATACATAATCACGTATTCTACACGACGACAAACAGCAGTGAATCATTCACGGTCACACCTCTTCAGATCGGAGTACCGGAGCCTGAACCGGATCCGGAACCTGAGGAGCCGGAAGAACCGGATACAGAGCTTTATTATGAGTACAGGATCACGAACATCCCCGCAAAAGATGCGACGATCTCGCTGAAAGTAAACAAATTATGGGATCCGGGCGAACTCGGCGGTTCCGCTATATACAACGACAAGACGATTGAAGTCGTTCTCCTTGAAAACGGAGCGGAAGCAGGGCTCAGCGGAACTCTCAGCCTGAGAAACGGCTGGAGCTATACATTTGAATCATTGCCGAAATATGACAGCAATGATAAAGAAATTGCATATTCGGTGAAAGAAACGAATCCGCCCGACGGCTGGCATGCGGAATACGGCACAGTCGGGTCGGTGAACGGTTCGGAAACCGCTTATGAAATAACAGTTACCAACGTGTACCATATGAATGTGATCCTCCCGTCTACGGGCGGAATCGGTCCGTATGGACACATAATCCTCGGTCTGTCGATAATGCTCGGCTCACTGGGTTGGTACTATGGGCAGAGGCGCAAAAGCGAAAGGAGGGAGTGTAGAGAAAAATAGTACGCCTCTCCGGGTGCTCAAAATACTTTATCTTGCGCCGCCCGAAAAAAACAAATAAATAATAAGAAAGGAATTAAAAAATGAAAAACATGAAAAAAGTGATCAGCTTCATGCTGGTACTCCTCATGGCTCTCTCAATGAGCGCAACAGTTTTTGCTGCTGATGAAACAGGATCAATCACTATCAACGGCGTCAGCGAAGGCAACACTTACACAATCTACAAACTCCTCGATCTCGAAAGTTATGACACAGATACAGGAGCGTATTCCTACAAAGTAAACAGTGCATGGACAGGTTTCTTTGCGACAGATGAGGCAAAGGCATATTTTACTGTAGATGAACAGGGTTATGCGACATGGAAAGCTACAGAAGATGATGATACAGTTGCGGCATTTGCGAAATTGGCTCTTGCTTATGCGAAAGTTGAAGCTAACGAAATCGCTCCCGTTAAATCTTCTAAAAATGATGGAGAATTTGTGATTACCACAGATCAAGAAACTGAGATAACTTCAGGAAAATTCTCAGGTCTCGAACTCGGTTACTACCTTATCGACTCAACAATGGGTGCTCTTTGTGGTCTTACAACAACAAACCCCGATGCATCAATCAACGCAAAGAACGGTTCACCGACAGTTGTTAAACAGGTTAAAGAGGACCTGGGTGAAACATGGGGAGAAAAAAATACAGCCGATATCGGACAGACTGTAGAGTTCCGTACAATAATTAAAGTTCATGCAGGTGCGGAAAACTATATTCTCCACGACACAATGTCTGCAGGTCTGACATTCTTACAGGTTTCAAAGATTGAACATGTAACCAGTACTGGAACTCACACAACACCGACAACGGATTATAATGTGGAAGTTCCCGGTTCAAAAGATGGTTGCACATTCGAAGTTGTTTTTTCAAATGAACTTTGTGAAAAGCTCGCAACCAATGATGAAATCATCGTGTACTACGAAGCAATGGTCAACAGAAATGCCGTAATAGCAGGAGAAGGAAACCCCAACGAAGCAAAACTTAATTATGGCGAAAACAGCAGCCACGAATCAAACACGGATGAAACAACGACATACACATTCGCATTTGATCTCGTGAAAACAGACAGCCAGAACAAACTCATCGACGGTGCTGAATTTAAGATTTATGATGCTGAAAAAGGCGGAAATGAAGTAGCAGTTGTTCTTATGGATGACGGAGTTACATACCGCAGGGCAAAAGCAGATGAAGAAGGCGTTTCTATCGTAGTTAAAGACGGTAAAGTCCGCGTAGTAGGTTTTGATAACGGTATATATTACCTCGAAGAAACTGTAACTCCGAATGGTTACAATCAGCTCGCAGCCCGCCAGAAATTTACTATCTCCGATAAGAATCTCGATGCTATCTTTAATGATGGTGTTTTCTCAACAGGTTCAGGTGTTCATGTCGTAAACAAATCCGGCACAATGCTTCCGGAAACCGGCGGCACAGGTACTGTAATGTTCATCACATTCGGTATGCTCGTAACACTCGCAGCAGGTGTTCTTCTCGTAACAAAGAGACGTATGAGCATGATCGACGACTAATTTGATTTACTATACATTTATCGGCGGGGCACAGCCCCGCCGGAAATCTGTAACATCAGGGAGAAGCCTATGCAAAGCAGAAAATCCACAATTATTCTTCTCGTCTCATTTTTTATAGGCCTGTCCGTGCTGTTATATCCCGCTGTCAGCAGCTACTGGAACTCAAAGACGCAGAGTAAGGCTATCGTCAATTACGAAGCAATGCTGGCCGCATATAAACCGGAAGACTATTCGGAGATATTCAATGCCGCCGATGAATACAACCGCACCCTTTATTCCCTTGAAGTTCCTCTGATAGAATATAAGAAGATCGAAGCGAAATACTGGAAGACGCTGGATATAAGTTCCACCGGGATGATGGGGTATCTGACTGTTCCGAAGATAAATCAGGAGCTTCCCGTATATCACGGAACGAGCGATGCGGTACTCAGCGTCGCCGCAGGGCATATTCAGGGGACGAGCCTTCCTGTGGGAGGAGAAAACACGCATACGGTAGTTTCCGCACACAGAGGACTTCCCACAGCGGTGCTTTTCACGCATCTTGACAGGATGGAGATAGGCGATACATTCTATTTCACCATCCTTGACCGCAAGATAACATACGAAGTGGACCAGATAAGGATCGTTGAACCGAGTGATGTGAGCCTCATTAAGATAGAGGATTCGAAGTCGTACTGCACCCTTCTTACATGTACCCCTTACGGCATCAACACCCAGAGGCTCCTCATAAGGGCGCATCAGACGGATGCTTCCCAGAAGAGCAACATTTACATTGCCAATGAAGCGTACAGAGTAGAGCCGTTGATCGTAATGCCCGTTGTGGCGCTTCCGATAATATTTGTTCTGCTTATATATGTGATGTTTGTTCCCGTAAAAAAAGAAACATTGGGAGAGGAAGATTTATGATAAAGAGAATAGTTTCTGTATTATGCGTATTCATGATCTGTTTTATGCTGCCCTCGGTGTGTCTTGCATCCGGATATGATCCTTCCCGCATGTGCAGCCTTGAAATATCATATTCAAAGGAAGGGATCTCATTTGAAGATCTGAAAATAGATATTTACCGCGTTGCAAAGCTTACGGATGAAGGCGAATATGAGCTTCTGGAGCCTTATTCGGGCTATCCGATAAAAATACACGGAATAACATCTCAGCAGGAGTGGACGGAAACGGCACAGACTATAAAAAGCTATGTTACTGCAGAGCATGTATCCGCATACAGAAGCCTGAAAACGGGAAGTGACGGAAAAGTCTTCTTTACCGACCTGGAAACGGGGCTTTATATGGTGAAGGGGGTTACGGCGGAAAATGAATCCGGAACCTTTATCTTCCGCGATTTCATGATATATCTTCCTGCACCGACGGAAAGCGGATATGATTATGACATGAAGGCTGTTCCGAAATCCGCATACTATACGCGTCCGGAGAAATATACGGTCGTAAAACTATGGAATGACGGAGAATCTGCGGATGAGCGCCCTGAGAGCGTCAGCGTGGATATCCTCCGAAACGGCGAAGTCGACAGAAGCATCGTTCTTGATGGCACCAACGACTGGTCATACAGCTGGGAAGCTGAGAAGAGTGATGATGTATGGAGTGTCATGGAGAAAGATGTTCCGGAAGGATATGAGGTTCTGATAGTAAACAACGAAACATCGTTTATTATCAAGAATACAAAACAGCCTGATATTCCCGATGAACCCGGTTCTCCTGAAACGGGTGAAACTGCACCGTTGTTTATGTATGTGCTTACATTCTGCATTTCGGGAATGGGGCTTATAATTGTGGGACTTCTGAGAATGAAGGAAAGACACGATGAGAAATAGCAGTAGGATAATTGTTATTGCAGGAACTCTTCTGATCGTTCTGGGACTATTCCTTCTCGGAATTATGTTCCTGCGTGCAGATCAGGCAGGCAGGGATAATGAAGATATCGTACAGAAGATGGAAACTGTCATTACTGACAGACGGGAAGGGTTTTTCGATCCCATGTATAACGCAGAGATGCCTTCACTTGAAATCGGCGGAAAGGACTTTATCGCACTGCTTGAAATTCCCGGTTACGGATTAAAGCTTCCCGTATATAGTTCATGGGATAAATGGGAGGTTACACGCCGCCCGTGTCGATTCAGCGGGACAGCATACAACGGGACACTTATAATCGGGGGATATGATCAGAAAGGGCAATTCGATTTTTTTGACAGGATAGATGACGGAACGGATGTGATCATAACTGATATGTCCGGCAATGTCTTTACTTACAGGACATACCGCACGGACCGTTCCGAAACTGCGGAAGAAAGAGTCCTTGCGGAAGAAGCGGACATGACGCTGTTCGTCAGGGATGCTCAGCTGCTTGAATACATCCTCGTCCGATGTGAATTGAAATAAGGTTGACGGAAGTGCCGGATGCGGCGCTTCCTGTTTATTTGTGTAACATCAAAAATCCCCCCTGCTATGCAGGGGGAGAAAAGCGCTTCAGCTTCAGGCAGATAAACAAAACCTCCTATGGTAAACTTGAGCAGGTTCGACAGCCATACCAAGTGGAAAAACAGGAGGTAAATAGATGAGTAATAAGTCATCCGACAATAGTTTGGCACACACAATGGGAATGCAAGTACCACATAGTATTAACATTGTCAACAAATATAAACATATATCAGTAAAAATAATTGCCATACCATGACGTAGGTGCGTTATGATATGGCAATTTAGTTTTTATTCTTGTACAGAAAACCAATCCCTATTTGGCGGTAATAAAATCAATC
>JAFXKY010000008.1 GCA_017531485.1 Eubacteriaceae bacterium | reverse complement strand
GGGAACGCATGAGGTAATGAGAAAAAATTTGGGTAAATAATGATGTCCGAAAAATAAAAACTGTTGTCTGTGGAAGAAAATTGATATATAATAACGGTAAGAAAATTTAATAATAAGGAGTAAATCATGGCAATCAAACCTATCAGCACAACAAACGCACCTGCAGCAGTAGGCCCGTACTCACAGGCAGTTATCGCAGGGGATATGTTATTCTTATCAGGACAGGGCGGAATCGACCCGAAAACAGGAAAGATCGTTGAAGGCGGAGTAGAAGCAGAAACACGTCAGGCAATGGAAAACATCAAAGCTCTTCTCGAAGAAGCAGGCACAGACTTCACAAAAGCTGTTAAAACAACATGCTTCCTCGCTGACATGGGCGACTTCGCAAAATTCAACGCTATCTACGCTGAATACTTCACAACAAAACCGGCAAGAAGCTGCGTTGCAGTAAAAGACCTTCCGCTCGGATTCCTCGTTGAAGTAGAAGTAGTTGCTTACCTCGGAGAATAATCTTTGGTATACCACAGCTGACCGCATACGCGGTCAGCTTTTTTTGTATGTTTATTGCATTTCTGATAGTATTGTGTTTATTTTTATTCATAAAAGTGATAAAATATCCTCGCGGAGGAAATAATGGATACTTTTGAAAAATATATGAATCTTGATATTGATGCATCCCTCATAGGCCTTGAAAGAGGAAGTGAAGATGGCGGGTATTTCTGCACCCCCGTCGGCGCAAAGGTCTTTGGCCGGGAAAGCGGAATACATTATTGCTTTATCGAGGGGTATGGAGATATGGTATTTGCTGTAAATCCTATGCCGTGGAAAGATGATTACGTATATCCGCTCGCGGAAAATTTCAGAGACCTCCTGAAACTCATTCTTTACGCTGGAAGCATAACGGTCATTGAGCAGATAGTGTGGTTTTCAAAAGAACAGTTTGAGATGTTTATCAAAAGTGAAGACAATAAATTTGTCATTGGGCAGGCAGAGGTGCTTGATGTGATAAGAAAGGAATTTAATATTTCTCCTGTGTCCGATGCTTATGATTACGTAAAGGCTCTTCAGAAGGATTTTGATGACAGTAAAATAAAATACACCGATGAATATTACGACATACTTGGTATCCCTTATCCTGACGGGCGTCAGGTTGAATGTCAGGGAGCTGAGTTTTCGGAAGTAACATTTGAAATAAATATAACGGAGGAATAACATGAAAAAGAATTTAGGTGTGAAAGCGGCAGTTTATCCGCTTCCCGTACTTATCATTGCAACTTACAACCCCGACGGAACAGCAAATGCCATGAATGCCGCATGGGGAACGGTGGCTGATACGAATCAGGTAGCGATCTGCCTGAGCCACGGTCACAAGACAGTAAAGAACATTATGGAAAGAAAGGCATTTACTGTCAGCATGGCAGATGCATCCCTCGTAAAGGAATCGGATTATTTCGGCATCGCTACGGGCAATAAGGTTGAAGACAAGGTTAAAAAAGCAGGTCTTACGGCTGTTAAGAGCGAATTTGTGGATGCGCCCGTAATTGAAGAATATAAGCTTACGCTTGAATGTGAATTTGTTTCGTATGATCCGGAAACGGAATTTATGTTCGGGGAGATCAAAAACACTCTCGTTGACGAAGATATTCTCCTTGAAAGCGGCGGCATTGATATTGCAAAATTCCGTCCCATCGCTTTTGATACATTAAACAAGAGTTACGTGGTTCTCGGCGAAAAAGTCGGAAACGCCTTTTCAGATGGCAAGGAAATTAACTAAGAGCATCGAAGAGGCCGGAGATGAATTTCTCGGAATAACCACTCTCGGCAGGGATGATTCCCACGCGGATGAGAATCATCATCCTTATGAGCCGACTCCGTATTCAGTTCTGGCGAGGATGGTGGAAGAAGGAGTTGTAGATAAAGATTCATCCATTGTGGATTATGGCAGCGGGAGAGGACGTGTCGGGATATATTTCTCGAAGATGACGGGATGTAAAAGTCTCGGCATAGAGTATGACGAAGAGCTCTATACGATGTCCAATGAAAACCTGAGGGAATCGGGAGTTGAAAACGCAGAGTTTTTACTCATGAATGCAGAAGACTTCTGCCCATCCGATGAAAACGTATTTTTCTTTTTTAATCCGTTTTCCGCAAAGATACTCACAGGAGTTCTTGCGAAGATCGAAGAGAGTTATTACGATAATCCGAGAAGTATCAGGCTTTGTTTTTATTATCCCGATGATGAATACATCTCTCTTCTGATGCGAAGCGATCTGTTTATGTTTTCCGATGAGATAGACATGACGGATTTCTTCGGCGGCGACAAACGCGAGAGGGTACTTATTTTTGAATGTGAGGAATATTTATGATCAGAAAAGCGAATATGAACGATCTTGACAGCGTGGTAAAGATTTATGACGACATCATCTCCGTTGAGGAAAGCGGTCCTGTCATTGTCGGATGGAAAAGGGGAGTATATCCCACGGATGACGTTGCCCTCGGCGGAATCGAGAGAGGAGAGATGTTCGTTCTGGAAGAAGGCGGCGAAATCGTCGGAAGCATGATCCTCAACAAGCGTCAGGATGCTCATTATCCCCTCGGAGAATGGAAGTATGATGCGCCGGATGATGAAGTGATGGTGCTGCATACGTTTGTCGTTTCTCCCGCTGCCGGAAGAAGCGGTTACGGAGAAAAGCTGTTTCGGTTTTATGAAGAATATGCCGCAAAGTGCGGCTGCAGATATCTGCGTTTCTCGACGAATCATACCAATTATCGCTCAAGAAATTTTTATAAGAAAATGGGCGTTGAGGAAGTATATGAGTATCACCGCGAAGGCGGAAAGATATCCGTATTCTTCGAAAAGAAACTTGATGTATTTCTGAGAAAAGCACGCAGGGAAGATGTGGATGCGATCTCTGAAATATATGAAGAGATCCATGGTCTGGAAGAGAAAGGCTTTCTCACGACGGGCTGGATAAGGGGAGTTTATCCGACAAAGGTGACAGCAAGAAACGCCGTTGAAAACGACGAGATGTTCGTTATGGAAAAATGCGGGGAGATCGTCGCTGCCGCAAGGATAAACAAAGTGCAGGATGAAGTGTACAGGGAAGGCAGGTGGCAGAACGCCGCAGGAGAAGATGAAGTGATGGTGATGCATACTCTGGTCGTGTCCCCCGGACATTCATCCGAAGGATACGGAAAGCTCTTTGCTGCGTTTTATGAAAATTATGCGAAGGAAAACAACTGCCCTTATCTCAGGATAGATACAAACGAAAGAAATTCCCGGGCAAGAAAGCTTTACGGGTCGCTCGGATATTCCGAAGCGGGGGTGGTCTCCTGCGAATTCAACGGAATAAAGGGAGTAAATCTCGTATTACTTGAAAAGACAGCAGAGTAGATATGCGGGAAATATATTACATTTCAGCATGTAAATGTAATATATCCGACGTTTTTTGTAAAAAGTGTTGAAAAATACTTGACATATTTCCGCAAAAAAGAGAAACTAATGTGTATGAAATTTTTGGAGTAAACACATGGTAAAAATTATAACAGACTCATCAACTCTCTATACTCAGGCTGAAGCTGAAAAATTCGGAGTTGACGCTCTCCCGCTTTGCGTTGCTATCGGCGATTATCAGGGAAGGGACCTTATAAGTGATTATGATGATTTTTACGGTCGCATCGCAAACGGTCAGCACCCCAAATCTTCACAGCCGCCTGTAGGTGAAGTGATAGAACATTACGAAAAGTACAAGGGTGAATTCATCATCAACATCGCTATGGCAGACGGACTTTCAGGTACATATCAGAGTGCTGTCGGCGCAAGGGAAACAGTTGAAAACAAAGAAGACATCCACGTTATCAACACAAAGACTCTCTGCGGCCCCCACCGCTATATGCTTGAAAAAGCAGTAAAAATGAGAGATGAAGGCAAGACCGGTGAAGAGATCGTTGCGTGGCTTGAATATGCGGCCGATCACAACGAATCATTCCTCATTCCTCAGGACTTCGACTTCCTCCGTCGCGGCGGAAGACTTACACCCATGGCAGCGACACTCGGCTCTGTTCTTAAATTAAAACCGGTCATGACGCAGGTGGAAGACGGAAGAAAGCTTGACAAGATCGCTGTAAAGAGAACAATGTCATCAGCATTCGGCGTCGTTATCGACACGATGAAGACGAGAAATATCTCAGAAAAACATATCATCTATGTTTCTCACGCAAGGGTTGAAAAAGATGCTCTCAAGGCAAAGGAAATGCTTAATGAAGCGTTCCCGGGAGTTGAAGTCATCATTCTCGAACTCTCTCACGCATTCATTACACAGGGCGGTCCGCATTGTGTTGCGATCCAGTATATTGAAAGATAATTATTTATGCGGCGATGGTTTCCATTGCCGTTTTTTTATTGTATAATAATGTAAAAGGAGGGAGCATGGCAAAGAAATATTACAGTGAAAGCAAGTTTATTGAATCAGGCGGACAGAGCATGGAGATCATTATCCTTCGCCCGGGCCCGAACAAAAAGCCGAAGGAAGAAACTCCCCTGATCTTATGGATCCACGGCGGCGGATATGTGGTGGGAATGGCGAGGATGATATATATGTCGCGGGCGAAGAAGCTTTGTGAGAAATACGGAGCGGTGGTAATAACTCCCGAATATCGCCTTGCGAAGAAATCCCCGTATCCTGCGGCGCTTGATGACTGCTATAATACCCTTTTATACATAAAAGATAATCACGACTCCCTCGGCGGTAATCCGTCAAAGATAATGGTGGGCGGTGAAAGCGCAGGCGGCGGGCTCACAGCGGCGGTCTGTATGTACGCGAGGGATAAGGGAGAAGTGAATATATCGTTTCAGATGCCGCTTTATCCTATGATAGATAACACAGACACTCCTTCTTCGGTAAATAATCCGGGAATAACGTGGAATACAAGACGGAACCATGCTGCATGGAAGATGTATCTTCGGGACATCCGGGGAAAGATTCCTCCGTATGCGGCTCCCGCAAGACAGACGGATTACAGAAACCTTCCGCCGTGTTACACTTTTGTCAGAAGGAAGGAACCGTTTTATTGCGAAACGCTGACTTTTATTGAAAACCTCAAGGCTGCGCGCGTCAGAGCAGAAGTCGATGTGTACAATACGGGGGTTCATGCTTTTGATATGCTGTTGCCGTTTCGGAAGGTAAGCAGGAAGGCCATAGAAGAATTTGAAAGACAGTATCTGTATGCGGCGGAGAATTATACGGCGCATCAGAAAGACTGAGTTTGTTTTGATACGATAAAAACCAGAGTTATAAGGAGAAAGATATGCTTAATACAGGTGACAAGGCTCCGCAGTTTACCCTTATGGATAAAGACGGAAATATGGTAAGTCTAAGTGATTTTGAAGGAAAGAAAGTAGTCCTTTACTTTTATCCAAAGGACAATACTTCCGGATGCACAAAGCAGGCATGCGGTTTCAGGGATAATTTTTCGGAGTTTGAAAAATATAATGCAGTGGTGATCGGAATCAGCAAAGATTCCGTTAAGTCGCACCACAATTTTGCGGAAAAGCACTCTCTGCCGTTTATCCTTCTTTCAGATCCCGATCTTACGGCAATTCAGGCCTACGGAGTCTGGCAGGAAAAGAAGCTCTACGGAAAAACTTCCATGGGAGTGGTGCGGACGACGTTTATAATAAACGAAGAAGGCATCATTGAAAATATTATGAATAAGGTAAAAGCGGAAAAGAACGCGGAGGACGTGATCGGATTGTTGCAGGAATAGCAATTTGCAGCAAAAGCTGATTTAAAGAAAACGGGGTGAGGCATATGACAGATATTGCAAATGTTGATTTCAACAAGGTAAAACTTGCAGGAACGTACTCGACCAATCAGCTTGTTGAAGTCTTTGATGATGAAGCTAATGTTTCATCGCTTGACCGGAGATTTTTCTATGTTGTGTATGATGAGATCCCAAAAGAAGACCTGGATATCGTAATACATCTTATCATCGCTTCGCATCGTGGATTTATGTATATAGGCAGGACAACCCACTTTGGCGATGATGCGGAAAGATTTTATCTGACATCACTGTTTTTATTGCCAGCTATGGAAGATGAGTTTAACGAAAACTCACTGATTTCCCATATTGTTCATAATGACAGTGTGAGGAAAACACTTGAATATCTGAAAAATATTCTTGCTGAAAAACCAAAACATCGTGAACTTAGCAGTATTTTGTGGAGT
>JAFXKY010000007.1 GCA_017531485.1 Eubacteriaceae bacterium | reverse complement strand
CCCGCTGAGCCGTTGCCCGGACAGCTCGCTTAATATACTCCCATTCCTCGCTTTTGTCAACCCTTTTTTGATACTTTTTTGCCTTTTTTGCTCTTTTTGTTCTCTCTGTTCACACTTACTGCCGGGTGTTTACCGAAATGTACTCTCTTCTCGGGTGGGTGAGGTGAGGTGCGGGATGAAAATCTTTTTTACAATACACAGAATTACATGAACAGATCTCTCTCTTTATTTCGCTTACACACCTTGGGAATAACATCAGGGGGCTTTATGCATTGCATAAAGCCGACTTTATTGGCTGAGCAGAAGATATATTTCGGATGTGATATGCCGCGTATCCCGTACATGACAATCATTTTTCCGGCCAATGAAAAACAGGACTGCATACACAGTCCTGTCATTTACCTTTTAGTATCTTTTAAAATACGTTCTCACTTGTCCACGCCTTCGGGATTCTCGTTGCGATGACGTCTTCGACGATTTCCTTTTCGAAGTTGTCGAAACTCTTGTTTGTGATGCCCATCTTGACGGCGCTGAGTGGATTGAGTCCCCTCTTTATTGTTTTAACAGCAGAAATAAGACCGCGGAGGTCTACGGGCTTTGTCGTGATTTCCCCGCTTGTCGCTTTGAGCTGCAGGTCGAGGAATATTCCCGCGAGCTGTAAAAGTGCATCTTCCTTCGCTTCGGGGAAGTTTGTCGTCATGATCTTCATGATCATTTCTTCATCAACAACCGGCATATCAATAACAAGGAAACGTGAAACGAGTGCTTCGTTGAGTTCACGTGTTCCCGCATAGCCGTAGTTCATCGTTCCGATAAATCTCGTTGCGGGGTGAAGTCTGATCTTGTCATATCCCGGAACATCAATGATCCTTCTGTAGTCAAGTGTTGCGTGAAGTACAGATACAGCGTCGTTCTTCGCCATATTGATTTCGTCGAAAACTCCGAATCCGCCGTTTACTGCACACTGATAAACCGGACCTTTTCTGAGAGTGACTTCGTTATCCTTGAATGTATCCGTTCCGATCATTGTCGTGCTGTCTGTATTTACGTTGAATGATACCGTATATGTCGGGCGTGCAAATACATATGAAAGGTTATCCGCGAGAACGCTCTTTCCCGTAGCCTTTGCGCCTGACAAAAGGAGGTTTTCTCCCTGCAGGATCGCGCAGAGCGCCATTTCCCAGATTTCTTTGCCATAATATTTTGACGGCGGAATGCTGATTCTTTCCGCAGCATCGTTGTCGTTTTTGTATTCATCACGGAATGCGATAACGTCATCAATGAGATTTTCCGCCACTTCACATTCCGTAAGGTATTTTCTTACATCTTCGTTCGTGTTTAACATCATAATATATTGTCCCGTGTTCCTTTTTTTAGCTCAGAAATTCGTTTTTAATGCTTCTGAGGAATAATTTTTTCATCACTTCGTCTGCGTTCTCGCCTTTGTGAAGAATTGAATATACAGCTTCGCATATGGGCATCTCCACATCATATCTCTCTTTTAAGATCATCATCGCCTTTGATGTCTCAACGCCTTCTGCGAGAGATTCGAATTTTTCTCCTTTGATGAATCCTTCGCCGTAAGCGCGGTTATGTGAGTTCTTGCTGAAAAGCGTCGCTTCATAATCTCCGAGATGTGAAAGACCGTATGCTGTCAGCTCGTTTCCGCCCATAGCAACGATGAGGCGTGAGATCTCTCTTGTTCCTCTTGCCATGAGTGCGCCTTTAAGGCTCGTCAGGTTTGCGCCGTCGAGCATTCCGGCAGCGATGCCGATGACGTTTTTCGCCGCAGCACCGACTTCATTGCCGATAAGGTCGTTGCCGTAATAGAATCTGATAAGGTCAGAAGAAAATTCTTCAACGAGCATACGCTTCAGGTCCTCATGTTTGCTGTCGATTACCATGCAGTTCGGAATTCCTCTCGTATAATCCTGAACATGACCCGGTCCTACCCACACAGCGACTCTGATATTGTCTTCTCCGAGAACTTCCGTAATGACTTCCGAAAGTCTTTTTCCGGTTTCGGAATTTATACCCTTCATACATAAAACGACAGGCTTGTTTTTAAGGTCGTATTTTTTAAGGCTCTGCGCAAAGCTTCCGAGTGCCTGTGAAGAAATAGAGATGATGATGACATCCGCCGTTTCAACCGCCATATCAAGGTCTGTAGTAAGAGTAACGCTCTGTGGCATACTCAGATATTTATTTTTATGAGTCTGCATAAGCTCAGTGATCTCTTTTGTTCCTTCAAGTCCCCATGACGTGACAGTGTGACCTGTTCTGTCGAGATACCAGGCGATGAATCCGCCCCATCTTCCGCAGCCGAGTACAGATACTTTCATAATATACCTCTCATTATCATTAATAAGCCCACCGTAATGTTACAATGGTACTTCATGATTATATCATACAAATTTCATTTTGAAAACCATGAAAAAAATCTTTCACTAATATCGCCTTTTGTGGTATAGTATGTTTGGAATATTGTACGGCTCTGAAAAATGTACTTTTGTATAAACATTCTTATTTTTCAATATGGACAACACATTTTGAAAATTCTTTCATGAAAACCCATTTCAGAACCGGTTAAAGAGGTATATATGTCAAAAATAGTACACGAACTTGATCTCGAACTCCAGGAAGATACTTATGAGTTCGAGAGCAGGGTAAAAAATCTCATGTGGACCGTCTCCGAAGACTATGAAGCCAGCGAGCTCGGTTCCTCCGCTCTCGGGGCAACGAAAAATATAAGTATGTATAACGCTATCCGTCACGGCGCTCTGAATATGTTTTTCGACCGCGACGAAGTAGCTCTTTATATCGCCAAGAAGGCGTATCTCGGCGGAGATGAAAGACACCTCATCGACATCGCCCAGGTATGCTCCGAAGCCGCCTGCTACAACAAGATAACAAAACACCGCCCCGGCGTTGAAGACATAAGAAGGGATGCGTTCGAGGACCTTCTTGATTATGAAATGTCCGCTCTCACGGCAAACCTCGCAGGAAGGATCCGCCTTACGCTTATCTCTTATTACCTTACGGGAGAACTCAAAGGCGAAAACAACCTCACAAGCGCCGCACGCATCGCCCTTTCCGCACAGGATGCCGAAACGACTTACGAACTGTTGAAATCCATCGACAGGATGTACAACAACCATTTCGACCGCAGTTTCGAAAGAAACAAAGGCGGACTTGACAGAGTCCTTGCCGTCGACATAAAAGACCTGAGGGATTATGACTGGTCGGATTTCGTAAAGGATGAACTTTATGCAGACATCCTCGAAGACGTCCTCAAGAACATCTCCGCGTCCCTGGCGAGCGAAAATCAGGACAAACCGCCCCAGAAAGCAAAGAAAAGCGTAATATATATTGACGAAAAGACAACATCAAAGCTTTATTCATATGTCGAACTGAATCACGGCAAAAGCTATCTCTCAAAAGAAGAACTCTCCCGCCGCAACCGCGCCCTCTGCACGGGAATGCACGCAGACTGTTCTTTATATTACACGGAAGGCATCCTGAACAATTACGTTCAGATGAACTACCGTTACAAATACGTGGAAATGCAGACGAGCAAGAATAAGCTCATGTATTACGATAACCACCGTCTTGTAAAATCCAACATCGCCCACCTCACGGACATCCTCAAAAAAGCTCTCGTCCAGAGGCAGGATCAGGACTTTGTTTCCTCTGACCGCGGCATCATCGTCCCGAACAAATTATGGAGAGTCGGAAGATGCTCCACGGAAAAGCTTTTCAAGATGGACAACAAACGCGACAACTGTGACTTCGTCATCGACATCCTGATTGACGGCAGCGGTTCGCAACAGAGAAGACAGGGTAAAGTCGCAATGCAGGGATATATCATCAGCGAAGCTCTCAGCAATCTCGGCATTCCTCACAGAGTAATGTCCTTCTGCTCATTCTGGGATTACACTATCCTGCAGAGATTCCGCGATTATGACGACGTGACTTCACGCAACTTCCGTATGTTTGAATACGTCGGAACATCCAACAACCGCGACGGACTCGCCATAAGGGCTGCCTGTTATGACCTCCTTCAGAGAAAGGAAGATAACAAGATCCTCATCGTTCTCTCCGACGGAAAGCCCAACGACGCCAACATCAACCGTCCCGACAGCAAGGTAAACGTTATTTATCAGGGGGATGATGCTGTCAAGGATACTGCCCTTGAAATAAGAAAAGCAAGGCAGAACGGCATCGCCGTTTTAGGCGTTTTTGCCGGTGAAGAAGAGGATCTTTCGGCGGAAATGAAGATGTTCGGCAAGGATTTTGCGTATATCAGAAACATCAAAAACTTTTCGAATGTCGTCGGAAGATACCTGAAAAAACAGATAAACGACTGACACATAGGATATATTTTTAACCTTCTTTATGCTTAAACATTAGCAAAACAGCATAAATTGCATCAAAGAAGAGAAATTTTGAGTGAAATCTAAAAAAGTGTTTGGATTTTTATTCGAAATATGTTATAATCGACCCACGACGTATAAATTTTATGAATATTCCGTTTAATCGATATTGCCGGATAGCGACATTGTACGGATTTGACGGATCTGTAATAACTAAATAAAATAAGGGGAGCAACTCATGGCAACATACAAAAAAGGGATCGAAACAAAAGAAAGAATTTTCCAGGCTGCAAAGAAGATGTTTTACGAATACGGCTACAAATCAGCAACAATCGAAAAGATCGCGAATGAAGCCAAAGTACCCATCGGACTTGTAAACTATTATTTCAAGAAAAACGACATTCTTACTATCGTATATACACAGTTCATCGCAAATATCAAAAAAACGATCGATGAACAGGCGGCACACCTCATCGAAAACCCGCTTCAGAGACACGTTGTCTTCACAAGACTCTTCTATACGATAATGCTCAGCAACTCACGCAACCGTGAGCTTTATAAAGAAATCTTCAACAACCAGCTCGTGGAAGCTGACATTGATGCTCTCATCGGCGATGAACTCATGGACATCATCCGTTCTTTCAACATCGACATCACGGAATCTATCTTCCGCAGACTCATCATCGCTGAATACGGCGCAAGAAGAGAACTTCTCATGGACCGTTATGACGTACTCGATCCGGAAAGAAGCAAAGACTTCATCAACTTCCTCGCAACCATCGCCGTACGTCTTGCGGGCGTTGACATCAAGCTCATCATGCAGAACGTAAGAAAAGCTGAGGAGATCCTCAAAAACGTAGACATTTCAGGTGTTAAATTCCTTATATAAAAAGTGAGCCGCTTGCCGGCTCGTTTTTTTATGCAAAAATTTCAGTCAATACAAAAGGCACCGTCAAGGTGCCTGTATAGATTCAATCATGTATCATGTCTTACCATCTTTACAAGAGTCTTGTTGCGGTAAGCAAGGTCGAAACGCTGAGTAAATCCGATCTTTTCCCAGAAAGCATTTCCGCCTTCATTCCTCGCAAAGACGACGAGATTCACTTTTGAGATCCCTTCTTTTTTCAGCGCATCCACAGCCGCATCCACAAGCGCCTTTCCGATTCCTTCGCTGCGGTGGTCGGGAGAAACTGCCGTGTGATGAATATATCCCCTTCTTCCGTCATGTCCCGCCATTATCGCCCCGACGATCTTTCCGTCCTTTTCCGCAACGAAAGATGTTTCCGGATTTCTGTCGATATATTTTGCAATTCCTTCATATGAATCATCCACATCATTCAGCCCCATTCCCGTGCATGAAAGCCAGAGGGCGTAAAGCGATTCATAATCTTCTTTTTTCATAATTCTGATATTCATTTTTCATTTCCCCGATTGGATTTTTCTACGTTATTGTACCACAGAGATATATGCATGTAAAGTATCTTTATGAATGTTTATTAATAAATATTCATAAATTTCACTTTTTACTTCCCCACACTTCACACACAAGCGTCGATCCGAGGATAAGGACCGAGCCCACAAGCTCGTATATTCCGAAGCTTTCCGAAAGGATCATTATTGACAGGATTATTGACACAACCGGATCAATATAGCTGTAAATCGCAATCGTCTGCGCAGGCAGATCTTCCATGGAAGAGAAATACATCTTATATGTGATTCCCGTATGAAATACTGCTACGAACATTACGAGAACCACCGATAACATATCCGGTCTGATAGCTGAAATGTCCTGAGTGAATAATGCATAAATACCCACCGAGATCCCCGCGACTCCGAGGCGGACAATGGTCGAATCGTCGGAAGAAATATCCTTTAAGAACTTACTCATAAGCATCACACTTGCATACAATACCGCCGCGCCGACGCCCAGAAGGATGCCTGTGGTATTTACCTTCTGCGAATCATTCAGCACCCCCGATACAAATACCATCCCCATAAGAGCCGTCAGCGTTGAAATAACTTTCACGGCGTTTGTTTTTTCTTTTAATACTATCGGTGAAAGTATTATTACAAACACAGGCGCGAGATAATAACATAATGTAGCGAGTGAAACTGTGATGTAACGGTAACTTTCAAATAAAAGTATCCAGTTGAATCCCATAGCCGTTCCGGACAGGAGAAGGACCGGGAGATTTCTTTTTATTGCCCCGATATCGATCCTGCGCTTTGATGCTGCGGAAAAGAGGATAAGGATAAGTGAACCGACCGTGCCTCTTATCATCGCGATTATTTCCGACGGAAGGGAAATGTACCTTACAAATATACCGATGCTTCCGAATACTGTCATTGATATAATGAGCTTTAATTTTGCCATAGCGACCTCTTTATTTTGAATATTCCAAAAATTTATTTTCATTATATCACCCATACATATATTTTGCAACACGAAACTGTCATCTCCCTCAAATACGATGGCGGGGTAAAGATCTCATTCAAAAATTTACCATTATGTTGCCACGGCAACAAACACCATACAAAATCCGTGATATACTTCAATCAAAGGAAAAACCTTCAGGAGGAAAAAATAACATGAAAAAATTAACAGTACTCTTACTTACAGCACTCCTCATCGCAGGAATGTTCGCAGGATGCGGAGCTAAAAAAGAAGAAGCTCCGGAAGCAATCAGAATCGGCGGACTCAAAGGTCCCACATCAATGGGTATGGTAAAACTTCTTGATGATGCTGCAGCAGGAAAATCAGAAAATACATATGATTTCGTAATGGCTTCAGCAGCTCCGGAACTCACACCGAAACTCATCAAGGGCGAACTCGACATCCTCGCAGTTCCCGCAAACCTCGGACCGACACTTTACAACAACACAGACGGTGAAGTTCAGATCCTCGCAGTCAACACACTCGGCGTTATCTACATCGTAGAAGCAGGCGGCGAAACAGTAAAATCAATCCAGGACCTCAAAGGCCAGACGATCTATGCAACAGGTAAAGGCCAGACTCCGGAATACTGCCTCAAATACATCCTCAAAGAAAACGGCATCGACCCGGACAAAGACCTCACAATCGAATGGAAGAGTGAAGCAACAGAATCAGTTGCAACTCTCCAGGCAGAAGGCAAAGGCATCGCAATGCTTCCGCAGCCGTTCGTAACAGTAGCTCAGAACACAGTCGAAGGCCTCAGAATCGCCCTTTCACTCACAGAAGAATGGGACAAACTCAATAACGGCAGCACAATGATCACAGGCGCACTCGTAGTAAGAAAAGAATTTGCAGAAAAATATCCGCAGACTCTCGCTTCATTCCTCGAAGAATATGCCGCATCAACAAAATGGATCAACGAAAACGTTGAAGAAGGCGCTGCACTTGTTGAAAAATTCGACATCGTAAAAGCTCCTATCGCTAAAAAAGCAATTCCTTACTGCAACATCACATGCATCACAGGCAATGACATGGTCGAACCTCTCAACGGATACCTCGGAGTTCTCCTCAATGAAAACCCGCAGGCTGTAGGCGGAAGCCTTCCGGGAGATGATCTCTATTGCATCCTGAAATAATGAACAGCGAAAAAGAAAAAGTCGAAAATAAAATAGACAAAAAAATAATCATATCAAAAGCGGCGGCGATTTTATCTGCACTCATAGTGTGGCAAATCGCCGCTATGATTCTCAACCGGACCATTCTCCTCGCCTCTCCCCTGGAAGTGGCGGCAAGGCTGTCCACTCTCATCTTTGAGGACGGACTCCTTTCGGCGATATGGTTCAGCCTTTCAAGGATCGGAAAGGGATTTTTGCTCGGACTCACTGTCGGATCGCTTCTGGCGATCTTCGCAGACCGTTATCCATGGGCAGAAAACCTCATCTTTCCGTATATGACGACGATAAAGACCGTTCCGGTAGCGTCGTTCATCGTAATTGCGCTCATATGGCTTTCCGCAAGGGAACTTTCGGTCTTCATATCGTTTCTGATCGTACTGCCGGTTGTTTATAACAACCTTCTCTCAGGTCTTCGCAGCATCGATGCGAAGATGATGGAAATGGCGACAGTATTCCGTTATACATGGATGCAGAAGCTTCTTTATATCTACATCCCCCACTTAAAGCCCTTCATCATATCAGCATGCAGCGTTTCCATCGGTCTTGCATGGAAAAGCGGCGTTGCGGCTGAAATCATCGGCATCCCCGACGGTTCCCTCGGTGAAGTACTTTATGAAGCGAAGATATATTTAAACACAGTGGACCTGTTCGCATGGACAGTAATAATCGTTTTCGTCAGCGTTGCCTTCGAAAAACTGTTTATGCTTATGGTCAGAAAGCTCCTCGAACACAACGAACAAAGAACTCTTGACGGGAGGGTAAATGAATAAGATAGTTCTCAGAAACATAAACAAATCCTTTGAGGACAAACAGGTTCTCAAAGATCTCTCCGTCGAGTTTTCTTACGGAGAATGTTCCGCATTGATGGGACGCTCGGGATGCGGAAAAAGCACCCTTCTGAACATCATCATGGGGCTTCTTCCGAAGGATTCCGGGGAGATGACGGGAGTTCCCGAAAAGATCTCCGCGGTCTTTCAGGAAGACAGGCTCTGCGAAGAATTCTCTGCATACACAAACATCCGTCTTTCATGTCCGGATGAGAGAAAAGATGAGATAATCCCGACTCTTCAGCTCCTCGGCCTCGGGGACAGCATTGACAAGAGGGTATCCACACTTTCGGGCGGAATGAAAAGGCGTGTCGCAATAATCCGCGCGGTGCTTTCGGACTGGGATCTGCTCATTATGGATGAACCGTTCAAAGGACTGGATGAGAATACAAGGATTGACGTAATTAATTTCGTCCGTGAGAAGACAAAAGGAAAGACCGTGATAATGGTAACTCACGACGAGGAAGATATCAAAGATATTCAAGGAAGGAAGATCGATTTATGGTAAAGCTCTCAACAAAACAGGAAATCAAAGAAGCTCTCGATATGCCGTTTTCCGAATTTAAGGAAACGATCATGGCAGAAGCGATAAAAGTAAGAAAAGAAGCTACCGACAACTCTCTTTACACAACTGCAATGCTCGGTTATACGAACCACTGCAAAAATCAATGTCTTTACTGCGGAATGAGAGCAGGCAACACAAAACTCCCCCGCTACCGCATTCCGCCCTGCGACATCATAAGTTCAGCGCAAAACGCAAAAGACATGGGTCTTGAAAGAATGTTCCTCATCGCAGGCGAAGACAGAGGATATAAATTCGACGATCTTCTCGGAGCTATCAAGGAGATCACAAAAATGGGCCTTCAGGTATCCCTCGCAGGCGGCGAATTCACAGATTCACAGTACACAGAACTCGAAGATGCGGGAGTTTATGAATATGTCCTCAAGTTCGAAATGTCCCACGAAGACACTTTCAACCGTCTTAACCCGTCAACAAACTACAAACAGAGAATGGCGGCTATCGAAAAGATAAAATCAACAAAGATGCTTCTTGCATCAGGCAACATCGTTGATTATCCCGGACAGACACAGGAAGAACTCATCGACGACATCATGCTCATGAAACAGCTCGACATCAGCTGGGCACCGGTCATTCCGTACATGCCTGCCGCAGGCACTCCCCTTGCAGAAGAAGGCGGAAGAGGCAACCTCGAAACATCTTTCAGACAGATCTCAATCATCCGCAATCTCCTTCCCAAAGCGAGATATACTGCTCAGCATCCCGGCGAAGATCCGAAACTCGGCGTTTCAGCAGAAGACGGAAACCTCGGCGCTCTCAATGCAGGCGCAGACACACTCTTCGTTGACCTTCTCCCTGCCGCTCAGGCACAGAATTTCAGCGTAATCGACAACCGCATCGTTCTCGGTCTTGATCACGCAAAGAAGATGGCATCCCTCGCAGGAATGAACATCAACGTAAAAGCTATTAAATAAATAAAAAAACAGTACCCGAAAAACTGATAAACAAAACCGGCGCTCTCACAATGAAAGCGTCGGTTTTATTTTGTTCTCTGAATTATTGTACGCATCCCCGTATAGATAAGATATGCGCACACCGCATAAGTCCCTGCCTTGTCAAGAAAATACGACAAAGACGAATCAGGAAAGAAAACTATGCTCATAAGCGCAATACTTACGCAGCTGTCCACAAGTGTCTTCGCTCCGTAAAGACGGCTCTGCACAAGAAGGATACTGTTGGAGCTTTCCTTTGCAAGACGGGAATATCTCACGAAAAAGATGCTGTTGGCAACAACGCCGAGTATTGCCACCGCAAGTCCGGGAATGACATTTCCCGTTTTTGTATCTTTCATGACAAATGACGAAACAATCATCATTATTCCGCCCAATATCATGGCTCCGCCGACGAAAATATCCGTATTTTTCTCAAGGCGTTGTTTTTTATTTATATCGTCAAACGAATCTTTGGTCGTAACCGCATACACAACATACGATACGATTATTGCCATAAGTTCTGCACTTCTTCTGACAAAATCCGCCATCTGTGTGGAGCTTTTTCCTGCAAGCAGCCCAAGCCCGACGATAAGCGGCCCCGGCGCCGACATTATTACGGACCACAGAAGAGTATTTTTACCGTTTTTTTCACTTCGTTTCATCATATTCCTCCGAATAAATAAAGCATAATGATAATCACAATCATTGAGGCGATGGGGCAAGTGATGGTGTCGTTGCCGCCTGTGGTATAAAGCTCCGTAACGGATGCAACGAGTGCCGTAACGGCGCTGACGACGATGCTGAAAATTATATTAATTCCGCCGCGTATAACAAGGATCGTCAGAACGCTGAGAAATGACGACAGAAACATTGCAGATGTTCCTTCATAGCTTTTCTTTGTGTTTTTTATCTTATGCTTTCCGAATCTCTTCCCGATCAGCGCAGCCATAGCATCCCCGATCCCCCATGCAAGCACGCTCGCCAGGCAGAGAAGCCTGTCGCCCAAAATTCCCCAGCAGACAAAGATGACGACGGAAAACATGAAAAATACTATGAGCAGGCTGTTTTTCAGCTCTCCAGAACTTCTCTCAGTGAGAAGGTGTGAATATCCCCTGAACCGTTCAAAGAATTTAAGTGCGGGATATACAGCCGCGGAAAATATCAGGCATGAAGCCGCGGAAGTATACCAGTTTTCAAAGCAGTAAAGATATACGAATATTGATCCGAGCAGGATGAAATGAAGGATCTTGCGGAAAAGTTCGTCATAAACTTTGGTAAACATCCTGATGATGAGAGCCAGCGACGCAAGAGTGATGTAATATATAACAGAATACCCCGTACCGATTAAGAATGAATGCATATGTCCGACCTTGTAGTTTTATTTATGACAGATTATATCATATATCATAGCCTTTTGCACATCTTCATGTATACAAAATATGTGTTGTCGTGACAGTTTCCTTATACTGAGAAAGCCACAATACAACAAAAGCACCGCGTCCGCGGTGCTTTGATCACTATTTATGTGTTCCGACTTTAACGATGCTCTTCGTTATAAGATGATTTGCTGACGGAACTCTTTCCTTGATCGTATTCGTCAGAAGGACCGGTGAAAGAAGCGTGTCGTTAAGGAGTGAGAGAGAAGCGTTTATCACGATCTCACCGTCAACGACTTTCGCCGCAAAACTTTCAATAAGCGGTCTGAGGTCTTTTGTTACGATCTGCTTTTTCTTGTTTTTCTTCTGAATGAGGATCTCTGAAGAATTCAGTACATATCCTTCGATCTCTTTTGCAACGTCTTCAGAAAGCGCTTCACCGCGTAGAACTATTTCATAATCCGCCCAGATGAGAAATGACGGCAGAGACGGTGAATTCTCGTCAAGAGCTTCGACGCTTCTGAGGATAAGGTCTCTCGGGAGAACTGCCGATATCTTTGCAAAGATCTCTTTTTCATCCTGCTCACCTTCAAGCGCGACGTCAAGATATTCCTCCTTTGATGCTACGTACAAAGCAAGCGGCGGAGAATATGTCATCTTCGGGTGCGGGTGAAAACCCTGAGTGTATTCAAGCTGAACCTTTGCTCTTCTGAATGCTCTCTGGAAAACTCCCTGCAGGTCAAGCTGGGAAATAAAGATGAGGGAGTCCTTTTTTTCATAACATAATCTATATTTCAAAGTTACACTTACCTCCGTCTTTATTTATTCCACAGTCTGAACATGCTTCATAGCAGTTCTTTGTTGTCTTCTGCTGTTCGGCTTTCTTTGCTTCACGTACAAGGAATTTCTTGGATACTCCGATGTCAACAAAATCCCACGGAGTCACTTCTTCGTAATCATATTCCCTCTTCGCGAGAACCGCAAAATCGAGACCGTGAGCAGAGAACGCTTCTTTCCACATATCTTCCTTATAATAATCTCCCCAGCTGTCAAAATAGCAGCCTTTTTCATACGCTGTGATGATGACATCATTGAGGTTTCTTCCGCCTTTGGCAAATGCCGCTTCGAGAACGGAAAGTGATGAATCGTGGTATGTCAGGCGGACTTTTCTGTTTACGTTTTCAATGAGGAGTCTTTGCTTTCTGTCGAACTCTTCCTTGCTGTCCTGCGCGAAGAATTCAAACGGAGTATGCGGTTTCGGAACGAAGCACGCAACGGAAATTGAAAGGCTCAGGTCTTTCGGACGAAGCTTTAATTCGAAATATATGTCGACGATCTTCTGCATGAGCTCTGCAATAGCCAGAACGTCTTCATCCGTTTCATACGGAAGCCCCATCATAAAGTATAATTTGATCTTCGTAAAGCCGTTTTCAAACGCCTGACGCATTGTAGAGAGAATATCTTCTTCCGTTACATTCTTGTTTATGATATCCCTCATTCTCTGTGAGCCGGCTTCGGGAGCGAATGTGAGAGGGATAGTTCTTCCCTTCTGGATCGAATCAACGAGTCCGAGGCTGAATGAGTCGATTCTCAGGGACGGCAGAGAGATGGACACCTTATCGTTGTCATATTCTTCCATGATATAGCTTATTGCGTCTGTGCAGGCCATATAGTCCGTCGTTGAGAGAGAAGAGAGCGAGATCTCTTCGTATCCTGAGGATGTAAGCTGATCATCAATCTGCTTTTTGAGGAGGTCAAGGCGCTTCTGACGTACGGGACGATAAATGAAGCCTGCCTGACAGAAGCGGCATCCGCGGGGACATCCGCGCATGATCTCGATCATTACCCTGTCGTGAACCGTTTCGATAAACGGAACGAGGGTATCTTCCGGATAATAAACTTCGTTCATATCGGGAATATACGTTCTCTTTATTTCAAGGGGAGCACCTTCAACGAGTGCCGTACGTGAATTGTTTTCGTCGACGGAATAAAACGACGGAATGTATACTCCTTCGATATTCATTATCGCTTTCAGGTACTCTTCCTTGGTTCTGCCTTTATATTCTTTATATATCTCAATAAGCTTCGGAGTTACAACTTCACCTTCGCCGATGATGATAATATCAAAAATGTCACAAAACGGCTCCGGGTTAACCGTGCAGGGTCCTCCGGCAATAATGAGAGGATAATCAAAATCATTTCTCTCACTGCTTCTGAACGGGATGCCCGCAAGGTCAAGCATATAAAGAACGTTTGTGATGCACATTTCGTACTGAATGGAGAATCCCACAAAGTCGAAATTAATAAGCGGAGTAAAGCTTTCGAGACCGTAAAGCGGGATATTATACTGACGCATAAGTTTCGCCATATCTTCCCACGGCGCAAAAGCCCTCTCACAGGTAACGCCCTGCATCTCATTGAGAAGGCAATACATTATCTTAAGTCCCATATGGCTCATGCCGACTTCGTACGTATCGGGGAATGTGAAAGCGAATCTGACTTCTGTATCCTCCTTGGGAATCTTGCTTCCTATCTCTCCGCCTGTATAGCGTGCCGGTTTGAATACTTCAGGGAGTATTTGTGTATAGAGTGTGTCTTTGATCTGTGTCGGTGTGATGTTTATTCTGTTCATGAGTTTTATTATATCAGAAAATTTCGTTTTGAAGGAAAAAATCCGCATAAAACGCAAATTTTTTTCTGATTTATAAAAAAGTATGGAAACTGATAAAATTTTACGATTATGTCAATATACGTATTGACATTTTATACGCACGAATGTATAATAATGCAAGCATGAATTTTTAATACATAAGAGGTAGAAAAATGACTGAAAATAAAAAATTAAAGATCGTCCTTGCTTATTCAGGCGGACTTGACACAAGTACAATCGTACCCTGGCTCAAAGAAAACTATGACTGCGAAGTTCACGCTGTATGCGTAAACGTAGGACAGGGTGACAACGAAGAAGAAGTAGTATCACGCGGTCTCAGAATCGGCGCTACAACAGTAGAATACGTAAACGTACAGGATGAATTCGTTAAAGATTACGTATACCCGATGCTCAAGAGCGGTGCTATGTACGAAGGCAAATACCTCCTCGGTACATCAATTGCGCGTCCGCTTATCGCTAAAGTTCTCGTAGAAAAAGCCAAAGCTCTCGGCGCTGACGCAATCTGCCACGGCGCAACAGGCAAAGGCAACGACCAGGTACGTTTCGAACTTACGATCATGGCCCTCGCTCCGGAAATGAAGATCATCGCTCCGTGGAGAATCTGGGACATCAAATCACGTCAGGACGCACTTGATTACTGTGCAGCAAGAGGAATCGATCTTCCGATGTCAGCTGACACATCATACTCAAGAGATGAAAACATGTGGCATCTCTCTCACGAAGGACTTGAACTCGAAGATCCGGCAAACGCTCCGAACTACGAAAAACTCCTCCAGAACACAACACCGCTTGAAAAGACACCGGATGAAGGTGAATTTGTAGAAATCGAATTCGTAAAAGGTATCCCCGTAAAAGTAAACGGAAAAGAAATGGCTCCGGCAGAAATGATCTTCTACCTCAACGAAATCGGCGGCAAACACGGCGTTGGCGTTATCGATATGGTTGAAAACCGTGTAGTTGGCATGAAATCACGCGGCGTTTACGAAACACCGGCAGGAACTATCCTTTACTTCGCACACAATGAACTCGAAGAACTCTGCTTAGACAGAGAAATGTCAGCTCTCAAGAGAGAAATCTCTCTCAAATATGCTAACATGGTATACGAAGGAAAATGGTTCTCAAGAACAAGAGAAGCTCTTGATGCGTTCGTTGATGCAACACAGGAAACTGTTACAGGTACAGTTAAGATGAAGCTTTACAAAGGCCACATCATCAACTACGGAAAGACATCACCGTACTCACTCTACAACCAGGAAATCTCTTCATTCGAAACAGGCGAACTTTACGATCACAAAGATTCAGAAGGATTCATCAAGCTCTACGGTCTCCCGCTTAAGATCAATGCTATGATGAAAGCAAACAATGCCTGCAAATGCGAATGCGACAAATAATTAAATTCAAAACAGCGCGAAAGCGCTGTTTTTTTGTGTCTTGAATTTACCAATATTCACTCATCCACATTTTTAATCATTCATCCTTTTTCACTCCCCGCCCGCCTCCCCCGCCGCCGCTTTGTGCTCCGCACAAAGCGCAAAGTGGCTCCGCCACTTTGCCGGACGAAAGCTCCGCTTTCGTCCGGCGGCGGCGCGCCGCGCGGCATCGCGTCGCGAAGCCGCAGCCTGAGGCTCCGCCTCAGGCAAGCGCTGCTG
>JAFXKY010000006.1 GCA_017531485.1 Eubacteriaceae bacterium | reverse complement strand
TGAAGTACTCGACATTACAGTAGACGGACTTATCGGAGACGTTAACCTCGACGGTAAGGTAAACGCTATCGACGCTACGCAGATTCTCCGTTACTGCAACAACAAGGCAAGCGTATTCACAAACGCTAAAGGTTATAAGCTTGAGCTTATCAACCACAACGCTGATGTTGATTACGAAACAGGAATCAATGCTGTAGACGCAACACAGATCCTGCGCTACTGCAACAACAAACCGAATACGGTGGCAAGATAAAAGAAAGAGAAAGTTTATGCAGGCACCCTTATGGGTGTCTGTTTTTATGTGGCTAAAAGTGATCCCCCTTACTTTGTAAGGGGGAAAGCTGGCGAAGACCGCAGGGGGATCGGCGGGGAAACGGAATGTATTTTCAAGGGGAAATATAAATATGTGGAAGTGCAGATTGATTTTACTTCGCAATTTTCTGAAGGTGCGTCTTGACGCGTATGAAAGAATGCAATATAATCAATGCTATAGTGCAGACATTCAATCTTTTGGAATATATGTGCATTCCGGGATATAAAGGAGGAAAGTTGCGTGATGATGAAAAAATTGACATCATTTATTCTCGCGCTTTTAATGGTGGCGGGAAGCATGGGATCGGTGTCCGCTGATGACGAATCTGAAAAGCTTGTTTATGTTTCCATCGGGGATTCGATGACGAACGGGTACGGTCTTGAAGAAGATAAGGATGAAGATGGGAATAATCTCATAACAAAAGAGAATTATCCCACACTCCTCGATCAGTCATACGGATATGACATTTCGGGACATAACGGGTATCTCGAAATTTCTACAAAAGCATATCCGTGGCATGTTTCGCAGGCAATGGGCTGGGATCTTATCCAGCTTTCGACAAGCGCATCGAGGGCGGAAGATATTCATTATATTCTTGAATATGATTATGTAAACGACACTCCCGGTGAATACAAAGGAGATCATTGGACACAATCCCAGCTTGTGAACAACAAAGACAGATGGGCAAACGACAACGATTCATTTCAAAACAATCATGGAGTCGAAAATGCTTACGGTGTGAAAAACGTTGCGAGGATATATCAGCAGTCTGTGGAAAAAGCCGACGTGATCTCACTTTCCCTCGGAAACGGCAATCTCGGAGTCTTTATGGCGGGAACGGTTACAAACGCCCTTGGCATATTCGGTGTTCCTCAGCAGAATGACTGGATCCGGTTCGAGGATGCCATTGCGACGCTGGATGCTGAAACGCAGGGGATCCTGATGAAAATGTACGACACCGTCTGCGCGAAGCTTACGGAACATCTTCCAAAAGATCAGGCAGAAGGAATAACCCGCGGAGTATCTTATTCTCTCGCAAGTCTTATCGTGAACTATATGGGTGCGGTCGACAGGATCGTGGAACTGAATCCCGATGCGAAGATCATTCTCGTAGGGCTTCTTAATACCCTTGATGAAGCGATAATGATCATGGAAGACAACACAGAAGTGGACCTCGGGGATGTGATGAATATTCTCATCGAACCTCTGAATTATTTCATGGTCGCATATCCCGTAATGATGCAGTCTCAGGGAAAATTCCCGGAAGCTGAATTCATATGTATGGAAAATGCGGAATTTGAAACGGTATTTCAAAATGTGAAAAATATCGTTCCTTCGGAAAATCCTACCATCAGAATTCGTTATATCGGGAATATAACATTTAATATTTTCAGTATGATCAACAGCATCATTGACGTCAATGAGTATTTTGAGCTGAAAGACGTAGTTCAATACGAAGCTCTTGCGGCATCATTTGAGGAAGATCCGACGGCGTTTTCGGAATATGTCGCCCGGAATCCCCGCAAGGCACGCGCAATTTCCGTATATCTCGCCATTGAAAAAGCTATGCTTACTTCTGCGGCAGAACCGATGACTATGTCGTCAATTTCAGGACTTACGAGCATCGGTCCGGAGCTTTTCAAAGGTGTGTTTGATGAATATGAGAAGAAAATCAAAACAGAACTCGGAAAGAGCGAAGAACTCATAAACAACATCGCAGATATTGTCGGGGACAAGGCGCAGGAAGTGTGCTCTCTTTACTACACCCCGGAAGTCTTATGCGAAACGCTCCTTGATAAGGAGCTTGACGGCGGGGTAGTATTCGGCCTTCTGAATATTTATACCCGTTTCAAACTTGCCGACGGTCACCCGAGCGTAAATGGACACAGACAGCTTGCGGATTCTATCATAAAGGCATATGATGAAAAGTACACTCCCAAAGACAAGCTCTTTGACGGACTGACAAAGCTGATCGGCATTATCGATGACGCAGGAATTATTGATATCACGGCTCCGGAAGATTATGAACAGGCTTATTCCGATGCTGTGAAAGGGAATTACGCATTCGGAGAAGATTCCCATTATGTAAACCTCGGCGATGACATTGTTTCAGGCGGATCAAATTATTCTCAGAAGCTTTCGCAGGCCATCGGATTTACAGAGGGAAAATTCACAGATCTCGGCGATAAGAATCTCAGATGCGAAGATATCAGATATATTCTCGATCCGACGTTCATTCCCGATGCTTACGGCGCGGAATACATTGAAAACATCGAAGAATTAAGATCTCTCTACACATCCGAAATCAAAAAAGCAGACCTCATCACCGTCGGAACGGGCAATTTCATGCCGTATGTCATTACGCAGATCCGTATGATCTTAGGTGGAAACGAGCTTTATGAAATGGACTGGGCGAAGCTTGTGGGAAATGAGAATGTAAAATATGTAAAAGAAGCGCTTTCCGAAGTCGACGGAATCCTTTCAAAGGCAAACTCCGGCGTTGTTATGGGAATCGACCTGAAGGAAGTCATGGCTGCAGCAGTCGAAAGTTACGCATATGCGTATACGGGATTTGCCGTCAACTATGCGGAAATGCTCAACGACATCCACGAAATCAATCCGGAAGCTGAAGTAATCGTTGTTGGATCATACAATCCGCTTCCGAAGCTTGCGGTTGCGATGGATGGGGAAGAAAAGGTGATCGGTGAATACATTGATCATCTCATCGACATAATGGACACTCAGTTTCTGGTATATTCAATGCTTACTCCGAAGACAACGTTTGTCGAAGTAAACGACATTGTTCCCGAAATGGAATATGCGGATATGATGATCCTCGCAAGGGACATTCTCTTCGGAACCTATAAACTCAATCCGTCAGCAGACGGCCATGAATATATCAAGGATATGATCCTCGGAAGTATGCTTATTACACAGGGCAAGCCGGAAGATGTTCCGGAAGGCGGAAAACCTGATGAGCCGGATGTCGACAAGCCTGATGAAGAGGATAAACCTGACGGACAGCCCGGGGACGTTGACGGAAACGGAACTGTCAACGCTCTTGACGCAACGCAGATCCTGAGATATGCAAACAACAAATCTTCAGTCATAACCACTATGACCGACGTTGAAGCATCCATGAGGTGTGATGTGAATGCTGACGGCAAGATAAACGCTGTTGACGCAACACAGATCCTCCGATACTGCAACAACAAGCCAAGCTCACTTGCAGAATAATCAGTTATATGCAGGCACCCTGAGTGGGTGCCTTTTTATATGAGGAATTTTTATAACGTTCAATGAAATAACATTTGTACAGACAATTCATTAAATTTAGTAATTTGTTGAAATAATTTCTTGACGCGAGCGCGGTAATGAAATATAATCAGAATGTCAATGTGTATACATATTCATTTATTATGTATATGCAATTCTTTGTATACAGGAGGAAAGTTATATTAAGATGAAGAGATTGACATCACTTCTTCTCGCACTTTTAATGGTAGCGGGAAGCTTCGGAACTGTTTTCGCATCCATAAAGGCTGACGAAAACAATCACATCGACTATGTGTCATTTGGCGCATCCGTAACAAACGGATACGGTCTCAGAGGCTATTTGCCGGATGAAGTAGTTGCAGACCCGTTCCTTGCGGACAAGAGCAAGCTGAACGTGTTCGGATTTGATATGGCCCCACCCGAAGGATATCCGGCACTCGTTACAAAAGAGCTCGAAAGCAAAGGATATACTGTATCCCACAAGCAGTATGCCATCAGCTCCATGCGAGTTGAAGAACTCAGGGTTCTCCTCGACAATGAGTACGACGGTGATGATTACACTGCATGGCGTTTCACAGGCGGAGAAAAATGGTTTGACAAAGCTGCGGGAAGTCTTGAAAATGCAAGAAAATTATATCAGGATGCAGTAAAAGAATCTGAACTCATCACTATTGAGATCGGCGTAAACAACTTCGGTGTTTATTCTTTCAACAATATAAAGGATATCGTCAAAAACGGCGGTACAGGATACTGGAAAGAACCGGATTTCTCAATACTTTTCACAGAAGAAGAACAGAAAGAGTTTGACAAAGCAAAAGAATATGTCCTTTCTGAACTCGCAAAAGTCGGAACAGATGAGAAGATGATGAACATGCTCGACAAGATAGCGAATGTCCTTGCGTATGCAACGGTCGGATACATGAGAAACTTCGACAAGGTAATGGAAAAGATCTATGAACTCAATCCTGATGCAAATGTCGTCGTGATCACTATCCAGAACCTCATGGAAGGCGTTGACATGAAGATAAACGGAGTGACTGTTCCTATCGGCGACATCTACGGCACACTTATCGACACAGCAAATATGTACACAGCTGTGGGTTCACCTTACTCAGACCGTTACAGCTACGCAAAGGCTTCAAAGGGTGATCTTGCGAGAACATTCCTTGATGAACTTCTTGAATACAACGGCGATCCGACTACGTTCACACCGAGCATGAAGGACTGCTTTGATATGTATGACGATAATCTTTATCTCAGAAGCAAGCTTCAGTATATCATAGCACCGTGGATCGTATTGCAGATGAAAGGTGTCGATGTACCTCTTAATGAACTCATCAATATTGCCATGACAGGCATTGTCGGCAAAAACTTCAATGCCCTTTCAGGCGAACAGCTGAGCATTCTCATGCAGGTCGTCGATATTCTCGGAGCAGGAGCTATGTTCGGAATTCCGGAACAGACAGAAGGTCCCGACCCGATGTATGTTCAGCTTCTGATGAGCCCGAACTATCAGAAAGCACTCAATACGGCATATGACATCGCAGCAAAGATCATGAAGGAATTCGGCGAAGTGACGACCCTTGAGATCGATCTTGAAAACTTTGCAGCTGATTATGCAAATGCTGAAGAAACACTCATCAACTACATAACAAACTCTGCATTTGAAGGCGCTATCTCAGTTCTTACATCACAGGAAGAAGATTATGAATACGAATTCGTAATGGACGAAAGCCTTCTCGAAGACGAAAATATCGTCGCATCAGCAGTTTTACTTCTCAGATTCATGGTAGGCAACAGCTTCTTTGCGCACCCCAACGCAGAAGGACATGCTGACGTAAAGGCGGCTGTCATGGACGCCCTTGAATATTCAACAACAGGCGAAGATTACGCCATCATCGAAGTAAGGGATGCGCTTATGTATCTCGCACAGCTCGTTTCCGAAAACGGTCCGCAGATCGCAGAAGGACTTTATGATTATGCTGAAAAAAACGGATATATCGATGATGTAAAAGATGCACTTTCAGTACTTGAAAAAAAAGTATATGATGCTCTTGATGAGTATGCAGACAAGATCATTCCGGAAGTGGAAGAAAAGATCAATGCACTCGACAAATTCGTGGCAGACCAGATCGCTCAGATCGAACTTCTCACCGGGAAAGCTCAGGAAGAACTCATTCCTTACATCGAAGGACTGAAAGAAAATCTTGCAAAAGCTCAGAAAGAATATGAAAACGTTGTATCTCATATCAATGAGTATCACCCGGAAGAAAAACAGGCAGTTCTTGAAGCGGCTGAAAACGCTGTAAACATGATCAGAGAACAGATTTCTTCAAACGAAGCAATCCTTTCCCGGATCAACGAATCAATAGCTGTTCTCGGAAAAGAAGTTGAAGAAGCAAAAGCTGTCATCGCAAATATCAAAGCGAAAATCGGTGAAGTGGGAACAGAAGTTGAAAAACTCGCCCTCATCGCTAAAGACGTAATTGAAAATGTCGAAGAACTCATCACAAAGACATTTGAAGACGTTGACGTAAACGACATTGAAAATGAACTCAAAAAGATCGCAAAAGAGCTTGAAGATGCGGCTGTGGAAATAATCGACGCGGCACTTTATGCTGAAACTACGAGA
The DNA here is from genome assembly GCA_017531485.1 of Eubacteriaceae bacterium. Lineage (GTDB taxonomy): Bacteria > Bacillota > Clostridia > Eubacteriales > Anaerofustaceae > SVCP01. Next base: position 47,181 of record JAFXKY010000006.1, on the reverse strand, counting down.
GAGATCGTAAGCAGAGTCAATGATGCATACCTCACACTTTGCGGACAGCTCGGCGGAAGAGTTGATATTATCGAAGAATTCATTACGAATGACATGAATGAGCTTGTAAAAGAGCTTCAGAATATTGCAAAAGCCGCTTCTCCGAAAGCTGAAGAAGTTCTCGGAAGGGTGATCGGCGAAGTAAAAGCCATCGGCGAACTTTCAGAAGAACTCATTTCAGAAATCAAAGATTCTGTTGATGTTCTCGCTAAGGAAGGAACTATTCTCGCGGAAGTTCTGATGGATGAAGCGAAAAAAGCTATTGCTCAGGTCGAAGATGCCGTAAGGGAAGCTTATGCGGAAGCAACAACAGGTGAATATACATTCACAGCTGATTCATATTACGTAAATATCGGCGGCAGCATTACCACAGGCAAATCAAACTATGCGGACAAGCTCGCAGGAGAAATGGGATATGATCCCGAAAACTTCAAGGATCTCGGAAACGCTGCACTCAGGGCTGAAGACATCAGATATATCCTTGATGAAAATTACAAACCGGATCATTATTCAGAAGAAATCGTAAAGAACGTTGAAGAACTCCGCGCTCTTTACACATCAGAAATCAAAAAAGCCGACCTCATCACAGTCGGAGTCGGCAACTTCACACCGATCGTCATCGAACAGGTAAGGAGAGTTGCGGCAGGCGAAGAACCCATCAGGCTTGACTGGGCGAGATACGTAGGAAAAGATCACGTTCAGTACGTAGAAGACGCAGTTGCTCAGATCGAAAAATTCTTCGAAGAAGCAGGTCTCGGCGAATTTGCGGGAGTTAAGTTCTCAGAAGTTCTGACAGCTACTGTTGAAAGCTGCGCTTATGCGTATGCGGGATTCTCTCTCAACTACGCTGAAATGATCAACGACATCCACGAAATCAATCCGGAAGCTGAAGTAATCGTTGTCGGATCATACAATCCGCTTAAAGAACTCTCAGTTCAGATCGAAGGCGAAGAAATGAACATCGGTGAATACGTTGACTACCTCATCGAAATCATGGACATCCAGTTCCTCGCATACTCAATGCTTACACCGAAAACCACGTTCGTCGAAGTAAACGATACGGAAGTTGAAAAAGCATACACAAGCGTTGAAGATCTCGCTATGAGCGTCATTCTCGACACGAAGATCAATCCGTCCGAAGCAGGACATGAATACATCAAGACACAGATCCTCAAAGCCCTCGACATCACCGTTGACGGACTTCTCGGAGACGTTAACCTTGACGGTAAGGTAAATGCTATCGACGCTACGCAGATTTTAAGAAAATGCAACAACAAGGCAAGCGTATTCACAAACGCCAAAGGTTATAAGCTCGAACTTATCAACCACAACGCTGACGTTGACACGGAAGAAGGAATCAATGCTGTAGACGCAACACAGATCCTCCGATACTGCAACAACAAGCCAAGCTCACTTGTAAAATAAAAGAGAAAGTTTTATGCAGGCACCCTTATGGGTGTCTGTTTTTGTGTGGCTAAAAGTGATCCCCCTTACTGCGTAAGGGGGAAAGCGGGCGAAGACCGCAGGGGGATCGGCGGGATGCGCTTTTTATTGACAGAGAAAGAGAATAGTGGTATTATCTTATGAGAAAAATCAGGAGAAAACTTATGAAAAACAGATTATTTTGTATTATCCTGGCAGTGATGCTGCTTATGCCGTCGTTTGTGTTTGCCGCAGAAGGTGCGGTCAAGGACACATTCTGGAGTCTTGAGGATAAGATGTTCGGAAAGATGTATTATCATATTCCGCAGGTTGAATATCCGGAAGGTGCTGTGAAGGCGGGAATCAATGAAAAGATCATGGATACTTACAGCGAATATTATTACGAAGCACGCGAAGCTATCTATGACGGAGATAATATGACATATCCGGATATCAGCAACGTTTCATACGCTTGCGGCGACAACGGAAAGATACTGTCTGTAGCGGTAAAGAATCAGTATGCGGAAAGTTCAAGCTATGGCCTTACTTCGTATCATATGGACATCAAAACCGGCAAGGAGCTTTCGCATGAAGATATCGTCCTTGAATACGGTTACACATGGGAAGAATTTATCTCTCTTTCAAAAGATGTCCTCACGAAATATTTCGAAGACAAATTCAGGGATATGAAGGGAACGGCGGATTATGAATTCGCGAAAAAATTAACGGCGGATCCGAAGAATTACAAAAAGTCCGTACCGTTTATCAACAGTGACGGTTCTCTCTGCATCCTCGGCTGGGTCGGTTCCATCGCAGGCGCAGGAAAATATCTTGAGATCGTATGCATCGAAACGGAAAAGGGTGAGGCTGTGATCCTTTATCCTTCCGCAAAGCTCAAAGATTATACTTTCGCTCTTCCGGAAGGCACAATTCCCGAAGGCGGTGAGGTAAATATCAGCGGAGTGACCGGAGATGTGGACGGAAACGGGAAAGTAAACGCCATAGATGCGACACAGATCCTGCGTTACGCAAACGGCAAGGCGAGCGTATTCACAAATACCACCGAAGAAGAGTTTATCGCTCTCGTATGCGTTTCGGATATCAATGGTGACGGAAATGTGAATGCCATAGATGCAACACAGATCCTGCGTTATGCAAACGGCAAGCCGTCGTTATTAAAATAAAAACTCCTTTTCAGGAGCTTATGACCGCTGTTATGGCGGTCTTTTTTATATCCCCCTTACTGTGTAAGGGGGAAAGCGGCGCAGTCCGCAGGGGGATTGGCGTGATGCGGAAAGTGTGGGTTATTTTCTCGTATATGTCAGATAGGTATATTTTTCTTCTTCATAGTACGTTTCACTGTACTCAACGTCAAACAGCGATTCGTCGAAGTCGGGGAAGAATGTGTCGGCTTCATATTCCGCATCGATTATGGTGATATACATCTTTTCAACAATGTCGAGGGACTGTCTGTAAACCTCTGCTCCTCCTGAGATGAATATGTCGTCATCTCCCGCAAGGCGGATGGCTTCGTCGAAACTGCGGGCGATGATGCAGCCGTCGAGGTGGGTGAGGGTTGATGAAATGACGATATTTGTCCTGTTGGGAAGGGGATATCCAACAGCTTCATATGTCTTTCTGCCCATGATGATAGTGTGTCCCGTTGTCAGCTCGCGGTATCTTTTCAGCTCACCGGGGATGTTCCACGGCATTTTTCCGTCTTTGCCGATTGCTTTGTTTTTGTCGTATGCTACTACAAGTGCTATCATTTTATTACATTTATCTCCTTATTATTATATGTTTATTTGATATTTGTCACGATATATGTTGTGTATATCTTTGATATGGATGATTGTGTGTTATGTATTGCGTATTTCGCGACATATGATTCCGGATATGTGAAAATTGTGGTTTTATCACATGACGATTTATTTCTCCCGTGAAATGTGATAGAATTACCTCATGAAGTATTATAACACAAAAGAAGCTGTCTTTACAGACAGACCAAACCGATTTATAGCAAATTGCATCGTTGACGGCAAAAGTGAAGTATGTCACGTCATCAACACGGGAAGGATGAAGGAGCTGACCGTAAGCGGCGCCCGTGCCATTGTCTGCGAAAGGGACGGCAAAAACAGAAAGACGAAATATGACCTCATCGCTCTTGAGAAGGACGGGCAGCTCATAAATATCGACTCTCAGGCTCCGAACAGGCTTGCCCTTGAAATACTGCCGAGGGTCTTTGAGGACATTACTTTTGTAAAGCCGGAATATAAATACCACAACTCCCGTTTTGACATTTATCTCGAAGCGGCGGGAAAGAAGATCTTCGCGGAAGTCAAAGGAGTGACTCTGAAAGACGGGAATACTGCACGCTTTCCCGATGCGCCGACGGAGAGGGGCTTAAAGCACGTAAAGGAGCTTATTGACAGCATCGGAGAAGGGTATGAAGCATATATATTTCTTATCATAAAGATGAAAGGCGTCGACAGATTTTCTCCCAACAGAGCCACGCACCCCGAATTTGCCGAAGCACTCGTTGAGGCTGAGAAGGCAGGGGTGAAGATAATGGCATTTGACTGCGTGGTGACGGAAGATGAGATATACTGCGACGAGGAAGTGACGGTGGAATTGTATGGATGATAAAAACAAAATAATAAGTCTGCACAGAAAAAACGGCTTTGACGTGACGTTTTACGGCGAAGAGTGTGTCCTGAGAAGATACACGGGAAGCGAGGAAGTCGTATATATTCCCGATGACGTATCGGTGATAGGTGAATATGCGTTTTATGACAACAAGAAAGTAAAGAAGGTATTCTTCGGTGATAATATCCACACCATACAGACGAGCGCCTTTGAAGACTGTTCTTCCCTCGAAGAAATAAGTCCGCTTTCGTCCGTAAAACACATTTATCCGTATTCTTTCAGCTATACCATCAGGCTTTCGGAAGTTATTCTTTCGGAGGTGCTGAGTGATATCGGTGAATACGCGTTCTGCGGAAGCGGTCTGAGAAGTATTTCAGTTCCCGACAGCGTCTTTACGGTGGAATACAAAGCGTTCTTTGCCTGCCCGAAGCTGGAAAGGGCATCTCTCGGCGGACGCGGCGCGTTTTACGGCGAGAGCGTCTTTGCCAACTGCAAGGCCATGACTGTGCTTGAAGTTTCCGGGGAAGTCAGGGAGCTTGGTTACAGGGCATTTTCATACTGCAAGAACCTGAAAAGCGTCACTGTCGGAAAAAACACTTCTTTATCCGAAGACGTCTTCGAGGCGGTGGAGTGCGAAATAACATATATATGATATATAATGTGACATTATCCCTTATGGGACATATTATATTCCGAAAGGAAGGTAAGTATGTACATAAGGGATATTTTTTATGGTTACGACTGCGAGATATACGGAAAAAACACAGACATCACCACCATCTCCATACATTCGGAAATGATCGGCGCGAAATGTCTTTATTTTGCCCATAACGGCGAGAACTTCCGCGGCAGGGATAACGTTGGCGGCGCGATGAAAAACGGCGCTGTGGCGGTATGTACGGACGACAGGGAGGTTATAGGGATGTGCGGAGAGGATGTGACGGTAATATTCGTACGAAACACGCGCCACGCGGAGAGTTTTGCCGCAGAGAGGTTATATCCCGTCGGGGAGAATATGAAAATAATCGGCGTTACGGGAACAAACGGCAAGACAAGCGTATGTCACATGGGAAAGAAAGTCTTTTCCGCCCTCGGCAGGAAATGCGCATACACAGGCACTCTCGGAACGGACATCGAAGGATATGAAAAAGCTCTTTCGAACACCACCCCGCCGCCGTCGGTATACAGAAAGATAATTCACGATGCGGCTTCTCTCGGAGTGGAGTACGTCTTTTCGGAAGTTTCAAGTCAGGGTATCCTTCAGGAGAGGACGACCCATACGCCGTTTCACGCCCTGATATTTACAAATCTCACCCACGATCATCTTGACTGTCACGGAGACATGGAGAGTTATTTTAAAGCGAAGTCGAAAGTATTCTGGCAGAACAAATGCTTTTATATCATCAACACCGATGACCCTTACGGCACAAGGCTTTATGACGACATCGGCGGAGTCAGCGTTTCTGTCGGAGAAGGGGAAGGGTGTTTTGTCAGGATAAGCAGTTTTTATCAATGCCGCGGAGGAATCGCCTTCAAAGTCACGATGGGACAAAGCGAGATCAACATCTATTCCCCGCTTTACGGAATGTTCAATGCTTACAACATTGCCCTCATCTGCGCCCTTGCGTATATGGAAGGGTTTTCAGCGTGGGAGATAGAGTATGCGGTCAATTCTGCCCTTAAAGACCCCGTTCCCGGAAGGATGGAGAGGTATAGTTTTGGCGGAAGGGATATATTCGTGGATTATGCCCACACTCCCGATGCTCTTGAAAACGCGCTTTGCAGCATCAGGGAAATTTACGGCGGAAAGATTGTTACGGTCTTCGGTTGCGGAGGAGAGCGCGACAAGACAAAGAGGAGTGAGATGGGGAAGATCGCCTGTGAATATTCCGATCATGTCATCCTTACTGAAGACAATTCCCGGAGCGAGGAAACGGAAGAAATAATATCAATGATATATTCGGGGTGCGATTCTTCAAAGACGGAAATATACCCCTGTCGCAGGCAGGCAATAACAAAAGGCTTTTCCCTTCTTTGCCGCGGAGATGTGTTACTCATCGCAGGCAGGGGCAGCGAAGAATATCTTACGGACAAAAGCGGAACGGTGAAGTTTTCGGACAGGGAGTTTGTGAAATATTTATGCAGGGGGGAAGATTAAGGTGTATGTGTCCCCTTTATCCTGAGGGGAACACTTGCAAAACTAAAAAAGACCGCAGTTTTTGCTGCGATCTTATTTTTTCAGGCTCTTTAAATATTCTTTCGTCGACATTTCCACCTTCAGACTTTCAACGCATTTCTGAATGGCTTTATTGTGTGTCCGGGTGGGAAGGGTGTTGTTTTGGAAATAGGGGATAATGTCGTCATAATTTTTGACTACAGCGCTCTGGAAGTACCACGCGATCATCATATTTACGTAATATTCTTCACTCCTTATTTCTGCGACCATGTCGGAATACTCTTTTTTATATTCACTTCCGAGGAAATGAACCATCAGCATCCTTATTCCGAAACGGATGGTGTAAGTGTGGGATGAAGATATATATCTTCTGATAGCGGGAAGAAGTTTTTCTTTGTTTTTACCGAGAACTTTCGGGTTTATCATATCGCAGACTGCCCAGTTATCAACATATGGAAGGAACTTTTCAAGTCCGGACATAACTTCCTCAAAATCCTTCATTTCCGAGATGATGGCGCCGTGAAGCATATTTTCGTCGTAATACTCATGGGGAAGAGCATTCAGAAATTCCGTATGGGTATTATTTTTAACAAGCCTTTTCGCCATATCCCTTATTATCGGTGTGCGGACTCCGATAAATGTTTCTTTCGCCACATTCGGGATCAGGGAAGACTGAAAATCGCGGTAAGATATGTCTGAGTTTTTTCTCAGTTCGTCTGTTATGTTCATATTATCCCCAGAGTGATGCGAAAGTCTTTGAGAATATCTGAACTCTTTCTTCTTCCGTCAGTCCGAGTTCAAGGAATCTTTCAACCTCTTTTTGCGGGTTCCACATCGGGAAGTCCGTTCCGAACATGAATCTGTCTGCTCCGAAATGGTGGATGGCGTCTTCCGCGATATGTTTGTCGAGCATGAAAAGGCTGCTTGAGGTGTCGAAGAAAAGGCGGTCATTGATTTCATAATCCTTTATTGACTGCCAGTGGCGGTATCCGCCGAAATGGGCGGCGATTGCCGTAAGGTCGGGAATGAGGTCCATAGCCTTTATGAGGCGTTTTGGTTCGGAGTATGAATATCTGTCATCTCCCATATGGAAAAGTATCGGCAGGTTATATTTCGCCGCAAGGGAATACATATAAACCGCCTTCTCGTCGTCTATATCAAAAAGCTGGAAGTCCGGATGGAGCTTTATTCCGTGGAGACCCTTTTCGCAAATTCTGATCACTTCACTTTCGATATCTTCCATATACGGATGCAGAGTTCCGAGGCCGACAAATTCGGGGTGAAGAAGGCATTCCGAATGGATAAAATCGTTGATGGACTGAACCTGTCTTGGTGTCGTCGCTGTGGAGCAGACGAGGAATTTCGTGATTCCGGCATCTTTGCCGTATGTAAGGAGTTGTCCGGACAGGGCAGTATGTGTCATAGGTATATCATAAAAATGTCCGATATTATCCGTCGCTTTTTTCGCGATCTTTTCGGGGAATATATGCGCATGTGCGTCGTAAATCGTATAGTTTGTCATATTGTTACCTCTTTTGATTTAATTATGATATTCCTATAAAATAAAATTGTCAAGGGAAATAAAGAAACTGTCGGAAAATTTCCGCAGTTCGGGGGGGCGCCGCCGTGCTCAGCGCTCTGCGCTGAGCCGCCTGAGGCTTTGCCTCAGGCAAAATCCGCTTCGCGGATTTTACGGCGGCGGCCGCGCCGCGCGGCTGTGCCTGCACAGCCGCAGCCCGTGGCGGAGCCACGGGCAGGCGATGCGAAGCATCGCCTGCGGCGCGGGGGAGGTGGGCGGGAGGGGAGATGCAGATATCAATATCGATGCGGATGTTCCACGAGACTGACCCGCGAAAATCTCATTTTCGCGGAATATGGCGGATGGACACCTATGGAGCTAAGACCGGAGATTCGCGGAGGTTTTAGCGGATATACGGTGTTCTGACGCCGCGCGCGGGGGAGGCGGGCGGGGGTTCAGATCGGAAAAGCATGAAATATGCGTTTGTTTCACTCCACATTTTTCTCTTTATCCGTGTATATCCCCAAAATGAAATAAACGCCGCACCTTCCGTGGAAAGTGCGGTGAAGTTAAATGAATATGAACCAGATGGTCTTGCTGATTATGTGAAGTGCGGCATGAGATATCATTGAGTACTGTATGCCGTATTTTTCATAGAAATACCCGAACATAAACCCGAAGCCGCCGTTTAAAAGGAAACATCTGAAAAGCAGCATGGGAGTGATGCTTCCGAACAATAATGCCGTCGAAGGCAGGTGTCCTGCGGCAAAGGCGATGGATGAAATGATATTCGCTGTGAGGAATACTTTTTTCGGGACAGCATCCCGCTTTCTGAAAAATATGATCTTTATCACAAACGCCGTAAGGCTCATGAAGAAAAACCTCAGCATCAGTTCTTCAATGATCCCGCCGTACAATACGCTCGTCATCAGGTAATTGAAATTGAGGGAAGACGCGTTTATGGTCTTTATCATCGGTTCGAAATGTCCGAACACCCAGTGATCCATTGATAAGATGATTCCGCCGACGAGGGAAAACGCAAGTACCCTCTTCAGGCTCTCCCACTTTATTTCAAACGGCTTTATCAGTCCGAGCTTTTCTGACAGGATATATCCGAAAATTCCGCAGAATACGGTATAAAGAACTGTCTGCAGAGTTGTGATCATGACCAGCGCGCTCTCTGAACCGAAGACGGCGAGTGCTTCGTTCAGAACTTCTTCTCCCGCTATGGTGAGGGAATATATCCCTGTGAAATATCCTGCCACGGCGGATACCGGAAGAAGGAACAAGGTGAATCTGATTGCGGGAAGGAATTTACTTATGATCTTCTTCATTGTATACCTCCACGCAATAGCTCTTCACTCCGCATTCCGGGCAGGTGAGTTTCCTTGTGGTCATGGTGTGTCCTGCCCAGAACATTTCCCGGAAGTTTGAAACAAACACATGGTTGCATTTCGGACAGATGAAGGAAACGTTTCTGTGGTAATACCCCATGATGAATGTTGCAGCGAGGATCTGAACGACGAACCATGCGGCGAATGGCCACCATGTGCCCGTTTTGAACCAATAAACCGCGCACCCGATCTCCACAAATTCAAGCGGCAGCGCGAAGAGAAGGATGTTTCTTCTCACTTTTCTCAGTTTCTGTTTTGAATGCATATCGTCCGCTATGCCCGATAGTTCATCTGCAGAGAAATCATTTATATTTTTCAGCTCTTTTTTGAGTGATGCGATAAGTTCGAGCCGCCTTTTTATGTCTTCCATATCCTTTCTGAGGAATTTTTCCTGCTCACCGAGGATCAGGGATATGACGTCCTTTGAGGATTCATCTTCAAATATTCCCGCAATATCCTTCAGGGATATTCCGAGCTCCTTTAATAGAATGATGCTTCTGAGCTTTGTCAGGTCATCATCGTTATAAAGCCTTCTGCCGCCTTCCGTGAGTTCCGAAGGGGAGAGGATGTTTTTGGAATCGTAAAACTGAACGGTCCGTACCGTCACTCCCGCGAGCTTTGCGATCTCTCCGGTTGTGTATTTTGACATAGCTTACCTCCTTTCGGGCATATCTTACATCATTACGCTGCGTCACGAGCAATACCTTACCATAGGTGATTTTTCATTTTTCCGCAAATTATTTCAGACCACCGTGATTGGTGGTCTGTTTGTCATACGATCTTCAGTTCGTCCTTATCTTTTTTGTTTTCGATCTGAACCTGAGAATTCCGCTTTTCCTGCATGAAGTCGCGGATGCGCTTACGGGACTTTTGTTTATAAAACGGGCCCTTTTCGCTTTCGTAAAGCTTCAGGCAGTTTTCTGTCATTTTCTCAAACTCGTCCATGAACTGCAGAAGTCTTGAAACGCATATTGAATATTTCTGTCCTTCCGCTGTTCCCGTCAGGACAATCTCGTCGTTGTCTTCGCCAATCCACGGGTAAAGGAAATTGAGGTATCTCAGCGCGCGCTTGTTTACGTCAAACGCCACCGCATACAAAAACATACTCTCTTTGTCTTTTCTGTCGTGGATATCATCTTCCTTTATGAGTCTTTCCGCTTCATTCAGAAATCTCGCGTAAGCATCCCATCTTGCGGCTGAGTCTTCGCCTTTCTGGGTAATGCTCTTTTGCGGGGTCTTGCTTGAAGTGAGGATAAGCACTATTCCGAGAACGAACAGCGCAAGGACGAGGAAGCCTTTGCCCATGCCCATGATGAACATGAAGTTACATATTGCCGCAAAGATAAGCATAACGACGGAATAAATAACGACGCTTACCTTATTGAGTTTGGAAGTGACCTTATTATATATCATATTGTCGCTTTCATACACGATATGTCCCATTTCAATGAGGCTGTCGTCTAAAAGTGCGTTCACGGAGTCGTCAAGAGTATGCACCTTGTCGCAGTTATAAAACATATATTCCGAGATCTCCGCCATATCTCCTTCCTTTTTTTCTCCGAGAGCTTCTTCGAGGAAGATCAGCAGAAGTCGTTCGTGGCTGAGAAGGTTATATTCGTCGTCCCTTGAAATGAGCCTGATCCTTATTCCGCGTTTTGTGGACAAAATGGAGATATATCCTTTGGAATAAAGGGAGAGGATCGTGGAAGCGTAATACTTCGGGCGGTCGATGTGGCGGGCTTTTGAGAGATACAGAAGCCTTGCGCACTGTGCGTAGGAAGTATCATCGGGATAATGATCGAGATATCTCTTTCGGAACTGCGAACGGAAAGGTCTTTTCGTCCTTGCCTTGGCGGCGCTGCGGCGGCTGAAGACGGTGATAAAGATGAGTATCACAACAGGGCTCAGCATCACCATCACTATTCCCGCCCATCCTCCGGGGACGGTGCGGACTGTCGTCATTACGTCGATGCGGAATAGTAGCGAAGGAGTGAAGATCTTCCATATTTCCGGCATGATGTATGAAAAGTTCGGCTTTTCATGGTCCTGACTTCCGCCGATATATTCCGGATTCGTCAGCGGGTTCTGCGGGAAAAGATCAACCGGAAGGGTGACCTTGAAGGCGATCTCCGTTCCTGCGGGGACGTTCGTAAAAGAAGCGTCCGTCTGGGATTTGTTCACGGGGGAGATCTCCGATTCAACGTTTGAATATACGCTTAACCGGAAGTCGCTGAACTTTTCGAGATCACGGTGAGTGATCATATTCACGAGGATCTCAGGCATCTCTTCCGTAAGGCGTCTTTCGTCGATGGCGGTATATTCAAAAACACCGAAATCCGCATAGCTCGTTATGGCGCCTGAGAGGATGTATGAGATGTTGATATTGAAAGTGTCGTCGGTCGTTTCGTTGTAGATATTAAGTGTCTGAACAGTGTCGTCTTCGCTCGCCCTGACGGTGAAGATGTCCGCTTTCATATTCTTGTCTTTTGAACCGAAGATGCGGACGTATGCCTTTGCGTTGTCGTCAAAGACCCTGACGTCGCTGATGGTGGTGCCTTCCTGAGTATAAAGACTTGTGGTGAAGACTCCGGGAACGCCGTCGCAGTATACGCTCCACCTTTCCACTACCTGCACCGTTCCGTCGGCGTTTAAGGTGTATGAAATAAGAAGGCTTTCGTTTTTTGTGTAGTCCGTCTTTGGTTCTTCCGTGCCGGAGGAAGGGTCGGAAGCGAAGACAGTGCTGAAAACAGGCAGGATCAGACACAGTATCAGAAATACTGCCGTCAGTCTTTTTTTCATCTTCTGCTCCATTCCTTTATTATGTCCGTCATGACCGAAACGTTTTCTTCGAGAGCTTTTGAGCAGTCGAGGAAGATGATGTTGTCAGACGGGAAATATTCCTTCATTTTTGAATATTCCTCAATGGCTGTTGTGAGGTTATTCTTTGTTTCGAAAAAGTCAAGGGCCTGACCGCGGGAGGTGATCCTTGAAAGAAGGACTTCCACGTCGTCGGTGGTTACGATAAATGTAATGTCCGGGGAGGGAAAATCGCGGTTGAGGGCGATGAGTTCATCTGTGTCTTCTCCCTGAAGATGCTGATATACTACCGTTGAATATCTGTAACGGTCGGAGATGACTGTCTTTCCTTCCGAAGACCACTTTTTCATATCTTCCACATGCTGTGCCCTGTCGCGGACGAACATCTTCGTGAGGTCTTTCTTTTCTTCTTCCGTTCCGCCTGCAAGGATCCTTCTGATCTCCTGACCGTAAGGGGTTTTTGTCGGTTCGCAGGTAAAGAGGGTATCGTATCCTTCATTTCTGAGGGACTGTTCGAGTAATTTAGCGAGGGTTGTCTTGCCGGCTCCGTCCGGACCGTCGAGTATTATGATCATGACTGATCTCCTTTGTCGTATTTCATTTCAGCCGTAACTGTTTCTTATCGTTTTGGGGGAATACTGTTGTAAACCATATGAAATTATACCACAAAGAAGGGGGATTTCCAAGGTGTAACGGCGTTGTAACGGAATAAAATTGACGGGGATGCGGAAATTTGATGAGAAATTCACATATTTTGCAAATTGACTATATTTTTTTTGTGATATTTGGTATAATACCCGTAAATAACTTTTAGGGAGTGAGTATTATGCTTACAGTAAAAGAATTACACAATAAAGCACATGAACTTGACAATACAACAATAACTATTCAGGGATGGGTAAAGACCATCCGTTCATCAAACGCGTTCGGATTCATCGAACTCAACGACGGCACAGCATTCAGAAACGTTCAGGTAGTTATCGAAGCTGAAGGCATCGAAAATTATGCGGAAGTAACGAAATATACTATCTATTCAGCAATCGAAGTAACGGGAACTCTCGTTCTCACACCTGACGCAAAGCAGGAATTCGAGATCAAGGCAAATAAGGTAGAGCTCCTCGGCGCATGCGATACTGACTATCCGCTTCAGAAAAAGAGAATGTCTTTCGAAAACATGCGTGAGATCGCACACCTCCGTCCGAGAGGAAACTCCTTCCAGGCAACATTCAGAGTACGTTCACTCATCGCTTTCGCTATCCACAAATTCTTCCAGGAAAGAGGATTCGTATACGTTCATACTCCGATCATCACGACCGCTGACGCAGAAGGCGCAGGCGAAATGTTCAGAGTTTCAACACTCGACGCCGAAAAACCGCTGAGAACTGAAGAAGGCCTTGTTGATTTCTCAAAAGACTTCTTCGGAAAGGAAGCTTTCCTTACGGTAAGCGGTCAGCTTCAGGGCGAAGCATTTGCACACGCTTTCAGAAACATCTACACATTCGGCCCCACATTCCGTGCGGAAAACTCCAACACAGCGCGCCATGCGGCAGAATTCTGGATGATCGAGCCGGAAATCGCTTTTGCCGACCTTAATGACAACATGGCTCTCGCTGAAGATATGCTTAAATATATCATCAACTACGTTTTCGAAAACGCTCCGGATGAAATGGTATTCTTCAACAACTTCGTTGACAAAGACCTCATTTCAAGACTCGAAGGCGTTGCAAATTCCGAATTCAGAAGAGTAACATACACAGAAGCTATCGACATTCTTCTCAAGTCTGACGCGAAGTTTGAATATCCCGTATCATGGGGACTTGATATGCAGTCAGAACACGAAAGATACCTCACGGAACAGTACTTCAAGGCTCCTGTTTTCGTAACGGATTACCCGAAAGACATCAAAGCATTCTATATGCGTCAGAACGACGACGGAAAGACTGTTGCGGCTGTTGACTGCCTCGTTCCGGGCATCGGCGAAATCATCGGCGGAAGCCAGAGAGAAGAACGTTATGACGTTCTTACTCAGAGAATGGCGGAAATGGGTATGCACGAAGAACCCCTTGACTGGTATTTACAGCTTCGTCGTTTCGGCGGAGTCAAACACGCAGGTTACGGCCTCGGATTTGAAAGGGCGATCATGTACATCACGGGCATGAAGAACATCCGTGACGTCCTCCCGTTCCCGAGAACCGTCAAGAATGCTAAATTCTGAGAAGATGAAAAAGAAAATATTACTTTTGGTCGTAATAGCGGGAATAATACTCTTCCCGCTTTCGGCTTTTTCTGCGGAGGGTCCCGAAAGGGCGTTGTATGATCCGTCTTACAGCCTTTTCGATTCAGATGCGGCAGAGCTTGAGAAGTGGTATTCAAAAGTGGTTGAAGTGCCTGATGCGAGCCTGAGGGCGGCGCTTCGGGACAATCTGGGAATTTCCGACGGGGGAGTCATCACCGTCTTTGATATGCTTTATCACCTTCCCACCACCCTTGATATATCTCACCTCGACATCAAGGACTTAAAGGGGCTTGAGTATGCCATAAATCTGGAAAAGCTTTATGCCGGCAACAATCTCATCTCCATGGATGTGCAGATCGAGCCGATAAAGGATCTTTATAAGCTGGAAGTCCTCGACCTTTCAAGAAACGACCTGACGAACGTTCCGTCGTTCATTTTCGAACTCGACGGACTGAAGAGCCTGAACCTGAGCGACAATGAGATAACGAGTATCGAAAGCTTCGGGGAGAAAAGTTCCCTTGAAGAGCTTTATATGGAAAACAATCTCCTTAAATCCCTTCCGGATATGACGCCGCTTGGAGCGCTTCAGACCCTCAGCGTTTCGAAGAATGAGCTTGAAAGTTTTCCTGAAGGAATTTCGGTTCTTTCTTCGCTCACATCCCTCGCCGTTGCCAACAACAACCTGACGGTGCTGCCTGATCTTTCGGGCTTTACGGGGCTGACGGTAATAAACCTCGAAGGAAACGAACTGACTTCTTTCCCTGCAGGCATCGGAAGCATGAAGGATCTTGTGCAGATCGACCTGAGCAACAATAAGATAAAGAGTATTCCACAGGAAGTCTTTTCCCTTGAAAAACTCAGCGCGATGTTTCTGAGTTTCAATGAGCTTGAAAAGATTCCTCACGAGCTTGCGGATATGCCGTCGTTGGCTGTTCTTGACATCTCTATGAACCACATCGACAAAAATGCGGACAGCGATATCATCCTCACCCTCACGGAACACATGGGCGAAGAAGCGTTTATGCATAAGATGCAGTATGACGAGCTTGCCCTTACGATCGCTCTTGACGGGGAGTCTCAGAAGCCTGCCATCACATTCGGCGGAATCGAAAACATTACCGCCCTCGAAGGCACGAGAACAGTGGAAGAAGTTCTCATCACCAAAAAATGCGGCGCTTCCACTACATACCACACTCTCACCTCTGCGGATCTTGAGAAGATGATATTCATCGACTACGAAGCGGATATGAAGAAATTAAACGAATATTCCGTTACGGCGAAGGTGAAAGGCACGTATCTCGGAAGCAGGACGTTTGAGTATGAAACGCAGGATAATATCACAACGGAAGGGCTGAAGACAGGGTTTGTGTTTGAACTCTCTCCCGTTACGGGCGTCATCATGGCGGCAGTAGTGATCGTGATGATACTGACCGTAAGCGTTATCGTGAAGTCAGTGAAAAAGAAAAAAAGATAAATTTCAAACGGTGAAATGACGAAATTTCGCCGTTTTTTTATGTTACGGAAGGGAAGTATGATATAATTATAAAAAAGGACAAAAAGGGATTATCATGGCATACATATTTGACGACAGGCTTGTTGAAATAAAGAAAAACCTTGCGAGAAAGAAGCATCTCGAGCGCGTGCTGAAAGATCTTCTCGCACAGATGGAAAATGAGAAAAGCAATTTGCGGGTGGCGTCCTTTGCGCTTGAGCGGGAGGAAGGCGACGTTGAGAAATATGAAGACAGCTTTTTATACCGCCTGCTGAGCATCATCGGAAAGGGCGACGAGCGCCTTGAGAAGGAAAAACGCGAGGCGGCGGATGCTCTCCTCAGACAGGAAGCGGCAAGGGTAAAGTACGAAGATGCATGCAGGGAAGTGGAGAGAGTGCAGGAAGAATATCTTTCCATAACGGAAACGGACGAGGATCTTCGGAGGATGCTGGAAATAAAGAAAAAATATGTGGTGTCTTACGGGGATGAGGTGGCTTCGAAGATCATTGAAGCGGAAAATGCCATAACCGACATCGAGACTTCCCGTCTTCCGGAGATCAGGGAGGCCATTACCTTCGGAAACAAAGCGAAGGAAACAGGCAACAGGCTTTCATGGGTGCTTTCGGATATGAGCATGGACAGCATCGTAGAGATTATCGGCATATTTTTAGGTTCCGGACCGTCGGCACACCGAAGCCCGTTCTACGAAATGAAAAAGGCAGGCAGACTTGCCAGAGAGTTTCAGGTTTCCCTCAGCGCGTTCCGTGCGGAGCTTCGGGATGTGAAGATGAGTGGCAAAGTGGGAGGATTTGAAGAGATCCCCGATGTTTATTACAGGGTGTTCTCCGAACTGATTCAGGGGAAAAATGCTTCAAAGGCACAAAAAGAGGTCGAGGAGCTTTACGGAAGGATCACGGACATACTGATGGTCCTCGACAAGGAGAAGGAATACCTTATCGGGGAAGCCGCAAGGCTGAAAAGCGAGCTTGAAGAAATGATCATCTCTTCAAAGCTGAAAGGGGAATAGGATGAATGAATATCTTTCGGAGCTGAAAAGACAGACGGATGAAATAAAAGATATCCGCCTGCGGCTTGAAAAGGCAGAGAGGGAATATGAGATCCTCTCAGATAATACGGACGGGCTGTTTTCAGCGTTCCGGAAAGAAACGCGGGAAGCGGAGAAGTTCGAAAAGGGAAATTTCCGAAGTTTCATAAGCGGGATCCTCGGAACGAAAGAAGCGGATCTCAAAAGAGAAAGACAGCAGGCCGATTCGGCGAAAGAGGAGTACGAATCTGCCCTCGGAAGGATGAATATTCTCAGGGAAGAAATAATTGCGATGAGGGAAAATCTCACAATTCTCGAAGGGAAGAAAGAGGAGTACGACAGGCTGTTTTCCGAAAAACTTTCGCGGATCAGAGAAGGTACTATGGATAAGGCGGAGGAAATAAAATCCCTTGAAGAGAAGATGAATCTTCTTTCGGCAGAAGCAGAATATTTTGAAACAGCGGTATATGCCGCAGGGAAGGTCCTTGAGAAATTAAATCACGTTTTCAGGGAGTTTGAAGGGTGCCTTAAAGTTGCCCGCTGGTGCGTAGAGGGTTTCAGCCGTTCTGATGAAGCAAACAGAAGATCGAGGGATATTTACCTTGACAACGTAAAGATATATGTCGGGGAGATGACAGAGCATTATGACGAACTGAAAAGCCGCATGGAGAATTATTTCTCCGTCCCTTCGGTTCCGGACTTTGACTGGAGCGAGGTGGATATGGTGAGACTCAGATCGGATCTTATTACGGAGCCGCGTAAGGTGGATGAATATTATCTTGACAACATAAAGCGGTTTTATGATGATTTTCTTATTTTCCGTGACGGGATAAGTGATAATCTTTCTGCCGCGAAGGAAATTCTTGATATGAAGAATGAGGAATATGAAAATATAAAGGACAGGTTTGAATACGCTGTAATAAATCTGAAGGAGGAATGAGATGATTTACGAACATAACGACCGTCTGAAGGAACTCAGATATAAGGTATATACCATAGATGAAGTGCGCGAAGCCCTCGCATCTGCAAAAGAGAAGCTTTTTCCTGCTGAGGAAAACGTAAGGATACTTTCCAACCTCCGCGACAAGGAGAGAAGCGATGTGGAAAGTTATGAAGGCGGAAACATCTCTTCATTTTTTCATTCCCTCGTCGGAAGGAAAGAAGAGAAGCTCGAAAAAGAGAGAGAAGAGATGTATGACGCAGAAAGCCGCTATAATATGGCGGTTTATGAGCTGAACAACATCGAAATAAATATCTCCCGCAAGGAAGAGGAGTTGAGGGAATTACTTATGATGACGGAGGAATATAATACCCTGATTTCCGACAAGCGCCGCATGCTCGGTTCCACCGGCAGGGACATGGGGGAATTTATTCTTATGGAAGAAAACATGAAAATTCTCTCCTCGCGCATGGAATATCTCGCGGATCTTATCTCGCACACAGAAACGACCCTTTCGGTCACGGACGAGCTTCTGAAGAATATGGATGAAGCGGAATACTGGGCGGAGAGATGCACGAGAGGCGGAAAGAACAAAGCCACATGGTCGGAGATCGACGGTCGCGACACTGCGACAAACGCGGTATATGAAATTGCGCCGAAGGTTGGAGAGATGGTCGGTATCTTAAATGAAAAGCTTGTTGATTCAGGGTTTGAAGGGGTCACGGAAATAGAACTCGACATGGAGATGTATTCCTTCAAAGATCCTGCATGGGAGCTGTTTTACGGGCACAGAAGTCTTTTATGGGACATTCAGGCAGTAAATGAAACGACGCGGAATTTCAGGAGTACAGTATCCGCAATTCTTGACAGGGCGAAAACTGAACTTGCGGAAAAGACAGCGGAATACACTGATCTGAAGATGAAATATGAAGATATGGTAATTGATGCGTAATCCCCTTTTTAAGGGGATTTTTTTGTCCCCCTTACTTGTAAGGGGGAAAGATGACGCAGTCATCAGGGGGATCGTGGAGATGCAAGGATGTCTGCATATGTCCATGATCCGCGAACTGATCCCCCTGTCATCATCGCGGAAGTCGCTCGATGACATCCCCCTTACTTAGTAAGGGGGAAAGATGACGCAGTCATCAGGGGGATCGTGGTAATAAAAAGGACAGCAGGTGCTGCCCGGTTTTTAATAATAATAGTGCCATGTGTCCGAAGGGAAACTTGCGGGGAAGACGATGTCGTATATTGAATAGTTGTCAGGATCCACATATACCTGCATATTTTTTATTCCTTCGAGATATGGATTCGGGTTGAAGTAGAACCTCTCCGTTTCGAAGTGATGCACTTTGCCGAGTTTGTCAGTGTAGGTGAGGTGGATTTTGAAATTGCGGAAGATGCGGCTTTTGTTTTCGACCTTTTCTATGTCGCAGGAAATCAGTTTTCCTTCCGTATGAAGCGTTGCGACGTTTTTGTTGTTCTCATTTCTCAGATATATAAAGTAAAGAGCCTTTATGAAGTAATACGCCGAAATACAGAGGGTGAGAATGACCATGACCGGCATAAGCTGATCCACATGCGCCTTTGCCCCCTTATAAAACGGCTCGGAGGAATATACTATCAGCTTCATTCCTTCCCATACCGGGAAAAATACATCTGACTTTAAAAACGTGCGGTAATAATTTCCCGAAGCTCCGTGCGGCTGCAATCGGACTGTGAAAGCTTCTCCCGCCATGGAAACAACCGTTGCGTCTGCCGCATTACCGTTTGTGTAGCCGTATGCGAGGGTTATTACAAGCGGCACTGCGACGAGTGCGATGACGAGAAAACACAGGCTGTACTGAATAAAGCGGCGCCTGCGTGCCTTCAGGATGTAACTCCGGTAGATCTTTTTCTGTGTAAGGATCATAGTTTTCTCCTTTCAGTAAATATAAAATCTTGCCGCGTCCACGGGGAAAGTATCGGGATATTCGATATGAAACAGTTCACTCTGCTCACGGTGGAGATATACCGTCGCGTCATCACCGACTTTGAGATAATCCCCCGGGTTTTTGTAGAATTTGCAGGAAGAGAAGGTGATCTCTTTGCCGTAAGAGATCTCTCCCGTAACGTAAATGACGTATTCCTCCAAAAATCCGTTTTTCTTTATTTCCGTTATCTTGCAGGGGATCCTTATTCCGTAGTTTCTCAGTTCTTCGGTCATTTCCGCATTCATCTTGCGTAAATTTCTCTGACGGAGATAATTTATTAATGCCGTGATGATGATAACGGCAAATACTGCGTATGCGGCGTATCGTATCATTGTTACGTCCGGCAGAAATAAATTCCCGGCGATATCGTCGAGCAGCAAATGAAACACCGCCGCGATCAGCGAAAAGATGAATACGGGCTTTCCCGCGCGGCTGAGCTTTGCTTCGTAATACCCGTCGGGATATACCTTCTTTATTTTGTTCATGATATGCTCCTAATTATAATAAAGATGCTCGTTATGTGGAATCGCGCCGTGGAAATCCACTATGTACGCTTCAGGATCGTTGGGATCGAAGTGTATGGTTATCTTTTTTATTTCCGGAATAAACAGCTTCGGGTCGAAATTCAGGGTGGTGGAATAAAAATATCTCTCTTCCTTTGTTATCGGGTTTATTTCTGCGACCTTTATCCTGAAATTCCTTATGCCCTTCAGTTTTTCTATGGCAACATACTCTCCGTCCAGCCTTGATCCGTACTGAAGTATGTTTTCCCTTATCTTTGCTTCCGCCTTTCTCTGAGAGATGGTCTTAAAGAAGCGGACTGTGAAGTATACGGACAACATAAGAAACATACACCCGAGATAAAACGGGAGGGTGAATATTTTGTATATGCCGTCCTTTGCCGTATAGTTTATGACGGGCATCATCTTGAACACAAACGGAGTGTTGTCCGTTTTGGGGATATGAAGTCTCGGCGTTTCGTAATAATATATTCCGCTGTTGACGATAATGTATTCTTCCGTCACTTCCTCGACGACGGAGATCAGGGCTTTGTCTTCATACACCATGAAAAATACGTTGCAGAACGCAAACACCGCAATTATCATCGCGAGGCTTGCCGCCGCACCGCGAAGGCTGTCTGCGCGGCGCTGTGCGTAATAGCTGTCGCCTTTTATCTTCATATCATCTCCTCATCATTTCTCTCATCTCTTTTAATGTCGGTTCCGTATCGAGGGAAAGGGTATTTACATAATAATAACTTTCGTCATCCCTGTCCGTATAAAGTTCGAGGATCGTGCCGATTGGGACTTTATACATATACGTTTCGATATTTTTCCCCGTGGGGTATTCTTTTGTCGGGTCTGTCAGGGAAACGCATCTCATTCTGTGGCGCGGGTGGAAGATGCCTTTTTTGAAATGTTCCACCACCTTTACCTGTGAGCGCTTTCCGTTTTCCATGATCTCCTGCATATTGCGGCGGTTTATCTTTCTGATCGGCTGAACGATGATGAACGAAAGATAAAACAGTGCGATGACGGTAATGACTACCGCCGCAACCGCGTTATAAGTCGTGCCTTCATAATAATGCAGCATAACGTCCAGTCCTCTGCTGATTCCTGAGATGATACTCTTGGCGAAGATCGTTCCCGCAAGGGCTGTGTAAAGACATTTCATTCCGAGTTCCGACAGCGTTTCGTCGTTCATGATGTGCAGTTTCATCTTTCTTCTCTCCTTACTTTTTATTTCTTTATTACCGGTACCGGATCCCGGTCTTAATGATGAGATGATCTCTTTAATGAGTGGTTCTTCCTTATGGTATTTCGTCAGGTCGATATAATAATATCTCTCGTCTGCCGCATCGACGTACATATCAAGCTGTGTTCCCAACGGCAGAAGGTGGGATATGCTTTCGTGGGTGGGGCAGGTGAGGAATGTCTTGTCGGACTGATCGGAAGAAAATGCGTATGATACTTTTATCATATGTTTCGGGAAAAAGATCCCGCGCTTTTCGTATCCGACGACTTTCACCTGCATCTTGTAACCGTCGATGAGAATATTGGAGATATTGTTTTTGTTTATCCTTCTCAGCATCTGAAACATTCCCGCAAGGATGATGAAAACCGCACCGAGGGCGCATATTGCATATCTTGCGGAGGAAACGTTACTTCTTCCGAGAAAATATACAAATCCTTCAGCTATATCCCATGAGGCGATAATTGCGGCTGTTCCGAGAAGTAAAAACCTCAGGGATTGTTCGGAGAGCGTTTCGTCGCTTTTTATCTTCATTCTCATATTTGCCTCCCTCAGTCCGTAATGTCTATATAAATATTATGGTCGTTGTTTGCCGAAACGTATACGGGGATATCTTTTCCGACGTCCGTATAATGCCGCGGGTCTTTATTGAGAAGAGGAGAACAGACGGTTCTTCTTTCAGCGGAATTCGGGGCAGTGTAAGACACTGCGAGTTTATATTTTACTGAAATGCCTTTTTCGATTATGTTTTCGACTTTACCCGTGACGCGTATTCCCGTTGATTTTATGTTTGCGATCTTTGCATTGTTTTTCTTTCTCAGGAATATGAAAAATATGAACCTGACAAGCATTACTGCGGAAATAACAAACAGACATACCGAAAGCGCGATCCGGTATTCCATCGGCGCTTCCCGAAAAAGCCTTGCATAAGATTCATCAGGCGGATACATGATCATGGAGGCTGCGATCAGAATTATGACGGAGATGATCATGCTCCACCACATCTTGTTCGCGAGATTACTGTCGTTTTTGATTTTCTGTTTTATTGATTTCTCCCCGGTCATGATCTCACCTTTTTATCCATTCTTCAAAGGTCGGATAATCCTTTACGTACTTACTGATATCAACATAATAACATTTCGGGTCGTCAGGGTGGACGTACATTTCGTATTCATATTCAAATGACACATCTCCCTTTGACAACACATCGCGCATTATTGGCTCTGTCAGGCAGTAGCGCTTCTTATTGTCTTTCGGGTGGACATACAGCATCTTCAGGAAATATGACCCTACGCCTGTGGTGGGGTGGACATAATTCACCATTTCCGCAGGGAGCTTTATATAAGAGTCCCTGAGTTTGTTTTTCCTGCTCCTTCTGATCATGGTCTTTATTATAAAATACGAGATTATCGCCGCCGGAACTGCGATGATTGCCAGAACGATCTTCATAATGTCCTCCCGTGTGTAAAATGATTAAATATTCTTGCAATTATATGATAATATACATTATCTTTGCGGTCAAGAAATTTAATCAAATTCTAATAATCCGGATATTTTTCGCAGGCATTTTCTCAGGATCGGTTTCGGATAGTGTCCCCCCTTAGGATAAGGGGGATAAAGGGGGATGCGATATACACAGGGTCAGGGAGATGGGGATGTTCCACGAACGTTTCGGAACACGCAGGATTCGACACGCTCTCTTGTTTCAACGATCCCTCAGTCACTCTGTGACAGCTCCCTTATTCTAAGAGAGCCGCGTCCGTCCCCCTTAGGATAAGGGGGATAAAGGGGGATGCGATATACACAGGGTCAGGGAGATAGGGATGTTCCACGAACCGGCTCCGGAACGGATGCTCTGACGCCCTCATCCCCCGTCAGTGCGTGCGCACTGCCACCCCCTTAAACCGAAGTTCAAGGGGGCCAAAAGAGCGAGATGATCTTTAAAGGTGTGTGCATCGATACTAAGAGATCGATCTGTAAGTGTCGATGGGGAACGTGTTACAGATGCAGGCACGTTTTTTGCCCCCTTTGGGATGCGTAGCCAAAGGGGGTGTCGGCGGAGCCGACGGGGGATTCCGGGCGAAGAAGTGCGGGAGATGGGATGAATACCATCACCGTTTCAAATAAAAAAACAGCATGAGGAATTCTCACGCTGTTTTGTGTATCTTATAATTTCAGTCCTGTCATTTCTTCGAGGATCGGTTTGATGCCGATCTTGTCCGGAAGAAAAAGCGGGTTCTGCGGAACGTCATAACCGGGATATGCGTTTCCTTCGATGAGAAGGGCGCCTGTGGGGGTGAGGGCAACGTCCCAGCCTACATAACCGATCTGCGGGAACTTGCGTGCGGCAGAAAGGCACATACTCTTGACTTCTTCCCACATGGGAATCTCAAAACCAACGAACTTCACTCCCGTAATCGGGTGCGTTTCGAAGACATCGTTGTTGCGGTCTGAGCAGTTATAAAGGATCTTTCCCGTTTCCACGTCGATCTTTGATGTCATGCCGCCTGAGTGGTAATTATCCACAAATCCGCCTCTGCCGATGCGGACAAAAGAGAACGGAATAGCGACTGTGTCGGTATTTTTGTTATATACGGTATATACCCTTATGGTATTGATCGAAGACGGGTTGAGGGAAGACATCTTTTCGTTCTGGATGACAGTTTCTTCCACGATGAACATATTATTCCTGATGAGCTCCGTATAAAGCTTATCCATGTCTTCGATGAGGGAAACGGTGAATTTGTTTACGCCTTTTCCGCCGTCACCGTCGATGACTTTCGCAATAAACGTTTCCTGAGTCTTTGCCCATGAGATGAAGTCATCCTTTGATGCTCTTCTGAGGTCGAAATACGTTCTCTTTGCGTATTCCGTGAAATTATTCAGGAACTTCGCCTTGTCGTCGAAATAGCTTCTGTACATTTTGTCGTTGAGGGTATTGATTATTATGTTGTTGCCGCCGCGGGTGAGGTATGTGGAGCGCTTTGAACGGGGCACTTCGTGGAAATTGAAGAGAACATAATCTTCATATCCTGCCTGATACTTGAATCCGCAGTATATCATATCAAAGAAGATGACGATCCTGAGCTTTCCGCTCTTCTTTGCCACTTCCTTTGCCCTTTCGAGCATTTTTCTGTAGTTCATGGTCTTCATTTTATTTAAAACAAATTTTAACTTTGACATACAATCCTCCGATCCGATAGATTTTACCATATACGGGTTATTTTTGCAATATCGCACGGGTGTATATTTTCCGAAAAAAGAAATAAAATTATTTTAATAAATTGTTGCCCTTTGGGCGGATTTTATAGTATAATAAGCCCAAACCTAAAAAATCAAATCAAGAGGTGACTTAAAATGATAAATTTAATTCTTGGCGCTAACGGAAGCGGAAAAACACAGAAACTTATCGAAATGGCAAACAATGAGCTTAAAACAACTGACGGTCTCATCGTTTATATCGACCGTTCTGATAACCACCGCAGAGAAATCGACGTTCAGATCAGATTCCTTAACGCCAAAGAAGTGGGAATTGACAACCGTGACAAATTTTTCGGTTTCATCTCAGGAGTATTAAACGGTAACTACGACATCAACAGAGTATATGTCGATAACGTATACAGAATCGTCGGAGCTAAATGCTCAGGATGTGTTGAAGCTCTTCTCAACATCATCAAACCCGTTGCAAACGAAGTTGAAATTTACATGACGATGAATGCGGAAGATGTTGAAGGCATCTGCCTTGACGGCATCAACGTTATCAATCTTTAATGGAAGGACTGTATTTTAAATACTCCGACCTGCAAAAGGCTTTATACGGACAGAAGGTCTACAAGCTTCCGGTGAATTATGCTGTAAGCTGCCCCAACCGTGACGGAACGAAGGGGTACGGCGGATGCATATTCTGCTCGGAAAAAGGATCTTCCCATGAAGCACACGAAAACACTGTGGAGATCTCTTCACAGATAATAAAAAACAAAGAATACATCGGACCCCGTTACGGGGCGAAGCTGTTTGACGTATATTTTCAAAGTTACACCAATACATACATGCCCTTAGATATCTTTAAGGGCATGATTAATACTGCGGTGAACGCAACGGACGGCATCGTGGGGCTCAGCATCTCCACAAGGCCGGACTGCATTGATGAGAGATATCTCGATTTTCTGAAGGAGATAAAGGAAAAATATTCTGTGGGAATAACCATCGAGCTTGGGCTGCAGAGTGTAAACGAGCGCACCCTTGAGAAGATAAACCGCGGACATACCCTTTCGGATTATGTCAAAAGCGTTATCCTCATAAAATCTTACGGATTTAATGTATGCACGCATATGATATCCACCCTTCCGTGGGACACCGAGAATGATCTCATCGACGGGGCAAAGATGATAAGCGCCCTCTGCGGTTACGGCGACAGCGTAAAGATCCACACTCTCTATATCGAAGACGGGACTGTCATCGGGGAGATGTACAAAAACGGGGAATTTGAAATGCCGGACATGGAAGAATATTTCATCCGCACATCCTCATTCCTCGCAAACTTAAAGCCCGACATTGCAATTTCCCGCCTTACGGGAAGGGTATCTTCCGAAACTGCCCTGTTTGAGAACTGGGGCAGGAGCCACTGGGTGGTGGAAGACGGACTGAGAGAATATATGACACAAAACGGCATAATTCAGGGAATAAATTACTCTGACGGAAATACAGGCGGCATGGGCAGGTTCAGAGCTTAATGCGGGAATAATACGGAGGTGACACATGATACAGACAGACATGGACTGGGATGATTTTTTACTGCCTTACGATCAGGCCGTGGAAGAAATGGCCCTTAAATTCACGCTTCTGAGAGATGAATACATAAAGCGTGGGGAATACAGTCCCATTCATTATATATCCAAGCGTCTCAAAAGCGTCAACAGCATCATGGAAAAGATGCACACCAAAAACATCACCTTCGACGAGATCGCATATAAAATGGCGGACATCGCCGGAATCAGGCTCGTGACGCAGTTCGAAGAGGACATCGAGCTTCTCGCAAAGCTCATCGCGACGAGGAGCGACATGAAGATCATCGAACGGAAGGATTATTTCAAAAATCCCAAACCAAGCGGATACAAAAGCGTCCACCTTATCGTGGAATACGACGTGAACACCATCCGCGGAGTTGAGAGCATCATTGCGGAGATCCAGCTGCGTACTCTCGCCATGGACTTCTGGGCGACCATAGAGCACTCGCTGAATTATAAATACCGCGACGAGATGCCGGGAGAACTCAAAGAGCGTCTTGTCATCGCCGCAAAGACCGTCCATGAACTGGACAGGGAGATGGGCACCATCCGCGACGAGATCGCCGACGCACAGAGGCTTTTTACAAGAAAGACAGAGATCATCGACGCGATCCTGGAAAATCTCAATACCCTCGGAAAGCAGGGCAAGAGGGAAGCCGTAAAGAGATATTTCAAGAATTTCACCGAATTCAAGGATTCGGACAACACCCTCCAGCTCGTCCTTATGTCAAAGGAGATCGAAAGGGAGCTTGAGGAAGGTTCAGTCGAACTGTAAAGATAATTATGAGGGAACCTTATTATGAAGGATACCTTATAATATATAACGGCAACGCCGAAAAACGGAAAAGGGGTAAAATATGGCTCTTATTACAAGTACCGAAATGTTCAAAAAAGCTCTTGAAGGCAAATATGCGGTAGGAGCATTCAACGTCAACAACATGGAGATCATTCAGGGCATCATGGATGCGGCATTGCAGGAACGTTCTCCGCTTATTCTGCAGGTATCAGCCGGCGCAAGAAAATACGCCAAGCCTGCATATCTCATGAAACTCGTTGAAGCGGCTATGATCGACACGGGTCTTGATGTAGTCTTACACCTTGACCACGGCGAAAGCTTCGAAGTATGTGCATCATGCATCGAAGACGGCTTCTCATCAGTAATGATCGACGCAAGCAAGCTTCCCTTCGAAGAAAACATCAGAGAAACAAAACGCGTTGTTGAATACGCACACGCAAGAGGAGTTGTTGTGGAAGCTGAGCTCGGAACACTCGCAGGAATCGAAGACGATGTGAATGTAGCAGCAAAAGACGCGCTCTTCACAGATCCGGATCAGGCAGCGGAATTTGTTGAAAGAACAGGCGTAGACAGCCTCGCAATCGCAATCGGCACAAGCCACGGCGCATACAAATTCAAAGGCGAACCGCGTCTTGATTATGAAAGACTCGAAAAGATCACGACACTCATGCCGGGTTTCCCCATCGTTCTTCACGGCGCATCGTCAGTTCCGAAGCAGTTCGTCGAAGCATGCAATCAGTACGGCGGAAATATCCCCGGCGCACAGGGCGTTCCGGAAGAAATGCTCGCGAAGGCAGCAAAGATGGGCGTTGCGAAGATCAATATCGACACAGACCTCCGTCTTGCGATGACGGGATCAATCAGAAAAGTTCTCGTTGAACAGCCGGAAGTATTCGACCCGAGAACATACTTAAAAGAAGGCAGAACAGCTATCAAGGACATGGTTGCCCACAAGATGCGCAACGTCCTCGGTTCAAGCGGCAAGCTGGACGCATAATGAAAAAAGCCGCATAATGCGGCAGTCAGAATATAAATACGGATTTATAGGGTGCAAAGCCCTGTGGAAGCACTCGCAAGAGTGCTTCTTGTGTTTTGGTGAATATATGAGAAGAGGACTCCGCGGAAGCGGATTTGAAGAAATGATAAACCTGACCAATCAGGCGTATTACGACGACGATCTCGCCGTAATACAGAAGATCCCCACTTCCATAACTCCCGTGGAGCTGTCGGAGGAAAAGAGGGTAATAACGCTTGCGTATTTTGACAGGAAGAGTACCGTTGACTACGTAGGCAACGTACAGGGGATCCCCGTATGTTTTGATGCGAAGGAGACAAGGCTCAAAAGTCTTCCCGTCGCAAACATCCACGAGCATCAGATCTCCTTTATGGAGAAGTTCCGTTCACAGGGCGGGCTTTCGTTTATGCTCGTTCATTTTACAGACGAAGACACCACTTATATTTTAGAGTTTGATACCATAAAGAAATACTGGGACATTGCCAAAAACGGCGGCAGGAAGTCCATACCGAGAGATATATTCAACGAAGAACTCAGGATAGAGCAGAATCTGCGTTATCCCATTCATTATCTCGAGAAGCTGGAAGTATATCTTCATATGGAGGAAGAGAAGGGGAATATGTAATGTCCCCCTTAGGATAAGGGGGAAAGATGACGCAGTCATCAGGGGGATGGGTGAGATGTAAAGAGTGGGGGAAATGGGGATGAACCACGAACGCTGTGGGACACACGCACCTGTATACTTTCTGCGTATCATACCCATCCCTCAGTCACTCTGTGACAGCTCCCTTATTCTAAGAGAGCCGCGTCCGTCCCCCTTAGGATAAGGGGGATAAAGGGGGATGCGATACGCACAAGGCCGGGGAAGGGCGGATGTTCCGAAACATGAGTAAATACCTTCCCCCCTCCGTGGGGAAGGTGTCGGAGGAACCGACGGATGAGGGGCTTATAAAAAGAGGGAGTGGGGGGAGATAAAGATGTTCCACTTACTCACAAACCGCTGAAATCCCATTTCAGCGGAACAGGGCGGAGGGACACCTATGGAGCTAAGACAGTAGCATCGCGGAGGTCTTAGCGGATATACGGTGTCCTGACGCCCGCATCCCCCTGTCATCATCGCGAAAGACGCTCGATGACGTCCCCCTTATGAATAAGGGGGAAGGCGGCGCCCGCAAATATTCGTGCCCTCGTCCGGACTCTTGCGCCGCAGGGGGATGGCAGGTACGAAATTTCCCAAAATCCCTTTGACGAAAATGAAAAACGGCGTATAATGTTATTTATAAGGAGTATATATGAAAACGGTAATTGTAAACGGCGAAAGACGCGGCATTGAAGATAATATGACCGCGATCGATATCTTTAACGACGCAGGTGAAGTGATCTGCGGAGTATATGCGGACAATGACGTAAAGGCGAATGATTATGTTCCGAAGGCAGGAGAAACCCTCCGTCCCGTGCTCAAAAGCGATCCTGAGGGCGAGAGGATATTTTATAATACCCTGAGCCTTCTTCTTGCAAGGGCGGCGGTGGATCTTGATAAGAACGTGAAAGCCATGTTCTCCGTCGCAGGCGGAATATATTTCCGCTTTACGGACAAAAATCCCATGAGTCCGTCTGACGTGAAGGTGATAAGAAAAGGAATAAAGCGGCTTGTGGATAAAGCGCTCCCCATCAGGGCGGAATATTATTCATACGAAAACGCAAAGAAGATCCTCGCGGCGGTGGAAAACCTCTCAAGCGGCAACCTCATGGAATATATGGGGGACGAGATCAAATTATATAACGTCGGCGGTTTTTACGGATATTTCTACACCCGCCTTCTGACGAACACCGACCAGATCGACTTTTTCGACGTGGTGCATTATGACGGCGGATGCATCCTCTTCTGGGACGAAAACGCAAGGGACGCCTCTGCGGAAAAGCTGAGGATACAGCGTAAGCTCTTCGAAGAAATGCTGCGTTATGACAGCTGGTGCGCGAGGTTTGATGTAAGCGATATAGTAAGCATCAACAATAAGATAAAGGACGGCAGCATCGTCAGACTCATCACATATGCGGAAACGAGATACGAACAGATGCTGATGAACGCGGCGAGGGAGATTTATGATGATTATGAAAACAAGCGCATAATCCTCATCGCAGGCCCGTCGAGCGCAGGCAAGACAACCACCTCCAAGCGCCTTATGACCCACCTGACGACGATGGGACTTTCGCCTGTGACGATCGCGATGGATGATTATTTCATCGACCGCGACAAGACCCCCCTTGATGAATACGGTCAGCCGGACTTTGAATCTGTAAGAGCTCTTGATATTGAGCTTTTCAACGAAAACCTCGTTGATCTCATGGCAGGAAAGGAAACTGTCCTTCCGGTGTATGACTTCAAGACGGGAAAGAGCATCCGTAACGGCAGGACACTCATCGTTGACGAAAAGAGCCCCATCATTATTGAAGGCATCCACGGACTGAACGACGCGCTGACGGACCATATCCCGAGGAAGAATAAGTATAAGATATACATAAACGACCTCACTCACCTTAATATCGACAACCTCAACCGCATCCCCACAAGCGATGTGCGCCTCGTAAGGAGGATCACCCGTGACAACGTTCAGCGCGGACATGATGCCCTTGCGACTATCGCCATGTGGCAGAGCGTAAGAAGGGGAGAAGAGAAAAATATCTTCCCGTACGCAGGGGAAGCAGACTTCGTGGTAAACTCATCGCTTTTCTATGAACTTGGAGTATTGAAGAAATATTCTCACGAAACTTTAACGGCAGTAAGCCGTCAGAGTGAGTATTACAGCGAGGCGAGAAGAATACTCAAATACCTCAGCTTCTTCATGGACGTTGAGGACGAAACCACCATTTACGCAAACAGCGTTCTCCGCGAATTCATCGGCGGAAGTATTTACGACAAAATATAAAAAAGAGGAACAATATGAAAAAAGAGATCAACACACTTTCACTCGACACATTATGCGCGGCTCTCGCGGAAGTAGCGGGAATCGAAAAGCCGGAAAAGGCAAATGACGCGTGCAGCGCTATCGTTGAATACGCAGGCGAAGTATTCGGCGGGGAAAAGGCAGACAGAGTATTTATGTATAACCCTGACGCGGTTGCTGAATGGATATATGAAAAATATCCCGACCTTTTCACGGAAATGACTCAGAGAACAGACCTCGCAGTATCTTACGCCGCTGTCATGCCGTCCGTAACACCCGTATGCTTCGGAACTATGTATACAGGCGCACAGCCGGAAGTTCACGGAATCGTTGCGTATGAAAAGCCGGTCATCACTATCGACACTATCTTCGACAGCCTCATCAGGGCAGGCAAAAAGCCCGTCATCATCGCAGAAGCAGATTCATCACTCTCAAAGATCTTCCTCGAAAGGGAAATGGAATATTATTTCTATCCGACAATCGAAGAAGTAAACGCAAAGGCGGCAGAAGCGATCATTTCTGATAAATATGACTTCATCGTGGTTTATAACGGCAACTACGACAGCATCATGCACAAATGGGGTCCGGAACACGTAAACTCACTTTCCGAACTCCGCTGCAACGTTGAAAGCTATGCGATGTTTGATGCCCTCATCAGAACACACTGGAAAAACCACAACTCCTTCGTCGGCTTCGCTATGGACCACGGCGCACATGAGATCGACGGCGGATGCGGCTCACACGGTCTTTATATGGCGGAAGATATTAATATCAGACATTTCTACAAAGCTTATAAAGCAGAAAAGTAAGTACGACAATAACAGTAAAATCATGAATAATAAATAACGCGGCAAAAGGCAGGGAGCTATTCTCTGCCTTTGTTTTGTATTGGACTATTATGAAGTATAACATATCGAAAACTTTAAATTATTGTCCCAAAAGACTTGACTGATATATATATGTATATATATAATTAGGTTTGGGTTGATCCCATAAAAAAATAAAGGAGTGAAAGAAATGAAAACTTTCAAAAAGATCGTTGCATTTACTCTCGCCACAGTTATGATCGCAGCTGTGTCAGTAGGCGCAACGGTAGCGTATCTTCAGGATACAGACAGCGATGTCAACGTTATGACGCTGGGTAACGTTAAGATCGAACAGCATGAGTATGAACGAGTTGTTGATGCAGATGGTAAGTATACAACAATCGACGTAAACGGAACAACAAGCTACAAACTCAAAGACTTCACTCAGGCTAAACCGCTTTATCCTGCAACAGAAGTAGATGCAAACGGTAAACCGTATAACTTCGGCGCAGGCAACTATGATTCAACAAGAGTAAAGATGTCACTGGTTGACTCTCATGGCTCTATGGATGTTTTTGTAAACAAAAACGCTGTTGACAAATTCGTAACAGTTGAAAACACAGGCAAATCAGACGCTTATGTACGTACACTTATCGCTCTTGAAATCGGCTCTTTGACTGCGACTGAGTTTGAGAACATAATCAGAACAAGTAGTTTCATGAAAGATCAGGGTGTATGGAATGTCACGGATATAGGCATTGTAGAAATTGACGGCAACAAGTACTATGTCAGCGAATATCTCTACAACGGCGCAAAATCTTTAGGCGGTGTTCATGAAAACGGTGTTCTCCCCGCAGGAGATACTACATACCCGAGCCTTGCTCAGGTTTATATGACTGGTTCTGCAACAAACGAAGACGTTGAAGCAATCGACGGCAACAAGAACGGTACATATGACATCCTCGTTCTCTCTCAGGCAGTTCAGACAAACGGATTCGCTGATGCTCAGACAGCTCTTGATACAGCTTTTGGTAAAGCTTCAGAAAAAGCAGCTGAATGGTTTGGTGAAGAAAAGATCCCGACACTCGTTTCCACAGCTGATGAACTCGTTGCAGCTCTTGAAAACGGCAAAGATGTAATTTTAACAGATGACGTTAAGATCGATCCTGCAGGAATGAGCAATGCTTACGGTACAACAGGTATCAACGTTAAAAACGGACAGACGATCGACGGCGACGGAAATACTCTTGACATCAAAGGTGCAGGTGGCACATGGGATTCAGGAATCAACACAACAGGCGGTCTCATTAAAGACCTCACTGTTACAGGTTCATTCCGCGGTATCTTCATTAACCATAACAGCGATCACAGCGAACCGGTCGTTCTTGAAAACGTTGTAATTGACGGAACAACATACACAATTTCCTGTGACCAGGGTCTGTATCAGACATTTGAAGCTACTGATTCTACATTCAAAGGCTGGACGAGTTACGCAGCAACACTCGGCAAAGCTGAATTTGTTGACTGCTACTTCGGTAAAGGAAACGGATATGCATATTGCCGTCCGTACGCTCCGACAGAATTCGTTGGCTGTGAATTTGAAGCAGATTACACGCTGGATCCCAGAGCTGCAGTTACATTTGAAAACTGCACACTCAACGGCGTTGCACTTACTGCAAAAAACCTTGCAGAACTCGTAACAGATACTTCAAAGGCAACTATTAAATAATTACCCACACCCCTGCCCCCTTCGGGGGCAGAGTTCAAAGGGCGCTGGGAAGTGTCCTTTGAATTCTTCATTTTTTTCGTGCCACCCCCTGTGGGTGGTTTTTTATTTGGTGTCCCCCTTACTCGGTAAGGGGGATTGAGGGGGATCGGGTTTATATGAGTGATGTGGTGTAAGCGCAGATGATTCACCGTACTTTGTTGAACACACCGATCCCTGCATTTTCTTTGTCCGATCTTTATCCCCCTGTCATCTTCGCCTCAGGCTCGATGACATCCCCCTCAGGATAAGGGGGAAAGCGGCGCGTGGTGCCGCAGGGGGATGGGGACAGGGAGAATTTTGGGGGAGGTGGAGGATGGATGAAGAAATTTTTGACAAAATGGACGGTTCCTATTGTCAAAATGAATTTTGAGTGTTATAATGACCTCAGAAAGGAGGAGTTTATGAGCCCGAGAATACAACGAAGCGATTCGAGCATGGATCTTTATAACGTCATGATACTTTCCAACAACAATGAAGTGATATTCCGCGACGAAGTGGATTATAAATTCATGACGGAGCTTATCGTCGGAAGCGGCTCGGGGTGTGAAGTATATTCTTACTGCATCCTTCCGGACAGGGCGAACTTTCTCATCAGCCCCGGCGAAGAGAGCCTTTCGTCAATAATGAAGAAGATAAACATGACCTATGCCATATATTACAACAAGCGGTATTTCCGTTCGGGACACGTCTTTCACGACCGTTACCGCAGCCGTTCCGTCGAAGAAGATGAGATACTTTCCGTCATGCGTTCCATTCACCATATGCCGGTTCTGGAAGGGTATTCGGAAAAAATGGCGGAATATGACTTTTCGAGCTATAAGTATTTTCAGTCACTCCGCGGAAAAGCCGATATGGTCAACATCAAAGGGAAGCTGATAAAGCTTGATGACATACTCTCGGAAGAAGTGGGAAGAGGGTATGAATGTATCGGAAAGTACTTTTCGGACCCGGGGAAGATCGCAAGGATGCTTATCGAGGAATTTTATGATAAATACAATATAAACGGCGTCGTCCTGAAGGACAAGAGCTGTGAGAGTTATCGTCGGGAGCTGGTTGTGCTGATACGCACAAACACAAACTTTTCCATAAGGAAGATTTCGGAGCTTCTGGATATAAACCGAGGGGAAGTATACAAATTCATTTCCCTCATTGAGGAGGAAGAAAAATGACTTGTCAGATATGCAATACAAACCCTGCCACGATAGTGGTAAAGAAGATAATCAACGGAGAACAGACGGAGATGCGCCTTTGCGAGAAGTGTGCAAAGAGCCAGCTTGCGGAAGTGACGAGTATGTTCAACTTCGCAGACCTTTTCGGAGCATTCACTCCGCTTAATCATAATCTCAACGCCATGTCAAAGGATCATGGTGAAAAAAATCTCATCTGCCCCACCTGCAACACGGATATGGAACAGCTCAAAAAGACGGGCAAAGTCGGATGCATGAAGTGTTACGAAGTTTTCGGGGAATACATGGAGCCGTACATCAAAGGCATCCACACCAAGACCGTACATACGGGCAAGGTGCCGAAAATTGCGGTGGCGGAAAATGAGAATGGTGAAAATTCTTCCCTCAGGGAGATCTCACGCATCAAAAGACAGCTCGAAGAAGCAGTCAGAGAAGAAAATTATGAGCTTGCGGCGGAATACCGCGATCTCATTCACGCACTGAGCGCAAAGGAGGAAAGTGAAATTGACTGACAAGACTTTTACCAACGACATCGCCATCTCTTCACGCATCCGCCTTGCGAGAAACATCGAAAACACCCTTTTCCCGCAGATGGCTTCGGAAGCGGACCTGACGAAAGTGGAAAATGCCGTGACGGAGGCGCTCAGAAGCGAAAAGCTGGCAGGGGAGAAGTATCGTTTTTATGAGATCCGCAACATGACGGAAACGCAGAGAACGTCCCTTGCGGAAAGCAGGCTCATAAGCAGCGAGCTCGGAAAGTATGATCATTCGGGAGCGATCATAAACGATTCAAACAGCGTAAGCGTAATGATAAACGAAGAGGATCATATAAGAATCCAGTCCGTAAAGCCCGGATTCGATCTTTTCGCCGCATATCGGGTGGCTGACAGGATAGATGACATAATCGGCGAGAGCGTAAATTACGCGTTCAGCGAAAAGTACGGCTATCTCACTTCCTGTCCGACGAATCTCGGCACGGGGATGAGGGCAGGAGTTATGGTACACATCCCTGCCATCGTAATGAAAAACTCCCTCGCGGGAATAATCTCCGTGGCGCAGTCCTCAGGTCTTGAGATCCGCGGCGCATACGGCGAAGGCACGGCGGCTATGGGGGATCTGTTTCAGATCTCAAACAGGGTGAGTCTCGGAAAGAGCGAGATAGAGATCGTGCAGTCAATACACGAATTCACCAAGGAAATAATCAAAACAGAGCGCGCCGCAAGAAACGAGCTTCTCCTCTTGCAGGAAGACGACATTAAAAACGAAGTACAGAGAGCCTACGGGATCCTCACCAATGCGCACATGATCTCCACGGAAGAAGCCATGAAGCTTTTAAGCCTTCTCAGGCTGGGAACGGACGTCCGTCTTATAGAAAACGTCTCCCCGAAGGTCGTCGACAAGCTGATGACGGAAATTCAGCCGGCGACGCTGACCCTCCGTTACCGCATCCGCACGGATGCCCGTTCGAGGGATCTTCTCAGGGCACAGCACATAAAGACGGCTCTCGGAGATTTATAATCAATATAAACAACGAAAAATAAACAATATAAACAACGAAAAATAAAGAACAGGAGAAATTAATGGCACCTTACGAAAGATACACACCTCAGGCTGTGGAGATCCTCTTTACGAACTCACAGCAGGAAGCTATCAGCATGAACAACGCTTTTGTCGGAAGCGAACATCTTCTTCTGGGAATCTTATCTCACAAAGAAAATATCGCCGCAAAGGCACTCACATCCCTCGGCGTTACATACGACGCGGCAAAAGAGGAGATCCTCGGACTTGTGGATGAAGATAAGGAAGAAAAACCTGCGGAAAGCATGCAGGTGGGAAAACTTCCGTTCTCCGCAAGGGTAAAATCAATAAATGAATACGCTGTCATGGAAGCGAACTTCGCAAGTTCCAAATATATCGGACCGGAACACCTCCTTTTAGGCATTTTCCGCGAAAGGGGATGCGTTGCGGCAGTTTCTCTCATGAATCTCGGACTGACTGTGGATTATGTCAGAAAGATGCTCATCAGCCTCCTCAAAGGGCAGGGAAATCCTCAGCCGCAGCAACCGAATCAGCCTTCTCAGAACCCGTTCGGCGGATTCAGCGCTCCTCCCAAGAAGGAAGCAAAAGGCGGCAGCCTTGCAAAATACGGCAGGGACCTCACGGCTATGGCAGGCAAAAATGAGCTCGACCCCGTCATCGGAAGGGAAACGGAGATCAGAAGGGTCATTCAGATCCTTTCAAGAAGAACGAAAAACAACCCCTGCCTTATCGGTGAACCGGGGGTTGGTAAGACAGCTATCGTTGAAGGACTTGCGCAGATGGTAAACAGCGGAAACGTTCCGGAGACCATAAAGGGCAAGAAAGTATTCTCCCTTGACCTGTCATCAATGCTCGCGGGAAGCAAGTACCGCGGAGAATTTGAAGAACGCCTCAAGGATACTATTGACGAGATCCTCTCTTCCGGCGACATCATCCTCTTCATCGACGAGCTTCACACCATCATCGGTGCCGGAGCCGCAGAAGGCGCTATGGACGCGGCAAATATCCTGAAGCCGCTTCTCACGAGAGGTGAACTGCAGATCATCGGCGCAACGACAATCGATGAATACCGCAAACATATTGAAAAGGACGCGGCTCTCGAAAGAAGATTCCAGCCCGTTACCGTCGATGAACCGAATGTTGAGGACGCAATAAAGATCCTTATGGGGCTTCGCGACCGCTTTGAAGCGCATCACAAGCTCAAGATCACCGACGAAGCTATCATAGCATCCGTTGAGCTCTCCGACAGATATCTCACAGACAGATTCCTTCCGGACAAAGCCATCGACCTTATGGACGAAGCTGCTTCGAAGGTGAGAATAAACAAGCTCACTCCGCCGAAAGAACTCATGGACATGGAAAAAGAGCTTGAGAGCCTGAAACTCCACAAGACAGACCTCATCAACGCCCAGAGATACGAAGAAGCGGCTAAGATCCGCGACGAAGAAAAGGCGCTGAATGAAAAATACACAGAGCTGAAAAACAACTGGAACCTTAAAAACGCAGGAAATGAGTCTTCATGCGTGGATCAGGAACAGATCGCCGAAGTTCTCTCAGACTGGACGTCTATCCCGGTTGTGAAGCTCACGCAGGACGAAAGCACAAGACTTCTGAACCTTGATGAGATACTCCACGAGAGAGTCATCGGTCAGAACGAAGCGGTAACCGCCGTATCAAAGGCTGTCAGACGTTCACGCGTCGGCCTGAAGGACCCCAAGAAGCCCATCGGTTCGTTCATCTTCCTCGGCCCCACAGGCGTCGGAAAGACAGAGCTGAGCAAGGCACTTGCGGAAGCGGTATTCGGGGATGAAGACAACATCATCCGTTTTGACATGAGTGAATACATGGAAAAACACACCGTCTCCCGTCTTATCGGTTCACCACCGGGATATGTAGGTTATGACGAAGGCGGTCAGCTCACGGAAGCCGTCAGAAGAAAGCCTTACAGCGTCGTTCTCTTTGACGAGATCGAAAAGGCTCATCCGGACATCTTCAACGTTCTCCTTCAGATCCTCGACGACGGACGTATCACCGACGGTCAGGGCAGAACCGTGGACTTCAAAAATACGATCATCATCATGACCTCAAACATCGGCGCATCCCTCATCCGCAACAAGACGGCAACGCTCGGATTTGTGACGGCGGACGAAGAGGAAGTCAAGAGAAGTGAATACGAACAGATGAAGGAAACTGTGCTTACGCAGCTGCGTAATTCCTTCCGTCCCGAATTCCTCAACAGAATTGACGAGACACTCGTATTCCATTCACTCTCCGATGACGACATCGGCAAGATCACGGACGTTCTCCTCAGACAGTTCGTAAAACGTTGCGAAGGTATCGGAATTACTATCACATTCACGGATGCGGTAAAAGAATATATCGCAAAGAAAGGCACAAACCTCGAGTACGGCGCACGTCCCCTCAAGAGAACCATCCAGAGCCTCATCGAAGACGAAATGAGCGAAGAGATGCTTATGGGCAATATTTCGGAAGGGGATAACATCATCTGCGACTGCGAAGACGACAAGGTGGTATTCAAAAAGGCTGAGTAGTTAAATATGGGGGAACGGACATCTGACAAAAGATCGTGTGTCCCATCCCCCTTAATCCCCCTTATCCTAAGGGGGACGGAGCTGAGAATACCGCAAGGGATTCAAAAATATACACATAACTCCCCGAAGACAGGCAAAATATACAAATTTGTCGGGAAAAATGTAAAAAAATGCGCCGTATGTATTGCAAAAGCGGCCGATTCAATTTATTATATACACATAGAAAATAAAAAAAAGGTGGTAAAGAATATGATCACAAAAGATATGGGAATCATGGAAGTAGTAGAACAGTACCCGCAGCTTATCGAAGTATTCCGCAACTTTGACATGGGTTGTGTTGGATGCCTCGCTGCTCACTACGAAAGCATCGAAGAAGGCGCAAGCGCTCACGAAGTAAACGTTGACGCTCTTATGATCGCTCTTAACGCTGCTATCTAATAAAAACACGATCAGGACGCTCCGAAAAGGAGCGTTCTTTTTTTGTTTTGCAGATAGTTTATTTGTGAATCTTTTTTGCTTTTTTACCAAAAAAGGGTTGACCAATATATATATATATATAATTAGGTTTGGGTAAATCCCATAAATAAAAAAAGGAGCGAAAAAAATGAAAACATTTAAAAAGATCGTTGCATTTACCCTCGCGGCTGTTATGGTAGCGGCTGTGTCAGTAGGCGCAACGGTAGCGTACCTTCAGGACGACGATAGCGATGTCAACGTTATGACGCTGGGGAATGTTGATATCGAACAGATCGAAAAAGAGTGGAACGATGACAAAACAGCTCTTCAGGATTTCACACAGGCGAAACCGCTTTATCCTTACGTAGGAACTTTCGGCTGGGAATATCCCACAAGCGTAACGAGAGATGTTGATGCGGCGACACTTGTCAAGGCATACCGTCGTTTCACAATGGAAAACGTCGTTGACAAATACGTAACTGTCAAGAACATCGGCAAGTCAGACGCATACGTACGTACATTCATCGCACTCGAAATGGGCGAGTATACATACGCTGAATTTAATATGGTAGGCATTTCAAACAACGCTGCAAACGGCGCAGAATTTCAGTTCCCCGGAACATGGATCTGGACGGATGACTTTGTTGCAGAAATCGACGGAAAGAATTATAACGTCATGGTCGCAGTTCATGAAAATCCGTTAAAGCCCGGCGAAGAAACGATCCCGTCACTTCTTCAGGTATACCTCTCCAAGGATGCAGGCAACGAAGAAGTTGAAAAACTTGACGGCAATGATAACGGTACATACGATATTCTCGTGTTCTCAGAAGCAGTTCAGACAGCAGGATTTGCTGATGCTGAGACAGCTCTCAATACAGCGTTCGGAAACACTACGGTTGATAAATATCATCCGTGGACAGGGGAAGATGTTCCGAAGTTTCCGGTTCTTGTTGACGATGTTGATGACATGAGAGAGGCTATGAAAACTCCGGGAGCAAAGATTATTCTCTCAGAAGATATTGTGATTGATGATGACAAAGGCACAGGATATGCTCTTTATGCAAAATA
The DNA here is from genome assembly GCA_017531485.1 of Eubacteriaceae bacterium. Taxonomy (GTDB): domain Bacteria; phylum Bacillota; class Clostridia; order Eubacteriales; family Anaerofustaceae; genus SVCP01. Next base: position 6,811 of record JAFXKY010000006.1, on the reverse strand, counting down.
TGACTGCGAAATCGACCTGAACGGAAATGATATCAAAGTTAATCTGCCCGGAAAGATCTTCAATGGCGTAATTTACGCTCTCAACGGTGCAAAGGTTGATATTGTCGGTGAAGGCAACGTTGAAGTCAACGGCGGCGTCGGTCAGTTTGTATGGTGCACAGGAGCAAATGGCGAGACGGAAGTCAATATCTACGGCGGAAACTGGGTTCAGGATTCATCGGATTTTACATATGATGATGATGATTATTATTGCGAAGGAATATATGCAAACCGTGAAGGTGTAATTAACATCTATGGCGGAACATTTGACTGGAATGGTTTTGAAAAATATACCGCAAATGAAAGCCGTGAAGGTGTAATTAATGTTTACGGCGGAACATTCGTAAACTTCGATCCGAGTGTTTCTCATGACAGCGACGGAAGCTATGTTGCAGACGGCTACAAAGTAGTTTCCGAATCGCAGGCAAACGGCGATATCTGGTATACAGTTGTTGCAGAATAATCTGACTTAATGGACGATTATTTTTCAACCACCCCTTTTGGGGTGGTTTTTATTTGGGTGAAAGAATATGCGCTCGGGGTATATATTTTCAGAATATTGTGTTATAATAGGGGTAAATGAAATATTTTACACAAAGGAGACATTATGAAGACGAGAAGTGAAATGAATCCGGATTTCTTATGGGATTTTACACATATTTTTTCTTCCGACGAAGAGATGAAAGCTGAGTACGCGCGCTGTGAAGAGCTGATAACCGAGCTTGAAGGTTATGCGGGAAGGCTTGCGGAAGGAAGGGAAGTATTCAAAGAGGCTCTCGGAAAGCTCTTTGAAGTACATGAGAAGGTGGAGAAAGTGTATATTTACGCGATGCTCCATTTCTCCGCCGACGGAACTGATGAATACAATCAGACTATCGATTTCGAAGCCACGAATCTGTATGTCAGACTGCAGACCGTCACGACGCCGATCCTCAATCAGATCATCAAGATGGATGAAGAAACCATTTCGGAATATCTCAGAGGCGAAGACATGAAGACATATCTTCACACCGTTGAGGACATGAGAAGGGCGAATGAATATACTCTCGACAGCGACCGCGAGATCATGCTTGCGAAGATGTCCGACTTCGCCCAGAGCCCATACAACGCCTTTCACGCTTTCAACGACGGCGACATCACTTTCCCCGAAATCACCGACGAAGAGGGAAATAAAGTGCGCCTGACAAGCGGGAATTTTATGGTATACCGTCAGAGCACGGAAAGAAAAGTCCGCCGGGAAGCGTTTGAAAGCTTCTTCGGAGTATACCGCGATCACATCAACCTGCTTGCGAACCTTTATGCGGGAAATGTGAAGTACGACAACTTCCTCTCAGAGCTGAAAGGTTATGACAGCGCGGTTCATATGGCGCTGTTCGGAAATAATGTACCTGTTTCAGTATATGAGAATCTCATTTCAGCAATGCACGACGCCCTTCCGTACATGAGGGATTATTTAGAGCTTCGCAAGAAATGCCTCGGCATGGATGAGATAGATATGTTCGACCTTTACGTTCCCATGATCGACGATGTGGATTATCCCATGCCCTTTGAAGAAGGCAAAGCCCTCGTGAAGAAAGCCCTCGCTCCTCTCGGAGAAGAATATGCGGCGCTTCTCGATATGGCATATACGGATAAGTGGATGGACGTATATGAACACCGCGGCAAGCGATCAGGCGCGTTCTCATGCGGTCTTTTCGGAGTACATCCTTACGTGCTTCTTAACTACACCGACACACTCAACGACGCGTATACGGTCGCTCACGAGCTTGGTCACGCCATGCATTCGTACCTCTCGGACAAGACGCAGGATTACGTAAACCACGATTATTCCATCCTCGTTGCGGAAGTTGCGTCAACGGTGAATGAAGTACTCATGACATTATATCTCCTCGAAAACGAAACGGACAAAAAGCGCAGGGCATATATCCTCAATCAGTTCCTCGAATCGTTCCGTACGACAGTTTTCCGTCAGACGCTCTTTGCGGAATTCGAGCTTATTGCACATTCCACTCACCAGCAGGGCGGTGCGCTGACGAGCCACAGTCTTTCGAAGATATATTACGATCTCATCTCAGAATATTACGAAGGCATCACCATTCCCGACATCATGCGTTACGAATGGTCATACATTCCGCATTTTTATACTTCTTATTACGTATATCAGTACGCTACGGGCTTTTGCAGTGCTGTGGCTATTGCAAAACACATCAAGGAAACAGGGGACACGGAAGGATATCTGAAATTCCTCACCCTCGGCGGAAGCGTATATCCTCTTGATGCGCTGAAAGTTGCGGGAGTTGACCTCACAAAGCCCGACACGGTCAAAGACGCCATGGAGCTTTTCAAGAATACTATCGACGAACTCAGAGAGCTTGTTTAAAGTAAGTCCCCCTCAGGATAAGGGGGAAAGATGACGCAGTCATCAGGGGGATGAGGGGAATATAAACCGAAGAAGAACGGGAGATGGGCATGTTCCACGAACCAATAACCCGACAAAATCTCATTTTGTCGGAACAGGGCGGAGGAGCACCTGCGGAGTCAGAATCGGAGCTTGCCGCAGATTATGACGGATGCACGGTGCTCTGACGCCCGGGGGATGGCGAATCTGATGACATCCGAAAGCCTTAAAAACATAGGCGCCACAGGCGGTCCGAGGTGTTGTAAACGCGACAGCTTTACGGCGATAAAGACGGCAGTGGAATATGTGAAGAAGCATTTTTCGGTACATATGACCTGCATGGATCCCGTCTGTACGTTTTCTGACAAAAATCCTCAGTGCCTCGGAAGCAGATGTCCGTATAACATAAAACATTCCTCTTCCGAAGACTGAGTGCATATATTAAAAGGAGATAATATGAAAAAGACAAACCTTAAAGTGTATTCGGAAGGTCTCGGCGTTGATGAGATAAACGGCATTGTCGCAAGAATGACGGAGCTTGGAAACGCCGTGAGGACGCTGGAAGATGCGTATGATTCCGATGACTATTCCGAAACTTCCCTCGGCTGGGGAAATTACGGCAACCTTGAAGAAGAATCCGTCCTTACCCTCGCAAACGATCTTGACAGATTTGTGAAGGAACTCGGAAGAGAGCCGCTTTTCGGGGATATCCTCACGGGTGCCGTAACAAAAGAGGATTACGCAGCAATAATCAACCGCTACCACAGCCTCATGACCGAACAAAATGATTAAAATAGCGCAGGTGTCGTCAGATGCCTGCGGTTTTTTATTAAAACGATTTTGGATATGAGATGAAATGTTGTGGATGGTATCGTATAATGCTATAATAAAAACAAAAGGAGAACGAGTGATGTTAGGTCTGAGAACACGAGAAAATATAAAATTTATAAAGTATTGGCAGATAGTGCAGTCAAAAGCAGAAGAGTTGAATTGTATATATTTCATTGAATCCGGAGATGGACGTGAGTATTTTGGCGACGAAATTGAAGCGGAAGATGTTTCAGGCTGGCTCATACCTGAAGAAAAGGCGGATAAATTCAAGCAAATATGGGAAGAATGGTCTGATGAAGTGTATGACGATGAATGGGATGAATATTATCTGTTTGCCGAATGGGAGACAGATGAAGATAATAACCTTACAATTAATTTCAACAGGTATTGATTCCGATCATAATGTAATGACTGTGACGTGTATGCAGAAAACAAAAAAGACCGCATCTGCGGTCGTAAAGGGCATAAAAATGGTGACCCATCAGGGACTCGAACCCTGGACACCCTGATTAAGAGTCAGGTGCTCTACCAACTGAGCTAATGAGTCACACGCTTTGAACAGTGGTTATTATATACCCGTCGGGGAAAAATTGCAAGTGTTTTTTTACTTTTTTTGAAAAATTATTTTCTCCGCACCTTCCTTATGTCTGCAATAACCCTTTTTCAGGCGTAAATTCCCTTAATGCTTGCGGGGAAAGGCGGTTTGGGGTATAATCTTCAGAAGAGGTAATATCATGCAAAGAAATAATATCGGACAAAAGGCGGTAATATACCGCATCTTCGCGTTTTGTTTTTCCCTTTGGGGCATCCTTGCCCACATAAACGTATTTTCAGACATACGCATCCGCGGACTGCTGACTTATACGGTGCAGTCCAACATATTCGTCTGCGGAGTATTTCTGATACTTGCAGTAAGGAGCATATCCCTTTATCGCCGCGACAGGTCTTCCGTCGATTACGGCTTTTTCCCTGCGCTCTCTTTCAGCGCGGTCATAGACATCCTTCTCACCATGCTCATCTTCTGGGTCGTTCTCGCGCCGACGAACTGGGCAGGGCTTGATCTTTTCAGCGCGGACAATCTGGCAGTACATCTGTTTACGCCGATACTCATCTTCCTTGACAGGATATTTTTCTATAAATACTCTCAGATGAATAAAAAAGACATACTTTACGTAATGATCTTTCCGTACATATACGTCATTGTCTCGTCGGTAATAGGCCTGAACCGCCTTGTCATGTTTGAAGGCCCCGGCGGCGGCAGTTATTATCTTTATCCGTTTCTGAATTTCGACCGCCTCGGGGGGATGGTGTTTGTGAATATAATCCTTCTGAGCATATTCTTCCTTCTCGTTTCCTGCTTCCTGCACCGCATGGAAACAAAACGCAGCCTTAAACACCGTAAAAATCAATGATTTTTAATCGTTACACACCTTCGGACAAACGTCTGAGGGTGTTTTTGTATGCTTTAACTCAGAAGAGGAGTGTCCCCCTTATTTATAAGGGGGAAGATGACGCAGTCATCAGGGGGATCGGGGAGACAGGCGGAGTGCGGCAGATATGGATGTTCCGCGGACTTACGGGGACGGCTCATCCCACTAAAAAACCCCGCATAAGCGGGGTATATGTAATAATGCAGTGTATTATTTTTCGTAGTATTCTCTTGAGTACCAGAAGAGTTCCTGTGTAGCGTCCCAACGGTCTTCATCGCTTCCTGCGAATACTGATGTGTAAAGTCCGCCGCCTTTGCCGTAAAGATCAACAGTGTTGCGGATCTTTTCGCGGAGTTCGTCCATGGGAACGACCTGACCGTGATCAAGTCCTTCGATTGATACGTTGAAGCCGATCTTGTCGCCGTATTTTTCTTTGAGCATCGGGACGTCGTTTGCTCTTCTCTGAAGCTGGATGAAGTCTACGCCCATATCGATCATGTAAGGAACGAATCTTTCGATTCTTCCGCATGAGTGGAGCTGGAAGTTTGCGCCGTGTTTCTTGACAGCGTCAATGATGAGTTTTGACGGTTCATAAACCATGTCTTCCATCATCTTTTCTGAGAAGAATGTGTCTTTTTCTGTACCCCAGTCATCATGGAATGTAACGAAATCAACTTTTGCTACCTGAGTCATCTTTTCGAAGCTGTTCTTTGTGAACTCACCGAATGCCATGAGGAAATCTTTTACTGCTTCCGGTTCTTCTACCATAGCTACCATAGCTTCTGTGTATCCGCCGAGGAGAGCAACGAGTCTTTCTGTGCATGACTGACCGATGTTGATGTGCATTACTTTGTCAATGTCCTTTGTTCTTTCCATGAAAGCTGTCTGAGCGCCGATGTAATCATATCCTTCGTCTGAAGGCCAGATGATCTCTTTTTCCCACTGTGTGATGTCAGCGAGTCTCGGCGGGTGGTTCGGTTTGAGCATGGGGCCGCCTGCTTCCGGAACGAATGTCCATACGCAGCCGAATGCGTCTGTGAAGTCCATTCTCTGGTTTGATCCCCACGGATTTGCGGGAGCTTCTTCACCTTCTTTGGGTTCGGGCATAGGCATACCGCAAAGGTCGTTCTGTCCTACTGTGTGAAGATCTGTCATTGAGTTCGGTACCCATACAGGGTTGTTTCTTTCAGCTGCTCTCTTGAAGTTTTCCTTTACTGAGATAGGATATTCAAGAACAGGCACTTTCATTGTGTTTGCGCTGAACATCATCGGTACTTCTTCGAATTTTGATTCGGGTCCGAATTTGGGTCTTTCGTATTTCATTTTCATCCTCTTTTCTGCCTGCGTAACGCGGACAATAATATATTTGCGATATATTATCACTGCAATTATTTTATAAAATATCCTTCATTCAGTCAATGTTGACATAATCTGAAAAAACATCTCCGCCAAAGAAAGAATTTGTATTCTATAAACAAATCATCCTTTAACTCCCGCAGGACATACCTTCCGGTGCGTTTTTTGCGGTGTTTTTTCTCCCGTAACCATTCTTACCCTGATGACATAATATGCCACATATCACCATGTCGTGGAATGTCACCGGGAGGACGTGCTATATTGAAAAAAAAACAAGGAGAAAAACAAATCATGGTAAGACCGAGAAAACCATCACTCGAATATTTCCCGATGGACTGTGTCAACGACACAAATGTTACTATAGTACACGCAAAATACGGCGCGGAAGGATTTGCCGCATACGTCATATTCCTTCAGAAGATATACGGACGGAGAGGTTATTATCTCGAATGGAATGAAGACATCCTCGCGTTGCTTGCAATGGAGACGATGATCGAAGCGGACACCCTTGAAAAGATCCTCAGCGAGCTCATTAAAAAGGAGATCTTTGATTATGACATCTTCGCGGAATACTCAGTCCTCACAAGCAAGCATATCCAGAAGACTTACATCGAAGCCACAGGCAAAAGAACGAATGTTTCGATGAAAAGTGAGTATCTTCTCATTGAGAAGGAGTTATTACCGTCAAATGTAAAACCTGAGGGAGTTACAGCAGATATTTCATCTGAAAAAGCGGCGGAAACTCCCCAAAGAAAAG
>JAFXKY010000005.1 GCA_017531485.1 Eubacteriaceae bacterium | reverse complement strand
CGGAGGGCGGGTGGGTGGGGGTATAGAAACGGAAAGTGATAGAAAAACTAAATACAGATCAGAAGTTTTGTAAAAAGCAAATTTGGGTGTATAATAAAAAAAATTGTAATTCATGACAAAAGACGATACAGGATACTTATCATTTATGAGAAAGATCCGAAATACATATGAAAGTGAGATGCAATGTATGGCTAAAGTACTAAAAGGGAAGACTGATGCGGAAGCACTTGCGGCAAAACTCGAAAGAATCATAGAGCGCTCGGGGATTACGAGTAAGTGCGTATACAAAAATAAAAGAAGACTTGACGGAGCAAAAGTGATCCTTCTTGTCTTTGAAAAATATTTTGCAAGAACGAACTCCCAGACATCCATGACTGTTCTTATTACGGATGACGGACGGGATACTGTGTGTGAAGTTATCGCGTCCGGTGGTGGTGTCGGATTTGGTGATGGTGGCAGTGAAAAAGAATATGAAAACGAGGTCATTGATATCCTCAAAGAGGAAGGTTTTCGTTAACAAAAGTCGGACAACATCAGTCCGACTTTTGTTGTAAGCAGATATTTTAATACCGGATAAGACGTAATATGTCATCCGAAATGATACTTCGAAAATGCCCTGCAATTTATGTCTGTGTCCATATGAAAGCCGAGGGATTTGTAAAAGGAAACGGTCTTTTCGGTGTTATCCGTAATAAGGTGAAGTTGATATACGTTTTCGTATTCCTTTATTATTTTATCAAGAAGTGCAGTCCCGATTCCATGGCGCTGATATTCGGGGCGGACGAGAAGATCCTGAATAAAAACTACCGATACTCCGTCGCCGACGACGCGTATAAGACCGACAGGGGAATCATTCACGAACGCGGCATATATTTTAAGAGAGTTTGAAAACGCATCTTCCAGCATCTGCGGTCTTTTTGTGTAGTTTGTCCACCCTACGCTTTCGTATATAGGCAGGATATCTTTTTCATTATAAGTCGTATATTCCTCTATGCAGTAATTCATTGATTTGCCTCGTTTTTTTTATTTTATAATACCACACAAAGATTCCTCAGGCAATATAAAAGGCACAGCCGATATATCGCTGTGCCTTGATTTGAAGAATTGAGTTATTTAAGAGCTGCGAAGTTATTTTCGTTGACTTCATAACGGAGTGTTTCCGGAAGGCTCATGAGAAGCGGAAGTCTGATGAGGACTTCTGCCGCTATGTAAATGATAAAGAGCCACTGCGGACCGATTGTGTCGTAAATAATGCCTGCGATTGCCGCAACAGCAGCCGAAACCGTTGATCCGACAAAGCTGTTAACCCCGGACCATCTTCCTCTTGCCCATGCGGGAACGAGTTCGTGCTGGATAGAGCCTGCGATAGTGAGACCGATTTCCTGGAAACCTGTGAGGATGCCTACGATTACGAGGGTGAATTCGCTCTTTCCGAACATGAGAAGGAGAAGACCTGCGATGTAAAGGGCGATATTGATTCCGAGGGCAGGCTTTCTGCCGTATTTGTCAGAGAGGACTCCTACGAAATATCCGCATAAAAGGGCTGTTACCGCTGAAGCAGTAGTCATTGCCGCAAGGATCTCCGCATTTGCTCCTTTTATTTCAGCCGCATAGAGCTGAAGATACGGAATGATCATTGCCATGGGAAGTCTGCCGACTCCGACCATCAATACCCATTTGAAGCAGTTTTTGTCTGCTTTCATCATTGCATATGCGTCCTTTATTGCGCTTCTCTTTGCTTTTGCAGCATTTCCCCAGCTCTTTACGTCGAGCTTGAAGATGATGAGAACAAGAGAGATTACAGTAAAGAGAACTGCAAGATAAAACAGCGGTCTGATCTGTTCGGGGCTTGTAGGGGTGTCTTCAACTTTCATTACGTTTACCATAAACCAGCCTGCAAACAGCGGTCCGAGCATTCCGAGCGCACCTGCCGCGAGTGTTTCGCATACGAGCATACCTTTTGCACGGTCTTTGTTTGAAAGGCAGTTTCCGCAGATGTTTGAGCATGATTGTCCGCCGAGAGTAGCACCCATCTGATGCAGGAACATACCGAGGGCGGCAACCTGCCAGATCTTTGCGCCTGAGAACGCGATGTATCCGCCGAGGAGAACGAGGATTCCGAAGATATACATCTTCTTGGGACCGTGACGGTCGATGTTCTGACCGAGGAGGGGAGCGATGAGTGCAGAACAGATAAGGCCTGCACTTGTGACCAATCCGAGCTGTGTTTTGTTTGCTCCGAGGAGAATGACAAACAGTGACAGATACGGGAAGACCATCTTATATCCGAGCCTTTCGAGGGAAGTTCTGATGACGGTGATCTTCCATGCGTCATGCTGTTTCTTCCAGAAAGCAAAAATATTGAGGTCTGATGATTTCCTTTCCATTTGGATTTTTCCTTTCGGTATTTAGTGAATTTATAAATACAGTCCCCATAATAATGTTATCCGGAGGATTTGTCAAACATAAATTTACAAAAATGTTAAATTTTCTGTACTTTTATTACAGGAAAAATAAAAGCGGTAAAAATCATGCATTTTACCGCTGAAAAATTACTTTTTATTGTTTCCGAGTCCATACATATAAACATAACTCATCATGTTTCCGTTAAAAAGCTTTCTGTTTTTGTCGGGCTTTTTGCCGTAAAGGCGGGTGAAGTCTTCGTTCCCCGAAAGGACATACATTCTCCATCCGTCAAGTGCTTCGAAAACGGGACGAAGATCTTTGTAAAGCTTTTCGGTGATCTTTCTTTCACCGATGCGTTCTGCGTAAGGAGGGTTCGTTATGATGATCCCGCCTTTTTTCTTTGAGCGGAATTCTCTCATGTCCATCTTCTGAAAATGCACCATATCCCCGACGCCTGCGCGCTTTGCGTTTTCTCTCGCTTTTTTGAGAACGTTTCCGTCAATGTCGCTTCCGAGGATCGGATTTTCCACCGGGCGGATGCGTGAGATGCTTTCTTCGCGGACGAGGGAGTACTGGTCTTTATCAAACGTCTTCCACTTTTCAAAACCGAAATTTCTGTTTATCCCTGCCGGAATATTCGCCGCGATCATAGCGCCTTCAATGAGGATCGTTCCGCTTCCGCACATTATATCTGCGAGAACTTCCCTTCCGTAATATCCGGAAAGGAGTACAAGTCCTGCGGCAAGATCTTCTTTGAGGGGGGCTTTGCCCTGTTCAAGACGATAACCTCTTCTGTGAAGACTGTCTCCGCTCGTGTTAAGGCAGATCTTTGCTGTGTCGTTCTTGATGTATGCATATATGGGATAATTTGCTCCGCTTTCCGTGAGGCGAGAGATCTTATGATCCCTCTTCATGCTTTCAACTGCCGCTTTTTTGATTATTCTCTGACAGTCGGATTTTGAGAAAAGCTCGGATTTTACACTTGAGATCTTCTCAACGTCAAATCTCGCATCTTTCGGGAGAAAATCTTTGAAACGGATTTCTGCGACGTTGTCGAAGAGTTCATCAAAACTTCTTGCTTCAAATTCCGAAAGCTCGATGAGAACTCTTGTTGCGGTGCGAAGATTCAGGTTGAGATTATATACGTCGTTCATGTCTCCGTAAATGCTTACGAATCCTTCCGCACTCTTTGCGATCTCATATCCAAGACGCATGATCTCTTTTTTAAGGATGCCTTCAAGACCGAAGGTGCATCGTGCCGTAATTAAAAATTTATCCATTATTCTTCCAGCTGCTTTCTTAAATTTGCTATTCTGTCGCGAAGAGCCGCAGCTCTTTCAAAGTTCATGTCTTCTGCCGCCGCAAACATTTCTTTTTCAAGATTTGCGATAATGCCTTCAACATCGCTGACGGGTGAGAACTTGTCCTGCTTTTGTGGCTTCTTGCGTTTTTCTTTCATCTCCTCGTCTTTGAGGGTCATGGTTTCGAGAGTTGAAGAGATGTTCTTCGTGATACCTTTCGGCGTTATATTGTTTATGGTATTATACGCTTCCTGAATGGATCTTCTTCTTTCCGTTTCATCAATGGCATACTGCATTGAACGTGTGATGCTGTCCGCATACATTATTACATGTCCGTCGATGTTTCTTGCAGCGCGTCCGATGGTCTGGATGAGAGAAGTTTCGCTTCTGAGAAAACCTTCCTTGTCTGCATCAAGGATCGCAACAAGACTGACCTCCGGAATATCAAGCCCTTCCCTGAGAAGGTTGATACCGATTATTGCATCATAAACTCCCGTGCGAAGATCATTGATTATCTTCATTCTCTCTACCGTTTCAACGTCCGAATGCAGATATGCGACGCTCAGACCTACTTTTGAGAGATATGTCGTAAGGTCTTCTGCCATTCTTTTGGTGAGAGTAGTGATGAGGGCTTTCTGTCCTTTCTTCACGAGCATATTGAGTTCCGCGATGAGGTGGTCGATCTGTCCTTCTGTCGGATGGACCGTGATGACAGGGTCGAGAAGACCTGTCGGGCGGACGATCTGATGTGCGGTGTTTTCCGTATGCTCGTTTTCATATGGTCCGGGAGTTGCGGAGGTAAAGATTACCTGATCAAACTTGCTTTCAAACTCCTCAAAATTAAGCGGCCTGTTGTCAAAGGCGCTCGGAAGACGGAATCCGTACTCAACGAGATTCTCTTTTCTCGAACGGTCGCCGCCGAACATTCCGCGGACCTGCGGGATACTTACGTGGGATTCGTCGATAAAGAGAAGATAATCATCTCCGAAGTAATCCATAAGCGTAAACGGCGGTTCTCCCGGAAGGGACTGATTGAGATGACGGGTGTAGTTTTCGATCCCCTTGCAATAACCCATTTCCCTTAAAAGTTCAAGATCATAATTTGTTCTCTGCTGAAGTCTTTGCGCTTCGACGAGCTTTCCTTCTTCCTTGAAGTGGTTTGTCCTTTCGATAAGTTCAAGAGATATGGTCTTTATTGCCTTCTCCATGTTTTCAGGTGAAGTTACATAATGACTCGCGGGATATATTGCTGCATGTTTTACGTATCTTATCACCTGTCCCGTTACAGCGGAAATTTCCGCTATGCGGTCTATTTCATCCCCGAATAATTCAACTCTTATTGCCGTATCTGTTGAAGACGCAGGGAAGATGTCTATCGTATCACCTTTTAACCGGAATGTGCCGCGGTGAAAATCCATTTCGTCGCGGGTGTACTGAATGTCGATGAGTTTTCTTGCGATCTCATCACGCTCTTTTATCATTCCTGGTCTGAGAGAGAGGACCTGTTTTTCGTATTCTTCAGGGCTGCCGAGACCGTAAATGCAGCTTACGCTTGCGACAACTATTACGTCGTTTCGTTCGGACAGCGCCGCTGTTGCGGAGTGACGCATTTTTTCAATCTCATCGTTTATGTCCGCATCTTTTTCGATATAAAGATCTCTGCCCGGAACATATGCTTCAGGCTGATAATAATCATAATAACTTACGAAATACTCCACCGCATTTTCAGGAAAGAAGCTTTTGAATTCCGAATAAAGCTGTGCGGCGAGGGTCTTGTTGTGGGCAAGAATAAGGGTGGGTTTGTTTATCCTTTCGATGATGTTTGCCATGGTGAAGGTCTTTCCCGAACCTGTTACCCCGAGGAGGGTCTGAAATTTCTTCCCGGCATTTATTCCTTCCACCAGATCATCTATGGCCTGAGGCTGATCTCCCGTGGGAGTATATTCACTTACGAGTCTGAATTTATTGTCTGTTTTCTGCATAAATCCTCCGTATATCATATAATCAGCCTGCATGAAGTATGCAGGCTAAACTTATAACTGTATTTCTTTATCAAACACAAGGTAAAGGCAGAATATCGCCGCGCCGACGCATATGAAACAGTCTGCGACGTTGAATATGGCGAAATTAATGAGAGTGAAGTCGAAGAAATCGACTACATATCCGTACAATATTCTGTCGATTATATTTCCGAGGGCTCCTCCTATCATCATTGTTATTCCGGACAGATATAATATCTTTTTGTGGTTTTTCTTTATCTGCTTTATGAGAAACATACAAAGAAAGAGTGCGATTATTATTGAAAAGACAGTAAGTGCCGCAGTTGAGTCTGAGAACATGCTGAACGCAGCACCTGTGTTTTCGCAGTAGGTCAGATGAAATACATCTTTCCATAAAGGAAATGTATCGATGGGCATGAGGTGTTTTACTGCAAGTGCCTTTGTTATTCTGTCGAGAATTATTGATAAGATGATGATAGAAATATACAGCATTATTTTATTCGGTCCGCTTTCCGAAAAGCGAACTCAGAAATCCTTTCTTCTTTGTTTCGTCGGGCTTTTCCATTTCCACAGCCTCTACTTCCACAACCTCGCCGTCTTCTGTTTCCGATGCTACTTCGTGAGTGTCCGGTGTGTTGTCTGCAGGCTCTGCGGGATGTGTTTCAACAGCTTCGGGGTTTAATTGTTCTGATGTCTGAACGGGGGCAGATACCGTTTTTTCTTCCGGAGCGGAAAGATATCCCGGAGTCGTCTTCGCGTTATTAACTGCGTCATCAAGCCCCTTCTGAATCTGTTCTTCGCGAAGTTTTTTCTCTTTGGTTTCTTTTTCGTCAGTCTTCTGATAGATTCCGAAGAACGAAAGCAGGACACCTGCTGCCAGAAGAATATATGCAAGATAGCTTACTGCATATGAAACTATCTGTTCACAGAATACTGTAAAGAAGATTCCCGTTGCGATCATCGCAAGTGCCCACAAAAGCACATTTTTTCTTTTGAGCGTCTTTCTGATGACTCCTGCGATGTTGAGTATTCCGCGCAGGATAAGCCATGCGGAGAAGACGTAAATGGATGTATTGACCGAATAGAGGTATATTACCGCGGGAATGAAGTATATTGCCGCAACAATGCTGATTGCGCCCATTGAGAGAACGAGTTTCCAGTCAGAGCCGGTTTCCTTGTATTTAAGGGCGGCAACACCGTCGCTGATACCGATGAGAGCGAGGATAACTCCTACGACGATATACGTCACGCTCAGAACCGTTGCGGGATAGAATTTCGAAAGAAGTCCGCTGATAAAGAGAAGAAGCCCGATGGCAAAATTTCTCAGCCAGTTGGTATTTTTATCTTGTTTTGTTTTTTGGGGTTTGTCCGGATTAGTATTCACTGTTTTCTCCTTTGATGTGAAGATAGTGTAATTATATCAAAAGTTTATCCGTAAATAAATGAAAATACTGCCTTTTTTAAAGAAAATATCACGCATATTTGCGTTTTTGATCCAAAGGTGATAAAATACCGTTGATTGGAGAAAAGAACATGAAAATTTCAGTATCTACACTCGGATGCAAAGTTAATTTATATGATTCGGAAAGCATCGCTTCCGAACTGATAAACGCAGGCTTTTCCTATGCAAAAGACGGAGAAGAAGCGGATGTTTATATTATAAATACCTGTGCGGTAACAAACGAAAGCGAAAGAAAATGCCGCCAGCTCATAAGAAAGACTCACTCTCTTCACCCCGACGCACTTATCGTCGTCACGGGATGTTATTCCGAAACAAGAAGGGAGGAAGTCGAAAAGATCGACGGCATAGGAGTTATCACCGGTACTTCGGACCGCCATGATACAGCAAGGCTCATCATTGAACATTTCGGCGGAAATGCCGGTGAGGGAGATGAAAATGAGTTTTCTATGGTGACGACGTTTGAGAACCGCACCCGTGCCGTAATAAAAGTTCAGGACGGATGCAGGATGTTCTGTAAGTACTGCATCATTCCATATGCGAGAAACAGGATGATCTCGGCAGATGCGGATGAAGTCACAGGTCAGGTGAAGGAGATCATAAAAAGCGGTTTCCGCGAAATAACCCTTACGGGGATCCACCTTGCGTCATACCGCGACAAAAACGGCAATAAGCTCATTGACCTGATCGAAAAGATCGGAAATGAAACTTCCCTGGAAAGACTTCGCCTCGGTTCTCTTGAGCCGCGCCTTCTGACGGAAGACTTCCTCAGAAGACTGAGAAATGTCGGTTGTGTATGTCCGCATTTCCATCTCTCTCTTCAGAGCGGATGCGACAAGACGCTCAAGAATATGGGAAGACATTATTCTGCGGATGAATATTATAATATAGTAAAGCTCCTGAGAGAATATTTTCCCGAAAGTACCATAACCACTGATGTTATCGTAGGGTTCCCCGGTGAAACGGAAGATGACCTTGCGGAAAGCATAGATTTCGTTGAAAAGATCGCATTTTCCCATGTGCACGTATTCCCGTTCTCGCCGAAGAAAGGAACTCCTGCACATGATTATGACGACCAGATTCCGCAAAAGGAGAAAAAAAGAAGAGTCGGCGTCATGAGTGCTGCCGCAGACAGGGGAAGGACCGTGGCTTTGTCGGAAATGATGGGAAAGACACACAAAGTCCTGTTCGAAGAAAAAAATGCGGAAGGTCTTTGGGTAGGATACAGTGAAAACTATGTTCTGTTTGCCGTTGAAAGCGAAGACGACCTTTCAAATAAGATTCTTGATGTGCGTGCGGAAAAACTTTGCAAAGAGTATATTTCAGGGAAAATCTGATTGATTTTTCAGCGGATATATGCTATATTTTGCCTGTAAAGTCTGAAAGGAGGAAGGAAAAATGCAAGATTGTCTGTTCTGCAAGATAGCAGCCAAAGAGATTCCTTCGGAGATAGTGTATGAAGATGACAGAGTCGTTGCTTTCAAGGACATCGCTCCTCAGGCACCTGTTCATATCGTAGTCATTCCCGTAGAACATTTCGACAGCATACTTAATGTTCCCGCAGGAAATGATATAGTATCTCACATACATTTCGTCATTAACCGCCTTGCGATCAAATTCGACCTTACGCAGAAGGGTTTTCGTATCGTAAATAACTGTGGTGAAGACGGAGGTCAGTCAGTAAAACATCTTCATTATCATCTCATCGCAGGAAGAGCGATGGGCTGGCCGCCGGGTTGATGTGAAAAAATGAAAAAAATATTCTGCGTAACTTGACTTTGTGGAAATGTCTGCTATAATTATAAGGTATATTATATAGATGCAACAAATCCCACAGCAGAGGGGAGGGTAGGATATGTCAGAAGTTAAAGTCAGAGAAGGCGAATCTTTAGAAAGCGCTCTTAAAAGATTTAAGAAAAAAACTGCACTCGCAGGAATAATGTCTGAAATGAGAAAAAGAGAACATTATGAAAAACCGAGTGTAAAGAAAAAGAAAAAACAGGAAGCTGCAAGAAAAAAGAGAAATAAAAGATAATTTTATCATATAGCTTCTCATACCTCCCTTTATGGGAGGTTTTTTCGTATTTGAGTTTCTCAATCCCGAACTCTTTATTTTCGGGTTGATGCGTGGTATAATAAAAGAATCACAGGTAATATTTGTTGTAGATGACAAATAAAATATATAAAGAGGTGTTCGTATGACAATCAAGGAAAGACTGCAGTCCGAACTCAAGACTGCTATGAAAGAACATGATGCGGTGCTTAAAAATGTCGTTACGCTCGTTCGTGCCGCAATTCTCCAGTATGAAAAAGATAATCTCAAGGAATGTGACGAAGAACATATCATCGAACTCATTTCAAAACAGGTCAAACAGAGAAAAGATGCCCTTGCGGATTTTGAAAAGGCAGGAAGGGATGATCTTATTGCTCAGACAAACCGTGAACTTGAGATCCTTCTTTCATATCTCCCGAGACAGCTTTCTCCGGAAGAACTTGAAGAGATCGTAAAGGAAGCTATTGACCGTCTCGGAATCGACTCGAAGAAGGGTATGGGTGCTCTTATGAAAGACGTTATGCCCAGAGTCAAAGGCATGTCGGACGGAAAGGCTATCAATGCCGCAGCTGCAAAGTTCCTTAACTAAGAGTTGTATAGCTGCTGCTATATAGTTGTATGTGCCAAAATCAGAGACAGTATACGGTGTTGTCATTAAAGTAAGGCCACGAAACTTACGGTAAAATGCGGGGATGATGAAGATGCAGGAATAATTTTGCATTATCATTCCCCTTTCATATTGAAAAATAGCGCTATTTAAGGTAAACTAATATATACTGTCCAAAGGAGGTATACTTATGGATAACAAAAATGTTCAGACTGAAACGGTAAAATTCTCTATTGAGATGCAAAAAAGCATCCAGATCCGTACGGCGCTTTCCGAAATCAAGGAAGCTCTGGAAGAAAAGGGTTACAGCCCCGTAAACCAGATCGTCGGATATATCATGAGCGGAGATCCCACATACATCACCTCCTACAAGGATGCCCGTATGAAGATTAAAAAATTCGACAGGGATGAACTCCTTGAAGAGCTTGTGGGTTATTACCTCAGCGAAAAATAGTCTTGGATAAATCAATATTGGGAAATACGTCCCTTGAAGTAAGCCGTCTCGGATTCGGGTGTCTTTGCTTCGGTCCGCTTCAGCAGGATATGTCGCCGCAGGATGCGGGGAAGCTGATGGCGATGGCTATGGACAGGGGAATAAATATGTTTGATACGGCTCAGTATTACAATAATTATGAGCATATTTCCTATGCAGTAAAATACAGTAAGGATTTCATCCTTGCATCAAAGTCATATGCGTATGACATTGAAGGTGCAAGGTTTGCACTTGAAGAAGCACTTTCAAAGACGGGTAAAGACTGCATAGATATCTTCATGCTTCACGAAACGGAAAGCGAACATACTATCCGCGGACATTATGATGCACTTGAATACTACATTTCCAAAAAACAGACGGGGGATGTGCGAGCCGTCGGTGTTTCGACGCATTTTGTCAGGGCTGTGTATGCGGCGGCGGATATGCCGGAGATAGATGTTATAGAACCGATAATCAATTTCAAAGGGATCGGCATCGTCGACGGCACGAGGGCAGATATGGAAAAAGCCATTGCGTACGCGAAAGATAAAGGCAAAGGTATCCTTGCCATGAAACCTCTCGGAGGCGGAAATCTTTATCACAGCGCCAAAGATGCTTTTGATTACATCACTTCTCTTTACGGGATAGATTCGGTGCTCACGGGCATGGTTTCCGAAAAAGAGATCGATGCCAACGTTTCGTATTTTGAGAAAAAGCCGTATGAGGAAGCTTTTGAATCTCTCAGAAGCCGCAAAAAACACCTTATGGTGGAAGACTGGTGCGTCGGATGCGGTGCGTGCGCAGAAAGATGTCCGAACAATGCCCTTTCGATCATTGACGGAAAATGCGTGTGCGACGAAGAAAAATGCCTTACCTGCGGGTATTGCAGCGGCGCATGCAAGGAAATGGCTCTGAAGATCATAGACTGACTTTTGGGAAGAATTATGTCAGCGTAGATTAACAATTTTATTATGGGGTAAAATACAATATGTACAAAAAAAGGATACTTTGCCTTGACATAGGTCTGAGCCGCACAGGAGTTGCGGTGAGTGACCCGCTTGGGATAACGGCGCAGGGTGTGGAAGTTATAGAAAAGAAGGATTTTTATGACGTCATCAGAAGGGTAAACGAACTTCTTGAAATCTATGACGTTGAAAAGATCCTCATCGGGCTTCCTCTTCTGACCGACGGGACTTATGGCGAAAAGGCAATGGAAATGCAGGAAAAAAAGAGACTTCTTGAGATGAAGACAAAAAAAGAAGTCGTGATGTGGGATGAAAGATTTTCCACGAAGGAAGCGGAGCTTGCTATCGGAGAACTTGATCATAAAAAGCAGAAGAAAGTCGTAGACAAGCTGGCTGCGCAGGTAATACTCCGGAGTTATCTGGATTATATAAATATGTTCCCTGCGGGAATGAATAATGATGTAAACAAAATTGAAGAAACTTCAATTAAGAAAGGAATAAAAAACATGGAAAACGAAACAATCATTGTAATGACAGACGACGGACAGGAACTTGAGTATATCATTGACGAAGAGTTTGAATTTGAAGGAAACACATATGTAGTTCTTTGCACAAACGATGATGACGAAGAAGCTATCCTCTTCAGACTCGAAACAGGCGAAAACGAAGAAGTTCTTCTTTACGACCTCGAAGATGATGAATTTGATGCTGTAAACGAATATTACGTATCACTGTTTGACGAAGAAGGTATCGAGGACGAAGAATAAATGCAGGTAAACTCTAACAGACAAACGAAGAGATCTGCAAATTATCAAATCAAAACTCACAAACCTTCATTTCACGTTATTCCTCTCGGAGGAATGGAAGAGATCGGCAAGAACTGTACTGTAATTGAATGTGGAGATGATATGATCCTCATTGACTGCGGACTTAAATTCCCTGATTCGGAACAGTACGGCATCGACCTTGTCATTCCCGATTTCACATATCTCGAGAATAACGAACAGATGATCAGAGGGCTCTTTCTCACCCATGGACATGAAGACCACATCGGTGCAATACCGTATCTTCTGAAAAAGTTCCCGGATCTTCCTATTTACGGAACAAAACTCACCATCGGTCTTCTTCAGAACAAGCTCGTTGAACACGGACTTGACAAGACTGCAAAACTCAATATTGTATCATATCACGAAACGGTGGAAGTAAGCGGATTTTCTGTTGAATTCGTAGTGACGAACCACTCTATCGCCGACAGTGCTGCGCTTTATGTGAAGTGTGCAGGCGGAAGCGTCTTCCACACAGGGGATTTTAAGATCGACCTTACTCCCGTTGATAATCAGCGTATCGACCTTGCGAGATTCGCTGCAATCGGAGCCGAAGGCGTGGATGTCCTTATTGCCGACAGCACAAATGCGGGAAAGAAAGGATATACTCCGTCAGAAAGAACAGTAGGAGAATCCTTCCATACTCTCTTTGCGGGAGTGAAAAAGAGGATCGTTATCGCATCTTTCGCAACGAATATTCACCGCATACAGCAGATCTTTGATGCTGCGAAATTCTTTGGCAGAAAAGTCACTGTCAGCGGCAGAAGCATGATAAATGTTGTTGGGGTCGCGAAGAACCTCGGCTATCTTAAATTTGATGACGATGGCCTTATTGATATCAAGGATGTAGTAAAATTCCCGGATGAAGAGATTGTCGTTCTTACGACAGGCTCTCAGGGCGAACCTTTGTCTGCCCTTGCGAGAATGGCTTCCGGCGAACACAGACAGGTGAAGATTGACGAAAATGATCTTGTCATAATTTCTGCGACACCAATTCCCGGAAATGAAAAATCCGTGGCGTCAATAATAAGTGAGCTTATGAAACTGGGGGCACAGGTCGTATATCAGGGAGCTAAGGATGTACACGTATCAGGTCACGCAAACGCGGGAGATCTTACGCTCATTCAGGCTCTTATTCAGCCGAAGTATTTCGTGCCGTGCCATGGTGAATATCAGATGCTTATCAGTCACGCTCTTATTGCGGAAAGCGCGGGGCTTCCGTCTGAAAATGCATTTGTAATGCAGAACGGGCAGATCCTTACCGTTGATGAAGACGAGGCTTATATCTCCGGCAGTGTTCCTTCCGGAGCGATCCTCATAGATGGTCTCGGAATCGGTGATGTCGGAAACATCGTTCTCAAAGACAGAAAGCGTCTGAGCGAAGACGGACTTCTTATCGTCGTTGCGGCTCTCGGGGACAACGGAATAATGAGTGGTCCGGATATCGTATCAAGAGGATTTGTGTATATGAGAGAAAGTGAAGACCTTCTGATGGAAGCGAGAGAGCACAGTGTTGAAATAATATTAAGGCATGGAGAGAATATTTACGACTACAGCTCTATCAAAGCAGATCTCAAGGGTGAGCTTGAAAAATTCCTTTACGAAAGGACAAAGCGCCGCCCGATGATACTTCCGATTCTTATGTATGTAAAGGACTGAGAAAATGAATATTTACGATAAATTATACGATCTTACAAATGCAATAAAGTCTTCCGCTGAATTTCAGCGTTATAAATACGCCGCTGAAAAGGTAGAACAGAATCCGACACATTCGCAGATGCTGAAAGATTACCTTAAGGTTCAGATGCAGATCCAGATGGCGAAGATGATGGGAACAGAACCTCCTCAGGAAGTTGTTGAGCAGTTCAATATGCTTTACACAGCCGTTTCTCCCATTGAATCCATCGGAGAATTCATGCAGGCACAGGCGTATTTCTCAAGCATCGTTGATGACATCATGAAAGCCATCACGGACGCAACAAAGATCGACGCATCATTTTTGAATATCTATCCTGACGGACTTTTCGGAATGGATGAATAATTTCAAGGCAGGGCGACCTGCCTTTTTTGTTTTTTGATACATAAACGCGACAAATAAAAAGACGGCATCTGCCGTCTTTGGTGTCAGTTATTTTCAATAAATTCTTCCGTATTTACATAAGACTTCGTTTCTCTGCAAGCATCAAGGAAGCCTTTGAAGAGCTGCTGAGAGATCGGATCATGATCAAAGTGGAATTCGGGATGCCACTGAACGCCGAAAACGAAATTCTTTGACGGCATATAAACAGCTTCGATAAGTCCGTCATCAGCATATCCGATGGGAACAAGCCCCGGTGCGAGATCTTTGATTCCCTGATGATGGAAACTGTTTACGTCGAATGATGTTGTTCCGAGGATGCTGTGAAGGAGAGAGCCTTCTTCAGCCGTGATCTTGTGAGAAAAACGGATGTCAGAGCTCGGAAGCTGATGCGTGAGGTCTGACGGACGCTGGGTGGGAAGGTCCTGATAGAGTGTTCCGCCGAGGGATGCGTTGATGAACTGACATCCGCGGCAGATGCCGAATACCGGCTTGTTCTGCTTGAGTGATTCTTTAAACAGCACGTCTTCCATCGCGTCAAGTTCCGGAACGATCTTTCCGCAGAAAGACTCTTTTTCTTCTCCGTAATAACTCGGGTTTACGTCTTCTCCGCCTGTGAGAATGATGCCGTCAAGAACAGTAACGAGTTCTTTGATGTCTTCATATTTGTCAGTAAGCGGAAGGATGATGGGGATACCGCCTGCGAATTCTACTGCCGTAGTGTAACGCGGATACATCATCATATTTATTTTTGTCTTGTCGTCATAAATAAGAGGCGCAAGGCCGATAAGCGGTTTATGCATAATATTCTCTCCTTGAATGTATGTACATCATAATAAACTAATTATAAAGTAAATTACTCATTTGTCAACATTTTTGTGTATTTTTAAACACAAAAATGCAAACTTAATACATTGTATTTTTCATTTTTGCGTTTTTTCATTTGTTTTCATTTTTTATATCCCTATTGACAATATCAATACATGATATTATAATATCAATAGATGATATCAACTATTGATATTGGAGGGATTATGGCAAAGAAGACACTTGATGTCCTTACGGAAAGTATGTTTTATATACTTATGGCACTGAAAAATGAGCCTAAGTGCGGAACGGATATAGCCGCATATATTTCAAAAAAGACAAACTCACGCCTGATAATCGGTCCTGCGACGCTTTACACTATCCTGGGAAAATTCGAGCAGGAAAAATATGTAAAGGAAATAAGCGTCGTCGGAAGAAAGAGAACTTACGAACTCACTCCCAAAGGCAGAGAAGCATACGAGAGAGAACTTCAAAGACTGATTCAATGCGTGGAAGATGCGAAAGGGGAATGATATGGCAAGGAGAATTAAAAAGCTGTTACCGGTAGGAACATATGATTTTCACTCCATGGAGATGTATTTTTCGGAGATGAGCAGTAAAGGGCTTCATTTCAGTGAAATAAAAGGCGGATATGTTTACTTTGACAAAGCTCAGGAAATAAATTTCCGATATGAAATCATTCCCATTGATACAAAAAAACTGTGGCCGGATGCAGAAATGACTGCGTATTTCACTTCCTGCGGGTGGGATATCATTGATAAGCTTTACGGAAAATATGCTGTCCTCCGTACGGAAAAGCCCGATGCCGTAAAACCTTATACGGATGAGGTTTCCGTGGAGATCGCAACGGAAGACATCGTGAGAAGGATAAAGAAAAATGCAGTTTTTGACATCGCTGTGCCTGCATTGATCCTTGCCGTATGTGCCTTTATCACATATATAAAACCAATGTCCGTCATTCAGATCGTGAAAAAGGGCAATCTGATTCTGTATTTTTTACTTTTGTGCCCTGCGACGATGGCCGGAGCGATCATAAAGACATCAGTCAGGATCGGTAAAGTCCGTTTATGGGCAAGTGAAGACATTTCCCGGGAAATACGTTATGTGCCTTTGTGGAAGATTTATTTAAAGAAATTCATGAGTTTTGTCACGGCTGTTTTCTTCTGGCTTCTCATATATTCACCCTCCGCAGAAGGATACTACCGCCAGATAGATAACGTAACATACCCTGTTCCTCTTGTTTCTGCTTATGACATTATTCCCGACGGCGATTTTGTGGCAGATAATGAAGAACAGAAATGGGGAAACGGAAGTTACTCCGTTCAGATTCAGAAGTCAGTCTTTGGAGAAGAGTACAAATTTTATCAAAGAGGGTACGTATTGTCGGAAACGGAGAAGGATCCTCTACGGAGATTCGGGGATCTGCAGTTTGTATATGAAGTGTATGACATGAGAACGGAAAAACTTGCAGACACTCTTTGGGACGATGTGGTGAAGGAATACAGGGAAAGATCCCTTGACATCACCGAAGAAATATCCGACGGTCGCTTTGATAAGTTTCTTTATCTTGCGAACGGAGATGAACAGTATTTTATTGCAGGAAAAGGAAATGTCATCATGTCCGGAAAGCTGTGGGTGAATACGGTGTCCGGCGATTCATATCTGAAATATCCTCTTACCGGATATCTTGATCTGATACACAATGCCCTTACATACGAAAGGAAATAATATGGAAAAACAAAAGAAAGTCAGAAAGCTTATTCCCGTTGAGCATGAGGATATATTCTCTCTTGAAGAGTATTTCAGGCAGATGAGCCTTATGGGACTTCATTTCGAAAAGTTCTTTGGATACGGAGTGTTCATAAAAGGGGACAATATATCTTACCGTTACCGCATCGAACCTATCGACACTTCCCGCGCATGGCCCGACCATGAGAAGATGTGTTATTACGAAGAATGCGGATGGGAGTTTGTCAATAAGTTCGGGAATATGTATGAAGTATACCGCACGGACAGCGAAAACGATACTGAACTGCATACGGATCCTGTCGCCGAAAGTTACGGATATGAAAATATCGTAAAGCGCATGAAGAATGATATGGTCGGGATGGGGATATATAATGTCTTACTTCTCGGAAGCATTTTCGGAATATATTTCCTTACCCCGACACCTGCCCTGCTTTTAGTGGAAAGTGCATCATTCATTCTTCCTCTTGCGGTGATATCCCTCATATTTTCCGCTTTCGGAAGCGCAAATAAATACAAAAAGATAAAGCACATAAAAGACCTCCTTCAGAAAGGTCAGGACGCAAGGAATGTCGGCGAGATAAATTACAAAAGCCGTTTCCGGACATACTTCGACTTCTGGGGAAACCTTGCCTTCTGCGGAGTTTTGATAATGCTCCTTATCTCAAATTTTACCGGTTCATGGCACAGGTCTATTGATGAAATCGGGTATGATCTTCCGTATATTCCCATAGAGATCCTTTGTAAAGACGACGGGTTTTATGTGCCTGAAAAACCGTTTGCGATAAATGGTGTGGATGCCTATTCCCACGTTAGGAGGGACAATTCCGCCCTTGCGAAAGATATTTACAGGATATGGGAAAGCGGGTATTTAAAAGATGAGGATTTTTACGAAGGAAAAGAAAACACTGAAGGATATTCCACGGACTTTTTTGTGACGTCAGATACGGACGTTTATATCCTCCGCCTCAGAGCCCTTGCGTATCCGCTTGTTGAGGACATCATGACCGAAAATTCCGTATTTGAATTCAGGGAGATCGCCGATGACAGATTTGATCATCTGTATGTAGGGTATTATGCTGAAAGTCAGCTTCTCGTTGCCGCGAAAGACAAACGGGTCATTGCGATTAAATTCCGCGTGGACATACCGGGAAGCAAGGAGCGATTCGACATTACGGAAAATCTCAGAGCCCTTTCCATATCTCTTGAAATATAAAGTTGCTTTTTCAGGAATTAAATGATAAAGTAATTAAAAAGAGCGTTAAAGGAGAATGGTATGTATAAAAACTATAAAAACGAAAATACCGATAACTGCAGCACGATCATTGTCGGCAAAAACGCCTCAAAGACAGGAAGGGTCATCCTTGCCCATGGCGAAGATGATATCAACTGCATCGTTCAGATTCATAAAGTCCCGAGAATGAGCCATAAAGAAGGCGAAGTCCTTACTTTTGACGACGGAACAGCCGTGATCCCGCAGGTTCCCGAAACATGGGGATATTTATGGAGCGAGATGCGCTGCCCGGGCGGTGAAGCGTTTGCAGACGGATTTGTGAATGAATGGGGTGTCGCGGTGGTTTCCGACAGTTGCGTTTCAACAAAAGAATCTTCCGAGCCGCACACAGAAGGCATCGGTTACGGCCTCAGAAGACTTATCGCCGAAAGAGCGAAAAGCGCAAGGGAAGGCGTTGAAGTCGCGATAGGTCTTATTAAACAGTACGGCTACCGTTCCACAAGATCATACCACATCGCGGACAAGGATGAAGGCTGGGTATTGCAGCTTACTGTGGGCAATCAGTACGTCGCAAGAAGGGTGGAAGATGACGAGATATATTATATTCCCAACTGGCTCACTCTTCACGAAGTGGATTTCTCAGATACGGAACATAATAAGTTTTACTGGTCCGAAGACCTCGTAGGTTATGCTGTCAGAAACGGATGGTACACTCCGGAAAATGAAGGCGATTATTCAGACTTTGACTACGCTGAGGCATATCAGGGTGAAGGAAGTGATGTGAAATCAAACCATGACCGTTCAGACATTGCATGGTCAATGATTGCAGGCGAAAAGCTTCCTTACCGCACTACGCTTATCAAAGCCCCGAGAAAATACGGCGTCGAGGACATTAAACCGATCCTTCGCGCACACTGTATAGAATATCCCGAACTTCTCAAAGAAGATCCTGCGGCAACACCGCATATGTTTTATGGAGTATGTCGTGATACGACAGTTGAAAGCATGATCATTGAATTTCAGGATGATCCGGACCTTACGACGATCTGGAGAACGGTTCTCCGTCCGTGCGTAAGCCCTTATCAGCCATGGTTCGCAGGAATTACGGAAATTCCGGAAGGGTATTCATGGCAGAGCGTTTCCGCCGCACAGAGAACGCACTTCGATCCGGATGAAAATGAATTTGTCTGCCACAACGACAGGGCTTACTGGGCTTATCATATGCTCAATATGACTATGGAGATGAATTTCAGCTTCGGTTATGAGATCGTGAAAAACGAGATCGAAAAGCAGGAAGCTCAGTGGAATGTCATCGTTCCGGAAGTAAGGGAAACGTATAAGAAGATAAAGAGCGTTGATCCGGAAGCTGCGAAAGTGTTCCTTACGGATTTCGTTCACTCACAGGCTGCACGCTCGTGGAATATTGCCCGTCAGACGACCCTGAAGATCGTTGACAAAAAAGACCGCGAAAACAAGATCGCGTGGAGAGAAAAACTTAAATAAAAAAAGACCCACCCTTGCCGTGTTGCGGCAAGAAGAATATGAAGTGGCAAACCGATAAATGCAAATACTTATTATCTTCATATAAGGTGGTGGGAAAACAGGTTATAAACTGCTCCGTTTTTGACGGGGCTTTTTTTGTGCAGATATATTTAATTAATCGTGTAATGATATTTACCGTAGACAGGATGTGATTTCTAAATCGAATGACAATATTTCGAACAATATATGCTTTGAATGGCATATGCAAGGGATGTATTCGTAATTGATAATCACTATTATGCTTAGTCGTCTAATGATTGTCAAGTTTATGTCGTTAAATATTTGATCATTTTTATATTTTGTAAAAAAAAGCGGTTATTTTTTCCGAAACGGTAAATGATATGAAAAAAGGAGGAGATTATGAACCTTAGTAAAAGAATAATGATCGCTTGGTGTATTGCAGTTGTGATGTTTTTAGTGTTTCCCACTGTCATTTCAGCCCGAGAAACAATATATTACGGAAGCAGTGATACAAAGACCATAAAACAGATCCAGACAAAACTGAAAAACTGGGGATATTACGACGGGGAGGTCGACGGCGTCTTTGGATATAAGACGGAAACCGCCGTAAAGAAGTTTCAGGAAAAAAACGGACTTAAAGTTGACGGCAAAGTCGGAAACCAGACTTATGCGGCGCTCGGAATGTCTTCGGGGAGTTCGTCCTCATCATCTTCGGGAGCATCTTCCGGCAGCACGTCAGCTTCGGAGAGTAAGGAGGTTATGCTTCTTGCGAGGTGTATAAACGGAGAGGCGAGGGGTGAGCCTTATGCAGGGCAGGTGGCAGTTGCGGCTGTGATCCTGAACAGGGTGGATCACGAAGAATTCCCCGATACGGTTTCGGGAGTGATATATCAGTCGGGAGCGTTTGATGCTGTGATGGACGGGCAGATAAACCTCACGCCGAATGAATCATGCATAAGGGCGGCGAAAGATGCCCTTAACGGATGGGACCCGACGGGTGGAGCGATCTATTACTATAACCCCGTAACGGCCACGAACAAATGGATCCGCACCCGTCCGATAATTACTACCATCGGACGCCATGTCTTCTGTGAGTGAGGAATTATGAACAAGAAAAGCTATCTTATAATTATATTTCTTTTGTGCGCTCTCGTCATTACATCTGCCTGGGCTGTAAATGTCAACATTGAAAAGACAGCGCTTTACGACAGCCTTCAGCGGGAATACAGATCGGATTTCGAGGAGTTCTATGAAGATATGGCACTTATGAGTGACAGCCTTGAAAAATGCAGTCTGTCAAAAGACGATAAGTATATCGCAGGGAGGCTTTCCGATGCAATAAAACACGCCTCATCCGCAAAGGAGATCCTCTCGCATCTTCCTGTGAGTCAGATATATGCAGGGAAAGTTCAGAGTATCCTTTCAAAGGGAGAACAGTCCGCAAAAGCCGCCCTCGGTAGTTTTATTTCGGAAGGTGTATTTACGGAAAATGAGAGAAACACCATAAGAATAATTTCTTCTGCATCGCAGACGTTTCTTGAATCCCTTGACGGGTTTTATGACAAAATGGATCATGAAGATTACGAATGGATAAAGATGAATGCAGATCATTACTTCTCCGAGGCGGAAGACACATTCTCCACTGCCCTGAAAGATATGGGAGAAGGCACGGAGGATTTTCCGGAATTGAATTATGACGGGAAATATTCTTCGCATATCGATCCGAAGGATTACAAAGCCATCAGCGGTGAAGAGGTTGGACAAGATGAGATAATGAAAAGACTGAGTGAGAATATCGGTGATGGCTGGAAGGTGGAATATTCAGGGGAAGGTAACGGAAATCTCCCGTCCTATTATTTTACTGCCACAGATGGAAATAATACCATGCACGTAATGTATTCAAAGACAGGTGGCAACCTTATTTCCGCATCTTCTTATAATTACCCCGATCAGTCGAAGATATCATTCAAAGAAGCTCTGTCAAAAGCTGACGCATTTATTTCGGATCTGGGACATGAAGGAATGGATGAAGAATATTATGAAGTATATAACAACATCCTTTCCGTGACGTATGCGTATTCTCATGAAGGGGTAAAGTGTCTGAGTGATACTCTTACAGTACAGGTGTCCATGAAAGACGGCAAGATCCTCGGTTATGAGGCAGACAGTTATTATAAGAATTATTACGACCGCAAATCGGTATCACCCAAAATTCCTGTTGAAGAAGCGAGGAGGAATATTCACGAAAATGTGAATGTAACCGGTACGTCCCTTTGTTATCTTCCGACGGACGGCGGAAATGAGAATCTGTGTTATGAATTTTTGTGCGAGAACGACGGAGGAACATATCTTGTGTATATTGATGCCTTGACGGGTCAGCAAAGAGAAATGATGAAAGTATCTGTCGGAGAGAATACATTCAGGACAGAATGAAAAATTCTTAATTTTTAGAAAAAAGCTTGACAAAGTTTACTCATGGGCTTATAATACGCTTATTAACCAAATGCATTGATGGGGGCAAAAGCCCGGTATGGACCTTACAGAGAAGTGTCGGTTGGTGCAAGACACAAAGAAAAATTCCGGAGAATATCACCCCTGAGCAGTCCGCTGAATCAAGTAAGAGGGAACGGTATCCCACCGTTAAAAGGGAGCACATTGTTGGATGTGGCTAAGTGGCAGTGATCTGCAAATTGAGTGGTACCGCGGTATATTCCGTCTCATTGATATAATGAGGCGGATTTTTTTATAAGGAGGTAAAATATGGAATATGTAATCGAGCAGGTAGCTCAGAGAATTCAGTTTATGAGAGAAATCATGGAATTTACGCCGGAGGAAATGGCTCTTGCGGCAGGAGTCAGCGTTGAAGAATATCTTGCGGCAGAAGAAGGAAAAACAGACTTTTCGTTTACCTTCCTTTACAGATGTGCTGAAAAGTTCGGCATTGACATTACAGAACTTATGATCGGAGAAGTGCCGAAGCTGAATTTCTATTCCGTGATCAGAAACGGAAAAGGACTTTCCGTAAAGAGAAGAAGCGGCCTTGAATATAAGCATCTTGCATATCTTTTCAAAAACAAGATCGCAGAACCGTTCCTCGTCACAGCGCCTTACAGTGAAGAAGAACAGGATAAACCCATTCATCTCTCAACCCACGAAGGTCAGGAAATGGATTACATTCTCTCAGGAAGCCTTAAATGTCAGTTTGAAGACAACGTTGAGATTCTTAATGCCGGGGACTGCGTATATTACGACTCTTCCCGTGGTCACGGAATGATCGCGACAGGTGGAGAAGACTGCGTATTCCTCGCTATCGTAATGAAACAGTAATGTTGGTAAAATATAAGGAGATTAAAATGGAACTTTGCTATCAGAGATTTGTAAAAGAAACTTTTGATCAGAACGGAAGACTTGCCACCTTCGATTTTGATGTTGATGAAAATTATAATTTCGGATATGACGTAGTGGACTATCTTGCGGAAAAATGCCCTGACAAGACAGCCATGATATATTTAAATGCGGACAAATCCGTTGAAAGAAGATTTACCTTCGGAGATATGAAGAAGTACTCCGATATGACGGCGAATTATTTCAGAAGCCTCGGTATTAAAAAAGGCGACAGCGTAATGCTGATTCTTAAAAGGCATTATCAGTTCTGGTTTTCCATCATCGCCCTCCATAAACTCGGAGCAGTTGTCGTTCCTGCGACAAATCAGCTTCAGAAGAAAGACCTTACTTACCGCTTTAACAAGGCGTATATAAAAGCTGTCGTAGTGACGGCAGACGGAGATATTGCAGACCATTGTGACGAAGCGATAGCAGAGTGTCCGCAAGTCAGGATCAAAGTGATCGTAAACGGCAAAAAAGAAGGATGGAGCTCGTTTGATGAAGAGCTTCCGAAGCATGATTATGAATTCGTCCGCCCTGTCGGAGAAGACGCACCGAAGAGGGATGAAGAGATGCTTATGTATTTCACTTCCGGCACGACGGGATATCCGAAACTTGCTGTTCACGCTCATACATATTCTCTCGGTCATATCGTAACCGCAAGACACTGGCATAATGTCGATCCGGATGGTGTACATTTCACTATTTCGGAAACAGGCTGGGGCAAATCCGTATGGGGAAAACTTTACGGCCAATGGCTCTGCGAAACGGCGGTAATGGTATATGACTTTGACAAATTCGACGCGAATGAGATACTTCCGCTGTTTAAAAAATACAATATAACCACATTCTGCGCACCGACGACGATGTACCGATTCTTTATTAAGGAAGATCTTTCGAAATATGACCTCTCAAGCCTTAAATACGCAAACGTCGCAGGAGAAGCCATGAATCCGGAAGTGTTTAAACAGTTCTATGAAGCGACGGGGCTGAAAATAATGGAAGGTTTTGGGCAGACAGAAACAACCCTCACTATCGCAAATCTCGTTTCCGACGAACCAAAGCCGGGAAGCATGGGAAAACCGAATCCGCAGTATGACGTGGTGATCTGTAACGCCGAAGGCGATGAATGCAGCGTGGGGGAAGTCGGAGAGATCTGCATAAGAGTAGACAAGAAAGTGCCTTACGGACTTTTTATGGGATATCTTGAAGACGACTTCACTCTCGACAGACGCATCGAGGACGGAATATACCGCACAGGTGATACGGCATGGGTGGATGAAGACGGATATTTCTGGTTTAACGGAAGAAGCGACGACCTTATCAAATCCTCAGGTTACCGCATCAGTCCGTTTGAGATCGAAAGTGTCATCATGGAACTGCCATACGTTCTTGAATGTGCCGTAACAGCAATTCCCGACGAAGTCCGCGGTCAGCTCGTCAAAGCGACTATCGTTCTTGTCAAGGACAAAGACGGAAATGACGAACTGAAAAAAGAGATTCAGAACTACGTCAAGAAGGTGACAGCGCCGTATAAATATCCGCGAGTGGTTGAGTTTGTGGAAAATCTTCCGAAAACCATCAGCGGCAAGATCAAACGAGTTGATATCAGAAAGAAAGACAATGAAAAGACCGATAAATAAATATATCGGAAAAATACCGGAGAGATAAATGACAAGATCCGTTGAAATTTTAGACACGACCCTGCGGGACGGAGCGCAGGCAGAGGGCATATCCTTTACAGTTGAAGATAAATTATCAATAATAAATATCCTCTCATCCCTCGGAATCCACATCATTGAGTGTGGCAACCCATATTCAAACCCGAAAGACAGGGAGCTGTTTGAGCGGCTTGAAGATGTTCACTGCAGTTCTTCCCTCGCAGCATTCGGTTCTACGCGAAAGAAATATTCATCCGCGGAAGAAGATAAAGCGGTCAATGCGCTTCTGACGTCAGGATGCAGAGCTGTATGCGTTGTGGGAAAAACATCCCTTTCGCAGGTCAGGACTGTACTTGAAACGGACGGCGAGGAAAATCTCAGGATGATATATGACAGCCTTTCTCTTCTGAAGGAAAGAGGACATAAAGTATATTTCGATTGCGAGCATTTTTTCGATGGATATAAAGAAGACCGCATATATTCAATGAAAGCACTTGAATGTGCCGTCAGCGCAGGAGCGGATTGCCTTGTGCTTTGCGACACAAACGGCTCATCACTGACAAACGAAGTCTATGATATTGTAAAACACGTCGTCACGACTTTTCCGGAAACTATGATAGGTGTTCATTTTCATAACGACCTTGGGCTCTCCACGGCGAATACCCTTACTTCTGTTTCTGCAGGAGCAAGACATATTCAGGGCACTCTTCTCGGATTCGGCGAAAGATGCGGAAACGCATCCCTTGCGGAAATTATCCCTACGCTTACATATAAGATGGGGTATGACACCATTCCCGTATCGTCCATACAAAATCTCTGTGATTATGCAAAGGCTGTTGCGAGAGTGTGTGAAACGGAAATAAACAGATCCTCGCCGTATATCGGAGAGGCAGCGTTTTCACACAAAGGCGGAATGCACATCGACGGAGTACTGAAAAATACTTCTGCATTTGAGCATATATCTCCCGAAATGGTCGGCAACAGACGAAACCTGCTTCTGAGTGAAGTGTCGGGCAAAGGCGCTGTTCTTGAGAAGGCAGGGAAATTTATATCATTTGACGGAAAAAACGATGAAAAGGCGGCGAAGGTTCTTTATGCCATAAAGGAAAAAGAACTCAGCGGATATCAGTACGAAAACGCAGAAGCATCCTTTGAACTTCTTGTCAAAAATCTTTTCGGAATGGTGAAGGAATATTTTACTGTTGAGCTTTATCGCGTAATGGGAGAAAAGACTGTCGGCGCGGAAAAAAATATCGCATCGGCGATGGTCAAGGTCAACGTTGGCGGAAATACGGAATTTGCCGCGGCGGAAGGCAACGGTCCTGTAAACGCTCTGGACGGAGCACTCAGAAGGGGGCTTGAAGTGTTCTTCCCGTCCCTTAAAGGGCTCAGGCTTACGGACTACCGTGTACGTGTCGTCAACCCCGACGGTGCGACCGCTTCTACAGTAAGAGTAAACCTGACGTCCCAGTCCGATAAGATCGGCTCATTCACAACTCTCGGAGTTTCAACGGACGTCATCGACGCATCGTTCAATGCGCTGTATGATTCATATATTTATTATCTGAGTAAGGTGGAAGAATAGCACTTAAAAAACGGCAGGCATACGCCTGCCGTTTTTGCACAGAGATTATCTGTTCTTGTAGTACCATGTAGAGTATTCGTAAAGTTCTCTTGCGAGAAGTTCAGCGATTCTCGGATCTTTGTGGAATGTGCTTGTGAGAAGACCGCCGTCGAGTGCGTATGTATCAACGAAATTGTGAACGTACTGAATGAGTTCTTCGTCTGTTCTTTCCAGATCGTTAAGGTATGCAGCATCCATGCCGATCTGGATCGGAAGAGCGCTGCCGTAACGGTTTCTGATAGCTACGAGGTCGTTCATGCCCTGAGCTTCCCACATATCAGCGCCGCATTCGATCATCTGAGGAGCGAGATCTCCGCATTTTCCGCAGGAGTGATAGTCAACGTATTTGCCCTGGCTGTGTGCATAGTCAGTTATTCTCTTCATTTCGTCATGAACGAGATATCTCCACATATCAGGAGAGATGAACATTGACTGCTGTGTACCCCAGTCGTCTGAGTTGATGAAGCCGTCGATGGGTGCGAATTCGCGGATAACTTTTTCCATCATAGCGATCTTATAATCAGCCATCTTCTTGAAGTATTCTTTTGCTGTTTCTTTTTCTTCGTAAAGATATGCAAGACCATCAGCCGGATCTACGAGTGAGAGCCATCTTTCGAAAAGACCATTCTGCATGAGGTAGAAGTTGAATTTTGTCGGGTCAGCGTTTTCTGCAGCTTTTTTTCCTACTTCTGTGAAATCATAATCATCAAGGTTCGGGAATACGAGTTTTTCAACCCATTCTGCCGGATCGTCAAGGATAAATGTGCCCGGTGTTACCATCTGGCCGCCTACTGTGGGAACGTCTGTCCAGTGTACGCCGAACCAGTCATAATCTGTTTTTCCGAAGAACGGACGGTCGTTGTCTGCAGTATTGAAGATAACGCCTTTGTCGAATGTCATATTCGGAACCCAGAGAGGTTTTTTCTTGTCAAATACCATCTGCATGTTTTCTTTTGCTGTGATGGGATAGTTGAAGTCGATCTTTAATGGCATCATAGTAAATATTCTCCTTTATTTGTATTTTTTACTTGTAATTTTCAAATTTACGTTTTATTATATCATATTTGCCTCGTTTCTAACAACAAAAAAATCAATTATTGAGCAAATAATATTATGACAATTCTGAACTATATAAAATCGCCTGAAAAGGAAGCATCTGAAGAAAAGATTCGTAAAATAAAATGCGATTTTCTTTAAATTGTATTTGTGCTAAGCGTACAAATGTGATATTATATTTATAACAAGCGTACAATGATTCCGTGCGAACCCATGAATTTTGTTGGACGGATTGCACAAAAGCATTCAAAATTTTGTGAAGTGAGTACGAATCCCGGTTGCGCTGTGTTATAAGTTGAAAAACGTAAAAGGGGAATAGATTTTTATCTTAATTATTAAGGAGGTAAAGTATGAGACTAAGTATGTGGATGATCGCAAACCGTCTCAATGCACTTGATCCGGAGATACACATAAGGGATTCGGCACCCATTACTCTGAAAAGTGCAAGAAGGGCATATGCGACAAACTGTGTTCACGTATTTCAGGTAGGGGATGATGTTATCTGTAACGGCGAAGGAGACTACATCCGCCTCAAGGATATGGGGACAGAACAGGCTTTTGAACTCATTCAGGCGACTTTTGACTTTTATGACGACTGGGCTGCGAACGTCAAGCAGGCCGCTTTAGATATGGATTATCAGAGGATCGTGGATGAATGCTGGCATGTGTTCCACAATCCCATCGTTTTTCTCGATGCGAACTGTAAGGTACTGGCGCTGAGCAGTGAATACGCGGAAGATGAAGTTGACAGCGAGTGGAAATATCTCAGCAAGTACGGATATTCATCGGTCGTTGCTGTAAACTCTCTTTCAGGCCCCGGCCTTCTGGAATCATTCAATTCGAATAAACCTTTCTATTACGCATCTCCCAATGCCCATCAGCCGTCATGTCTCTCTATTTCGCTGATGCACGAAAATACGAGCTGCGGGAGAATTAATATTATTCAGCACGACAGAAAAATAAATTATGGGGATATGCAGGTTCTCAATCATCTTTCCGAGATCATTACATCGACTCTCGGTTCGCTGACATCGACGGATGAACATATCTCCACGAGAAACGTATTTTATGATCTTCTCATCGGTCAGGCTGTTGCAGAAGAAACACTCCAGTTCCAGCTTCAGTATATGCACTGGACAGACGAGGATCCGCTTTATGTTGCGGCACTTATTCCTAAAGACAAAAGCCTTCCGACAGAGCTACTTTCGCTTATATCGAGCCTGCTCGGAAAACAACTTCCGGGAGCAGTTACGCTTATCGTCGGCGGAATGGTAATTGTTGTGTATAACGAAAAACACACCACCAAGGAACAGTTCCTTACGGCTCTTAAACCGATCATCAAGCAGAATCGCCTGAGCATGGGAATAAGCCTTCCGGTTTCTGACCTTTACGCGCTTGATATGTTCCTCAAACAGGCTGTTTCCGCTATTGACTATGGCAAATTGTTCGGCGACAGAAAAGAAGATGATGATGTGTATAATTTCTATGATTTTGCCATTGATTATATCATTGAAAACAACGGCGTGAAGGATGCGCTTTATGTATGTCACCCGGATATCCTTACGATCCTTTACAGCGACACGGACAGCGCTTCCGACAGGATGAATACCCTTCGTTCGTATCTGAATAACGAACGAAGCCTTGTGAACACGGCTCAGGAACTGTTCGTTCACCGCAACACCCTTGTTTACAGAATCAAGAAGATCACGGATATGATGCGTTATGACATAAACGATGTTTATACGAGGGACTATATGAAGCTGTCCATAAAGGTCATCGATCTGTATTCCCAGAAATACAACATCGCAGACTACATACAGAAAAAATAATATTTTACAGCCTGCATATAATAAATTGCAGGCTGTTTTTTATATTATAGCGGGTTAATAGTTGTTGTAATTATAACTATAATTGAATATGAACTTTTGGTGTTTGTCGTCCATTTGGGTATGGTTAAAAAGGCGCTGTTTTGTATTGAGCGTATATGGATTTTGCAGAAAATTCCGCATATAATTGTAATACAGTTGACAGCCGTTGTATGAATAACATTTATACGGACTTATTTCGGCAGTCAAAAAAATTAAAAGGAGTAAAAACAATGCAAAATGATTCAAGACTCACGAATGCCCAGATCGTAAAATATTGTATGTATGGTCTGACTTCATTCGCAGCAATGATGCCCGCATTTATGTACTATCGTATGTTCATGCAGGTTAACCTCGGTGTTCCGGCAGCAGTACTCAGCGTTCTCGTACTTATCGGTACAGGTACTGACTTTGTGTTCTCAATCATCGCCGCACCTATCGTAGAAAAGAATTCCGGCGGAAACAAAGGTAAATACCGCTGGTGGTTCACATTCATGCCTTATGTAATGCTCGCCGGTGCGATCATCACATTCGCAGCACCGTCAAGCATCGGAAGCCCTGTCGTAAAAGGTCTCATCTGTATCCTCGGTTACATCCTCATCTGCGGCTCCGTTTCCATCCTCGGTATCGCAAACAGCGGTATCATGCAGGCAATGGCAGGCCCGTCAATGACAGACCGTAACAGAATGTCTATCATGGGTGCAAGAATGATGGCAGCAGCTACGATCATTACATCCGCTACGATCCTTCCGCTGAAGACGGCTATCTTCAACGCAACAGGCAACGAACAGCTCGGTTACCTCGCAGCATCTGCTATTTTCGGCCTTACGATCCTCATCGGTGCTAGATGCACACTTTCCGTATCAAAACCGTATGACCTTCCGAGACCGAAGCTCTCAGAAGCTGAAAAGGCGGCAGTAGGAAACGGCGTTTCTGTAGCTGACATGTTCAAATCAGTAGCTACAAACAGCCAGCTCCTCGTTCTCATCCTCGTATACTCAGTATACAACTTCGGATTCAACTTCGCAGCAGGATTTGAAATGTACTTCTTCCAGTTCTGGAAAACTCCGGAAACATTTACATCCGTATATACTATCCATCAGCTCGCACGTTCAATCGCTTCTCTCGTAGGTGCGTTTGTAGGTCCGCAGATCGGTATGAAGCTCGGTAAGAAAAAAGCTCTCGCTACAGGTCTTGGCCTCTGGGGCGTAGGTCTTGTAGGCGTATACTTCGTATGCAAAGGCAACTCACCGTGGTATATCTTCACAGCATTCTCTTGCATCAACTCAGTAGCTATGAACGTATTCTCAGGATTCGGTATCAACTACTTCCTCGACTGTGGTGAATATGGATACTACAAGACAGGTCAGGACAACAGAACGGTTGCTATGGCTATGTTCAACATCCCGATGAAGATCGCTACAATGTTTGCAGGTTCACTTTCAGCTGTCGCTCTCGGAGCAATCGGATTCGACGCCGTAACGCTCACAGCAGCTTCAGGCGACTTCGTAGGCGCAGTTGCAGCATTCACAGATGCTATCAAAGGACCGTTCATGTTCTGGTTCTCACTCTTCCCGGCAATCACAATGTTCATCGCAGCAGCCCTCGTACTCTTCTGCTACAAGATCACAGACGAAGACGCAGCTATGTACGCTAAGGCAAACGCTGAAAGAGCTATGGCTCAGATGGCAGCTCCGGCTGAAGAAGCATAATTTTTATGCTACATAAGTTTCCTATACAATACAAAAGATGCGGCAAAAGCCGCATCTTTTGTTTAGAAGGAGACGGGCAGAGTGACCAATTCTGCCCATTTATACATTAGGCAAAGCCTTTGGGTGATAATCGTTTTTCTTTCTCTTTTTCATATGCTGTTTCCATAAGTTCCGTCGCTTCTTTGATCATTCGCTGAGTGTGTCGTACGGAAAATCCCATTTCCGAAGAGATCACGTCAAGGGGCTTGTTGTCGATAAATCTCTTGATGAGGACAAGTCTGAGGCGGTAATCTTTCACGGAGTTGATAAGAGATGTTGCTGTGCGTTGTCTTGCAATAATTTTTTTTGTGCTTCTGATGATATGCTCATCAAGTTTGTCCGCTTCGTGAACGAGTGCTGTTGCATGCTCAGATGCATTTGGCGGAAGGACATACTTTCCGTCTTCATATCTGATCCCTTCTTTTGAAAGCAGTAACCTAAGGCTGTCGCGTTCGGTGGTAAGTTCGGAAATGAGATCTTCTGTATAGAAAATGTTTTCAAGAATTCTTTTGAGTTCTTCGTTTTTGATTGTGCTGTGGCTTGTTCGTGCTTTAGTGCTTTCCTGCATTTTTAATTCCTCCTTTGTGAGTATATATCACTTATATATTTATTTATTCGAATATCTGTTCGATATGCTGTTTGTGAGTGTATTATATATCGCGTTTTGTGTCCTGTCAATATAAATGATGTGAATTTGATTCACGTGTCGTGATTTGTCATAATCTCATAAAATCCGTTGATACGCAAAGAAAAATATGATAAAATTACCATATGGCGCTATATGCGCCGATTTTTGAGTTTGCGGAGGAAGAAAATGTATCTTATAGTAGGGCTGGGCAATCCCGGCAAGCAGTATGAAAACACCCGCCACAACATCGGTTTTGATGCAGTGGATTATTTTGCAAAGAAAAATAATTTATCTTTTGACAAGACCAAATTCGACGGATTGTATGCGCAGGGTATTATAAACTCAAAGAAAGTGATTCTGTTGAAGCCGCAGACTTTTATGAATTTAAGCGGGGACAGCGTGCGACCGTTCGCAGATTATTTTGACATTCCGACGGAAAATATCCTTATTCTCCACGATGACATCGAGTTCGACGTAGGAGTTATCAAGATCAGAAAAAAAGGCAGCGGCGGAACCCATAACGGCATGAAGGACATAGTCCTCAAGCTCGATTCAACAGATTTTCCGAGAGTCCGCATCGGTGTGGGTAATGACAAGAAAATGGAGCTTTACAGTTACGTTCTCGGACACATTCCTCAGGAGGAAAGAAAGGTTCTTGATGAAGTGGTTGTAAAATGCTCTTCGGTCATCGACGAATATCTCACAAACGGCATCGACTCTGCAATGAATCTTTACAACGAGAAAAAGAAGAAAAAAGAAAAGCCTGCGGAGGACAAGAAACCTGCCGAAGGGGAAGTTGAAGTTAAACAGGAGTAATTATGTCATTGTTGCATGAACTGGGAATGTTTGATTTTAAGAAAGAAGGCAGACATTCCTATCTCATAAATTCAGCGGAGAGAAACTTCAAGATGTTTCTTGCGCTGGATATTTACAATTCGGGAAAGAGCGCATTGTTTGTTTGCTCTGATGAACTTGAAGCGAAGAATGTAAGTGTAAAGCTCGGAAAATACGTCGGTGAAGATGCTGTATATTATCCGAGAGAAGGGCTTTATTTTTCGTATCTCGACAGCTTTTCCGGGGAGTCTTCAAAAGACAGACTGAAAGTAATAAACAAAGCTCTCCGCGGAGAGAGAATGATCGTCGTTCTGAGTATTTTTGCCCTTTCGGAAATGAGGGCTTTTTTCGGTGAAGAAGATATTTTAAATATCTCGGTGGGAGATGAAGTCGATACGGACCATCTCGCGCAAAGACTTATCAATTACGGTTACACCCGTGAAGCCCGCACTGAAGAATCGGGACAATTCACTCTCCGCGGCGGAATTATTGATATTTTTTCGCCGCACATGAACGAACCTGTGAGGATCGAATTTTTCGGTGACGAAGTTGACAGCATCAGGACATTCGATCCGACAACTCAGCTTTCAACGGGAAATGTGGATGATGTATTTATTCTTCCGTTTACGGACAGCGTAATGACTGAAGAAGAAGCGAACGAAGCATTTCTGAATTACGACAAAGACGCAGAAAAGCTTATTTCAAAGTTGAAAGGTGAGGACAAGGAAAAGGCAAGGGAGGAATACAATTTTCTCCGTGAAAAGCTTACTCATTCTTCAGTCAATCAGAACAGGCTCCTTTATATGTACTCACCAAAGAAGCTTTTATCGATCATGGA
Source organism: Eubacteriaceae bacterium (assembly GCA_017531485.1). Classification (GTDB taxonomy): domain Bacteria; phylum Bacillota; class Clostridia; order Eubacteriales; family Anaerofustaceae; genus SVCP01. The sequence continues at coordinate 6,142 of JAFXKY010000005.1, read as the reverse complement.
GCTTATGGCAGATTCTCCTGTCATCTTCTCCGAACCTTCACTTGAGAGAGCTTATAAGGATATGCACCGTTCAGTCATGGCGGACTTCACTCTTCAGAAGAGCGCTTTTCTCGCCTATACAAAGCAGGCGGAGATATTCTATTCATTTGAAGAGATCGTTTCCATGTGTAAGGAGAGGGATTTTTATGTCGTTACGATCACGGATGAAAGTATTAAATACTGTCAGTTTGACACAGTATACCGTGCGAACTGCATAAATGTCATTTCGTATAAAGGAAATATGTCGGCGCTTATGAAGCAGGTGCCGATGTATCTGAGTGACGGATATAAGGTTATATTTACGTATACTCAGGATAATGAGTATATGACACTTGTGGGATTTCTTGAGAATTTCGGGATCCGTCCCGCAAAGATCGCTCCGGGCAACGTCAGTCTTGCAAAAGAGGAAATATATTCCGGAATCGACAGCATTGAAAAGAAAGTTCTCATCATTCCCGCAGGAGAGTTTCTCGGCGGAGAACTTCCGAAACCAAAGAAAAAGAAGAAAGCGGAAACGCAGACGTTCTTCTCTGATGTAGTTCCGGGGGATTATATCGTGCATGAAAAGCACGGCATCGGTCGGTATGAAGGAATTGAACGAATGAACACAGCAGGGGTGATGAGGGATTATTTCAAGATCACTTATGCTAAAGACGACGTCCTTTACGTTCCGGCGGAAAATATGGACCGCGTGCAGAAATATATCGGCTCATCAGATGCACCGCCCAGACTCAACCGCCTTGGCAGTAACGACTGGGCAAACACGAAAACAAAAGTATCTAAAGCTGTCAAGGAGCTTGCAAAGGAATATGTGGTTATGTACGCAAACCGCAGAAACATGAAGGGTTTTGCGTTCAGCGAAGACAGTGACTGGCAGAGCGAATTTGAAGCAAAATTTCCTTATGAGCCGACGAATGATCAGCTGAAGGCTGTGAGTGAGATAAAATCCGATATGGAAAGACCATCGCCTATGGACAGACTTCTCTGCGGAGATGTAGGATTCGGAAAGACGGAAGTTGCCATCCGTGCCGCATTCAAAGCCGTCCTCGATTCCAAACAAGTCGCGGTTCTTGCCCCGACGACCATCCTCGCTCTTCAGCATTACAACAACTTCACGGAACGATTCAAGGATTATCCCGTGAAGATTGAAATGATGAGCCGTTTCAGAACTTCCAAACAGCTTAAACAGACTGCTGAAAATCTGAAGCGGGGAATCACGGAAATCGTTATCGGAACTCACCGCATCCTTTCAAAGGATGTTGAGTTCAAGGATCTCGGTCTTCTTATTATTGACGAGGAACAGCGTTTCGGAGTTGCGCATAAAGATAAACTGAAGCTTATGAAGCAGGACGTTGACACACTTTCTCTCAGCGCAACGCCTATTCCCAGAACGCTTCACATGTCCCTTTCGGGAATAAGGGATATTTCAACGATCGAAGAAGCTCCTGCCGAAAGACTTCCCGTATTGACATACGTAATGGAATATGATGAAAGCGTGATAAAGCAGGCGCTGACTACAGAGCTCGAAAGAGGCGGACAGGTATTTTTCCTGCATAATAAGGTCAAAGACATTGAGGAATGTGCTTTGCGGGTTTCTGAGCTTGTTCCGGAAGGAAGAGTAGTTTTTGCACACGGACAAATGGAAGAAAAGGAACTCGAAAGGATCATCGTGTCCTTCCTTAACAAGGAGTTTGATATACTTGTCTCAACTTCCATTATTGAAAACGGCATTGATATCATGAATGCCAACACAATGATAATCGAGGATGCCGACAAACTCGGACTTTCTCAGCTTTACCAGCTCCGTGGCAGAGTCGGACGCGGCTCGCGACAGGGATATTGCTATATGCTTTACGCAAAAGATAAGCAGATCAGCGAGATCGCGCAAAAAAGGCTCGGCGCCATGAAAGAATTCACAAAGTTCGGTTCGGGCTTCAAGATCGCCATGAGGGATTTGCAGATAAGAGGTGCGGGAAATCTCCTCGGTGCAAATCAGCATGGACATTTTGCGAATGTCGGTTATGAAATGTACTGCCGTATGTTGCAGGAAGCGGTTGCTGATGAGCTCGGTGAAGAAGCGAATGTTGTCCGTCCGATAGAAACGGAGATCGATCTTGTAGTCAACGCATTCATTCCGCAGGATTATATCGAAGGAGAGCTTGACCGTATCGAAGTATATAAACGTATTGCTGCTATCACTTCGGAGGAAGATTTCGATGATGTTGCGGATAATATCACGGACCGATTCTCAGACATTCCGGACAGCGTGGAAAACCTTCTCAGGATCGCTCTTCTGAAAGCTCTTGCCTCGAAAGCAGGGATCAGTAAGATCAGGGAAAGCGAAGAGATGTATTTCATAGAATATGAAGACGCTTCGAAGTTCGATCCGAATATTCTGAGCCTGCTGGCGGATAAGAAATACATTGTGAAGCTGAGGAAAAACTCAAAATATCCGATCTTCGCGGTCGTGAAGAATAAACAGAAAAATAATATTCGTTTTTGTATGGAATTGGTGAAAAATATTATTCCCAAAGAGTAATATTTTTGGTATAATAACATTTATGGATTGCAGAGAAATAATTGCCTGCTTTGGGATGCCTTATGGGTATTGTGTGAAATATTGCAGGCATTGGTGGTAATTCCACAAATTCTACTACAACGGAGGAAAAAATGAGATCTATTAAAAGAATTTCCGCAATTATGCTGGTTGTTTTAATGCTTTTCAGCTTTGCGGGATGCGTTCTTAACGAAGAAAAAGACGCAACGGCAGTTGTCGCAACAGTTAACGGAGTTGAATACTTAAAGAGCGACTTCAATGATTTTTACACATTCTATCTTTTCAGACAGGAAGTTTATGGTTCACCCATTACCGGAACTGATGCTGAAATGGAATCCTACAAACTCGGGATGTTTGATGAGTACATTTTAAGACTTGTCCTCAGGGAAGACTGCATTGCAAACGGTGCTGAACCGGACACGGAAACTATCAGCAAATCAGTAACTGAGCTTATGGACAAGATCGATTCCCTCGAAGACAAAGATAAAGTGCTTAAAAAATACGGTTATAAAGAAGAAGATATCAATGCTATTGCTGAAGAAAAACTTACTCTTCTCGATTACGTAAGACCGTTCCAGACTAAGAATCTTGACAATTCTTTCGGTACGACTATCGCTGCAACTGTAGGCGAAACGAAGATCCCGATGTCAACATTCTATTATTACGTACTTGCAAATTATCTTATGAGTGCAGACGGAGACCCGTATGATACAGATGCGTTCTATTCAAAGATGTATACTTATATGATGACAGGTGCAAAATCACTTCAGTACGTAAAAGACAATAACCTCGAAATCCCGCAGGAAACCATTACTGAAATGGAAAGCTCCATTTCAATGCTTGACCTTTATGGTCTGCGCAGTGCAGCAAAAGAGATCTTCTTCCTTACAGATACACAGATCGACGAAGCTGTAGTATTTATGGTAAATGCACTTGCTGCCCAGGATGTTATCCTTAACAAATTCGGTGATGACGCAGAATTCACGGATGCGGAACTCAAAACTTACTACGAAACATCTATCGATAAATACGACAAATCAACTGTAAAAGCATATCATATTCTTACAGAAGATAAAGATTTTGCACAGAGTATGTATGACGAAACAGGAAAAACTGCGGACGGATTCATGGCTGTATATGAAAAATACGGCAAAGATGAAAAAGTAAGAGAGGCTACAGACCTTGGTGAATTCGGAAGAGGCAAGATGGTTGACGAATTTGAGGATTGTGCGTTCGGACTCAAGGCAGGCGAGATCGGAATGTGTGATACTGAGTTCGGTACACATATTGTATATGTTTACGAATCAAATATCACAGAAACAACATTCGAATCAGCAAAAGATGAAGTTTACGAGGACTACAAAGCTGATCACATCGAATATTTCGGTCAGTCACATATTGATAATCTCCTCAGCACATACGAAGACGAAGAAGGAGATTTCAGAATTACACCTGTAGAGCTTCTCGTAAAATATCTCTACGAAAAATATGATGTCAAAATCGACTCAGACGTTGCCGGAAGATAATCCGGATTGAAAAATCAATAAGACAGATAAGGCTATCCGAATAACGGATAGCCTTTGTACAGGTAATAAAATATGAAAAAAGATATGCTCCACTCAAATATACCTAAGATGGCACTTGTTCTTGCGACAGTGATCTGGGGTGGCTCATACGTAATGATGAAAAATGCCACGGACTCGATTCCGACGAATTATCTGCTTGCATTCCGTTTTACCGGTGCAAGTATTATATTATCGGTAATATTTAATAAAAGTGCAAGAAAAATCAATAAGACTTATTTAAAGCACGGTTCTGTTATGGGGACTGCTCTTTTTCTTGCGTATACGTTTCAGACGATCGGCCTGAAAGATACAACACCGGGTAAATCCGCTTTTCTTACGGCGGTTTATTGCGTGGTCGTCCCGTTTATTGCGTATTTGTACGGAAAAGAAAAGATCGATAAATATAATTTTATAGCTGCAGGAGCGTGTATTGCCGGAATAGGTCTCGTAAGTATCGAAGGCGGAATGTATATATCAAGGGGAGATGTATGGACGCTTGTCGGCGGATTTTTCTTTGCGGTACATATGATAACTATCGCCATGTTTACCGGTAAGAAAGGTGCGGATTTCGTTACTCTTACAATAGTTCAGTTTATGACTGCCGCGGTGTATACGTGGATAATGGCCATATCATTTGAAACGTTCCCCACGGGTTTCGGTACAGATACGATCCTCGAACTGGGATATCTTATCGTCTTTGCAACGGCAGGATGTCTTCTCCTTCAGAGCTTCGGTCAGACTTACACAACAGCATCCTCGGCGAGCCTCATTCTTTCGCTTGAATCCGTATTCGGAGTGTTATTCTCAGTGATATTTTATAAGGAAAAAGTTACGTTGAAGATGATTGCGGGATTTGTATTGATATTTTTCTCAATAGTAGTATCTGAAACGAAGTTGGCATTTTTAAGTAAAGAAAGCGTAACAGAAGCTGAAAAGGTGAAGGCATGAAAAAGGATATGACGAAATCGCATCTTCCACATCTGGCACTTCTGACGGCGACGCTCATCTGGGGCGGATCGTTTGTAATAATGAAGAATGCTACCGCATCTATACCGACGAATTATCTTCTTGCAATTCGTTTTACCGGCGCAAGCATCCTCCTCAGCGTAATATTCAACAAAAATGTCAGAAAAATGAATTTCACTTACGTAAAGCATGGCATTATAATGGGTTCGGCGCTTTTCTTTGCGTATTGTTTCCAGACGTGGGGTCTTCTTGACACCACACCGGGGAAAAATGCGTTTCTTACAGCTGTGTATTGCGTATTTGTGCCGTTTTTATCTTTTTTTCTCGGAAAGGATCGTCCGGACAAGTTTAATTTCTTCGCAGCAGTCATGTGTATCGCAGGAATAGGACTTGTCAGCCTTGACGGAAGTCTTACAATGGGAAAAGGGGATATCCTCACACTCGTCGGTGGATTCTTCTTTGCCGTTCATATGATAGCTACGGCAGCGTTCTCAAAGGAAGGTGATCCGGTCGTTCTTACGATTGTTCAGTTCATGACAGCGGCGGTGTATTCATGGTTGCTTGGAATATTGTTTGAAGAATTTCCAACAAGTTTTCCTCTTGATACTGTTCTTGAACTCGGGTATCTCATTTGTTTTGCGACGGCGACCTGCCTGTTACTTCAGAGTTTCGGGCAGAAATACACATCTCCGTCCGCGGCGAGCATACTGCTCTCGCTTGAATCTGTTTTTGGGGTAATATTTTCGGTTATCTTTTATAAAGAGAAAGTCACGTTCAAGATGTTAACGGGGTTTGTACTTATCTTTGTGGCAATAATTATTTCTGAAACTAAGCTTGAGTTTTTGAGAAAGAGTCAGGAGTAGTATTTACATAATTTTACAATGATGCTTTGAGCAATGCTCAAAGCTTTTTTATTATCCCCGCCCGCCACCCCCGCCGCCGAGCCGTGCTTCGCACGGCCCGCAAAGTGGCAAAGCCACTTTGCCGCGAAAGCAAAGCTTTCGCGCGGCGGCTG
>JAFXKY010000081.1 GCA_017531485.1 Eubacteriaceae bacterium | reverse complement strand
TTCGGGAGTTATTTCTCCTGATTGATACATTAATTATCAATTTTGCGGGAGTTACAGTCAACATACCCTGACAAACGGTGACACACCATTGCTCCGAAGCCCCTGCACACCTTATCACCGCACACTCACTCACCCACGCTTCATAAAAAACAATCTCATCAAAAAGCAGAAAAAACTCCCGCAGAACATGGGTCGGAAGTATGTTTTGCGGGAGTTAAAGGAGATATAACGTTGGTCAGTGGAGTTGCTTCGTGGAACATCCGGGCGTCAGAACACCGTATATCCGCTAAGACCTCCGCGATGCTTCTGTCTTAGCTCCATAGGTGTCCCTCCGCCCTGTTCCGCGAAAATGAGATTTCCGCGGGTCTGGTTCGTGGAACATCCGCATCTCCCCCACTTTTCACATCTTACCAATCCCCCTGATGACTGCGTCATCTTTCCCCCTTACTTGTAAGGGGGACGTCATCGGGCGCCTTTCGCAAAGATGACAGGGGGATGGGCGTCAGAGCACCGTGCATCCGTCAAAATCTGCGGCAAGCTCCGATTCTGACTCCGCAGGTGTCCCTCCGCCCTGTTCCGCTGAAATGGGATTTCAGCGGGTTTGGTTCGTGGAACATCCGCATCTCCCTCACTCTTTACATCACCCCGATCCCCCTTTATCCCCCTTACAGGTAAGGGGGACATAAAAAAGCCCGCAGTAACCTACGGACTTTAATTTATCTTCTTCTGTTTTCATACCACGCCTTGCCGGAATAACCTTCCCACGATACTTTCGCGGAAGAAAACATAAACCTCACTTCAAGCATCTTCCCGCCTGTGGTCATGGCGCTGAGAAAGTGTCCGCCGCCCATGTGGATGCCGAAATCCGTTATGGCGATGCCGCGGCGAAGTTCGTCACAAAACGCCTTCACAGCTTCTTCGCCCCTGAGAGAACCGTCCTCTATGGGGATGCCGAATTCGTCATACTCCTCTTCGTGAAATTCATTCCATGAAGAGATAAAAAACCTCTGAACCGTAAATCCTCCGAGCGACAATACTGCGCCATCCGCCTGCATATCACATCCGTGAGGATTCTCCGCAGAATTTTTCGACACGCTGAGATATTCCGCGTTCATCATAATGGTATTTCCGTCATATCCCGAAAGATTCATCTCGCAGTTCTGAAACACGAATTCATTCAGCCTGTTTTCGGATTCGTACGCCATACTATTTCACCTTTATTTTCTCACTCAGCTCACTGCAAAGCATCGCAATAAGCTCCGTCATTGTCGGATGCGCAAAGACGCTTCCCGCAAGCTCGTCCACCGTCAGCTCATTTCGCATTGCAAGACTTATTACGGATATTATCTCATCCGCACATTCCGCCACCACCTGACAGTAAAGTATCTCGCCGTAAGTGTCATCACACACTATCTTCACATACCCCTCTTCCCCTGATGCCATAGCCGCAGGGTGAGAAGAATAGCTTCTCTTTGCGGAAATGTGAGGTATACCGAGCCTTTCAAGCTCCTGCTCCGATCTCCCCACATACGCCGCCTTCGGGATCACGTTCAGGCATTTCGGATATACCTTCCTCATGGGTTCTTTTCCTTCGAAAAGGATCCCCGCAAGCTCTTCCGCATCGCTTCCCGCGCCCTGAGCCGTGAGGGAAAGACCGTTTGCATCCCCGATGGCGTAAATTCCGTCAACGCTCGTTAAAAAGCCTTCGTCCACCATATAAAACCCGTCTTCTGTCATCACGAACCCGACTTCCGACGGAACAGTATTCGCGACCCTCGCGTTTTCATATACTGCCACTTCGCATAAAACTTCCTCTCCGCCTGAAAAGATCACGCCGCCGCATTTTATTTCCGAAGGATCACCTTCCATAAGCTTTATTCCGCTTTTTTTCAGATCCTTCCTGATCTTTCTGTCCAGATATGCTTCGTGGGTATAATTTCCGCTTCCGCAGAGAGTGACTTCAACGCCGAAATTCTTCCACATCACCTCCTGCTCCGCAAGATACGGCGAAGTTCCCATAAATACGGCCCTCTTCGGAAGATCTTCCACATCGAAAAATTCTTCCGTTGAAATAATTTTCACGCTGCCGTCGGATGCGATCTTTCCTTCTTCTCTCTTTGAGCCGGAAGCGATGACGATATATTTTCCGGAGATTATTCCGCCCTGCGTCTTTATGATGTTCGGCGCGAGGAGCACCCCGCCGCTTTCGTATACGTCACACATCCCCGAAAGAGTATGCTTCATTGACTGCCTGAGACGGAAGACCATGTCGTCCTTGTTTTTCTTCATCTTTGCGTAATCCACCGCCGAGTCCCCGATCTCAAGACCGAAGGAGCCGGAAGAGTTGATCTTTGAAAGGATCTCGGAGCGTTTTCCGAAGAACCTTGACGGGATACATCCCCGGTTGAGGCAGACTCCGCCGAAAGTACCGCTTTCGATTATGGCGATGCGGTCCGTATATTCCGAAGCTTTCATTGCGAAAGTATATCCCGCCTGACCTGAGCCGATGATGATGACGTCATAATCATACCCATGATCGTCAAACGCCGCGCTGTTTTGTCTTTTGATGCTCCTGAAATATTCAAGGCTCTCTTCTTTTGTGGGGATCCTGTCGTCTGCGGAACCGATAAACATAATGGGAGTATTCACTTCCACCGTTTCTCCCTCTTCGTAATATACTTCGAGGACCTTTCCGCTGAGGGATGTGTTGTCCACTTCAATGGAAACCTTTCCCGTTTCCACCTCGACGGCATATTCCCCCTTTTTTATGTCATCGCCTTTTCCCACAAGCCAGCTTACTATCGTCCCTTCCTTCATGGACATATCAAGCTTCGGCATGAGTAAATATTCACCCATTTTCAACCTCCCCGAGATAATATTCCATGTCTTTCAGAAACTTCGCCGCCACCTTTCCGTCGATTATGGCATGATCCGCCGTGAGTGACAGATAAGAAACTTTCCTCGTCATCAGAACTCCGTCTTTGAGATATATCTCATCCTCCGTCCGTCCCACGCCCAAGATCGCGCTCTGCGGGTGGTTGATGACGGGGGTGAAGTGTCCGACGGGGGACTGACCGAGGTTGGAGAGAGTGAATGTTCCGCCGTTCATTTCTTCGGAAGAGAGCTTTGATGAAGCGACCTTTCCGAGAAACTCCGCCCTCTTTGCCGCAAGAGAAGAAATATCAAGACGATCTGCGTTATGAATGACAGGAGTCAGTATATTCCCGCCGCTGTCTGTTGCAAGGCAGATGTTTATATCATCATTTTTAATGTAATACCCGTCTTTTCTTGTGGTGTTGAGGATATTATTGTCCCTCAGCGCCCGTGAGAGAGCATACATAAATATATCCGTCATGCTTACCTTCCCGCCCTTTTCTTTGAGAGAAAGGTAATATTCATACGCTTTCGTCACGTCGGCCTTCCCGAAGAGAGTATACGGGATCGTCTCCGTAACGCTCTTTGAAAGATTTTCATATATCCTGCTTCTTCCGCCGCTGAGGCGATATGCTCCCTGCCCGCCAAGGCTCTCTGCATATTTCAGAACGTCGGAAGAAGTAACTTTTCCGTCTTTACGCACAAAGGAAATGTCAACATCCTTCTCTTTTGCGATCTTTTTCGCAAGAGGCGTCGCGCGGTGTTTTCTTATATCTGCGCTGTTGATAAATCTGACATTCCCGTCCTTTCCCGTGGGGACGACTGCGGAAAGATCAACATTTTCTTTTGCCGCCATCATCTTCGCAAGGGGCGTCACAGGTATCTTACTCATAACTTTCCCCCATCATCTTTCTTACTTCGCCGCATACTTTTCCCACCGTCGGAACGATCTCTTTTTCAAGATTCGGGTTGTACGGAACAGGCATCTCTTCTCCGCCCAGCCTTTTTACGGGGCTGTCGAGATAATAAAACGCTTCGCTGTCGTTTATTACGGACACGATCTCGCCGCCGAAACCGCCGAACATCGGCGCTTCATATACTATAAGCGCCCTTCCCGTCTTTTTGACGGAATTTATGATAAGCTCCGTATCAAGCGGGCGAAGGGTACGAAGGTCGAGAACTTCGCATGATAAACCTTCCTTTTCAAGCTCCTCAGCCGCTTCAAGACATACGTTCACCATTCTTGAATATGAAATAAGGGTAATGTCGCTTCCCTCTCTTTTGATGTCGCCTTTTCCGATGGGAATGAAATACTCTTCTTCCGGCACTTCTCCGCTCGTGCGGTAAAGAAGCTTGTTTTCGAAGAACAGTACGGGGCTGTCGTCCCGTACGGCGCTTCTGAGAAGCCCCTTTGCGTCACGGGGACTTGACGGCATTATTACTTTCAGCCCCGGAGTATTAAGATACATCGCTTCCAGAGACTGACTGTGCTGAGCTGCCGCTCCCGTTCCGGAACCGAAGGGAGTTCGCAGCACCATCGGCACTTTCACCTGCCCTGCGCTCATGAAGTGATATTTCGCCGCATGATCCACCATAGCGTCCACCGTCAGCGACACAAAATCCCCGAACATTATTTCAACGATTGGCCTCAGTCCCATAAGCGCCATCCCAACCGCCGCGGAAGTGAATGCGCCTTCCGTGATGGGCGTTTCGATTATCCTCTCTTCGCCGAATTCTTCCCAGAGCCCCCTGCTCAATCCGAAACATCCGCCGTAAAGCCCGATGTCTTCGCCGATAAAATAAACGCTTTCGTCGGAAAGAAGTTCTTCACGAATGGCTTCCCTGACCGCTTCCGCATATGTCATTATTTTCATCTGTCTTCTCCCCCGCTGTAAACGTATTTTTTCGCTTCTTCAAGAGTGAGGATATTTCCCCTCGTCTTTTCCGCAAAGCTCACCGCATCAAGAATCTCCTGCTGAGCTTTTTCGTGATAAACCTGAATTTCCTTTTCCGTCAGAATTCCGGAATTCAGAAGATACTCTTCATATCTCTTCACGGGGCAGAGGTTTTTGTAATACTCTTCCTCTTCCCTCGTGCGGTATTTTCGCAGATCGCTCTTTGAGTGACCGAGCCATCGGTAAGTCTTTGATTCGATGAAGTACGGCATCTTTTCACTCACCGCATATTCCCTCGCTTCACTCACTGCGTTATATACTTCAATAACATCATTCCCGTCGATCTTCACGGCGCGGATATCATAAGAACCGGCCCTTTTCGTGATGTCCCCTGCGACAAACTTACTTGCAGGTGCGCTCATTCCGTAGAGATTGTTTTCGCAGAAAAACACTACCGGCACTTCCCACACTCTCGCAAGGTTCAATGATTCCTGCGTCATTCCCTGATTGAATGCGCCGTCCCCGAGACATACCGCCACAACGTTATCCTTACTTTGCTTTTTCATGGCAAACGCCATGCCCACCGCAATGGGAACCGCTCCCGCAACGACGCCGCTTGAACCCATGTTGAAGTTTTTCACGTCCGTCATATGCATGCTTCCGCCGAGCCCTTTGTCTATGCCGTAACTTCCTGCGAGCAATTCCGCCATCATTGAATATACACTTCCGCCTTTGCCGATGAAATGACCGTGGCCGCGGTGAGTGGGAAGGATCCAGTCTTCCTTACAAAGCGCTCCGGAAAGCGCCGCATGACCTGCTTCCTGCCCGAGGCCGAGATGTGTGGTGCCGTGAATGAGGCCTTTCATGAACATCTCATTGACCTTTTCTTCGAAATACCGCGATGTGAGCATTATTTCATATAATCTTATCTTCTTTTCGTCGTTTGTCTTTTCAAAATAATTCATATATCGTTCCTTTATATCATTATGACCTGACAACTGCCTGCAAGTTTCTCAGATCCGTATATCCGAAATCTCCGTGATTTTAAGCAAGTTCAATGTCTTCTTCGTCGTCGTCCGACTCGATGTATTCAAGAATATCCCCCGGCTGACAATCAAGCGCCTTGCATATCTCATTCAGCGTCGAAAACCTGATCGCCTTCGCCTTGCCGTTTTTCAGAATGGAGAGGTTCGCCTGAGTGATGCCGACTCTTTTGCTGAGCTCCGTCATGGACATCTTTCTTTTGACTAAAAGTAAATCTATATTAACCTGTATCATATCAACCTCATATCGTCAGATCGTTTTCTTCCTGCAGCCTTGCCGCCTTCATTACAAGATGCGACAGCGCAAAACATATCACCGAAAGCGCCACCACCGTAAGAGAGAGCAGGATGAGGATAAGAAGCAAAAACGGATTCAACACCCTTATCACCACAAGACTCACTATACTTATAAATATCAACACGCTTTCCATAACGCAGTATATCCCGATCTTTCTGAGCCTGTCGGAATTGATTTTTGAGAACGACTTGTCCCGTCCGATGTCCTTTCCGATGAGATAAGCCGCATAAAGCCCCAGATAAAACGGCACGGCGCAGACCCATATAAACATAAGGGCGGGATAATAAAGATGAGAGAATCTCTGATACTTCCCCGCCATGGAAAGACCGACCTTCGGCGCGAGAACGAAAATGCAGAACAATCCCGCAAGGGCGAGGAAATAGACTATAAAACATAAATACTTTGATAATTTTTTCTGAGTCATATAAAAAACCTCCGTTACGGGTAGTGTAACAGAGGCATTATCAAAAGTCAATATTTTCTTATCGAAATTCGATAAATTCTTTTTGAAATGCAGAAAGCCCTCTCTGCATAAACCGCAAGGAGCATTTCCTTCCTCAGCGTTGTCCGCAAATTTTTCTGTCCCCGTCCGCGGTGAAATTTTCCATATCCGTAAATTCTTCCCCAAAGACCGCTCCGCCTTACTTCTTTTGCCCCGACATACGGCACGCAGGCTGAGAATTATATTCAAAATGTTTTTTACAAATTATGCAAATTTTCTCTTGACATCTGAGTTAGCATAAGCTAAAATATTCACAGTTAGTTATGGCGAACGCCTTGAATGTATTATCAGATATTATCCCATAAAGGCAATCCTGCCTCAAGACGTGACACTATTTCTATCAATAAAAAGGAGGATTGTCATGAACTTAACACAGGCAGTTGAAGGGACAGAATACATCATCGATTCCATCGAAACTGACGACGAAGACCTTGATGCGTTCCTTTTTTCACTCGGTTGCTATCCGGGAGAGCCAATCACGGTCATTTCCCACTTAAAAGGCGGATGCGTCGTTTCAATAAAGGACGGTCGTTATAACATCGACAACGAACTCGCAGAAGCTATTATTGTAAACGCTTAGAAATATAGTGGCTGAAAGATGCCACATATATTTTAAATAAATGGTTAGTTAAGACTAACACGTTACCGGATCTATACTTGACTTATTTTTTAACCATCAAGTTAGCCCCAACTAACCCAAAGATATAATCTCTACTTACATATCAGGAGGACATTTATGAGAATTGCTTTGACAGGCAACCCCAACAGCGGTAAGACAACAATGTATAACGCTCTCACAGGCCGCAGCGAAAAAGTCGGCAACTGGGCAGGCGTTACGGTAGACATGAAAGAAAGCCCCATCAAAAAGGCATATTGCGACGGAAACGACATTCCCGTTGCCGTTGACCTTCCGGGAGCATATTCAATGAGCCCGTTCACATCGGAAGAATCCGTTACAAGTGAATACGTCAGAAACGAAAACCCCGACGTCATCATCAACATCGTTGACGCAACAAACCTTTCAAGAAGCCTTTTCTTCACAACTCAGCTTCTGGAGCTCGGTATCCCCGTTGTCGTTGCCCTCAACAAGAGCGATGTCAACGAGAAAAAAGGAAACGTCATTGACACAAAGCTCCTTTCCGAAAAACTCGGTTGCCCCGTTATCAATACCGTATCGACGGAATCACGCGACAACGGCCTTAAAGAAGTGGTAAAGACAGCCATCTCTCTCAAAGGCAAAGAGCAGAAGGCTCCGTATGATCAGGGAAATATTGACCTCACAAACAAGGAGGCTGTCAAGGAAGCTGACAAAAAACGCTTCGAGTTCGTAAACAAGATCGTTTCCCAGGTTGAAACGAGAAAGACTTTCACAAAAGACAAAAACTCTCAGGACAAGATCGACTCATTCCTCACAAACAAATTTGTCGGTATCCCCATCTTCGCACTCGTAATGTTCCTCGTGTTCGATATTTCACAGTCAACACTCGGTCCTCTCCTCGCTGACATACTCGTCGGCTGGATCGAATCATTCCAGGGCTGGGTCGGCACAATGATGGAAGGCGCAAACCCGTTTTTATACGCTCTCCTCGTTGACGGTATCATCGGCGGCGTCGGCGCAGTAGTAGGCTTTTTGCCGCTCGTAATGGTAATGTACTTCCTCATCGCCCTTCTCGAAGACTGCGGTTATATGGCAAGAGCTACGGTAGTTCTCGACCCGATCTTCAAGAAAGTCGGCCTTTCAGGTAAGTCAGTAATCCCGATGGTCATCGGTACAGGATGCGCAATTCCGGGCATCATGGCATCAAGAACCATCCGCAACGAAAGAGAAAGACGCGCAACGGCAATGCTTTCACCATTCATGCCCTGCGGCGCGAAACTCCCCGTAATTGCCCTCTTCGCAGGCGCATTCTTCTCAGACGCGTCATGGGTCGGAACACTCATGTACTTCGTGGGGATCCTCCTCGTATTCCTCGGCGCACTTATCGTAAATGCCGTTGTAGGACATAAAAACAAAAAATCGTTCTTCATCATCGAACTTCCGGAATATAAAGTTCCCTCCATCAAGAGAGCTGCCCTCTCAATGCTCTCAAGAGGTAAGGAATATATCGTAAAAGCCGGAACCATCATCCTCGTCTGCAACACAGCAGTCCAGATCATGCAGTCATTCAACTTCTCACTCCAGCTCGTTGAAGAAGGCATGGAAGCAACATCTATCCTCGCAACGATCGCTAAACCCATAAGCTATCTCCTCGTTCCCGTATGCGGCGTCGCAGCATGGCAGCTCGCAGCAGCGGCAGTAACAGGACTTATTGCGAAAGAAAACGTAGTCGGAACCCTCGCAGTAGTATACTCCCTCACATCCTTCATCGACACAGATGAACTCGCCCTCGTCGGCGGCGGCAACGAAGTAGCGGCTGTTATGGGACTTACGAAAGTCGCAGCCCTCTCTTACCTCATGTTCAACCTCTTCATCCCGCCCTGCTTCGCGGCACTCGGCGCTATGAACGCGGAAATGAACGATAAAAAATGGTTCTGGGGCGGCGTAGGTTTCCAGCTCGGCACAGGATATACACTCTCATTCCTCGTATACCAGATCGGTACTCTCATCGTTGATGGCAAACTCGGTGCAGGATTCGTTCCGGGCCTCATCGCAGTCCTCGCCTTCGCAGCTATCATCGTTTACCTTTCAAAGAAGGCAAGCGAAAGAGTAAAGGCAGAAGAAGCAGCCAAAGCAGCCGAAAAGGCAGCTAAAAAAGCGGCTAAGAACGCTTGATAAATAAAAATATGCGGCTGCGGTAAAACGCAGTCGTTTTACGGAGGTAAAATATGAAAGATCTTATTTTCACCATCGTCATTCTCGCCATCGTCGGCGGCGCAGTGATATATATCAGAAACTCCCGCAAAAAGGGCATCAGGTGCATCGGCTGCCCCGAAGGCATCAACTGCGCAAACAAGGGCAAATGCCCGTCGGAAGATAAAAACACAGAAAAGACCGCATAAAGCGGTCTTTTTCTTGCACATCGCGCGGCATTTTGATATTATAAACATAATTCACACACAAAGGACACACAATGACGAACTTAGAGAGATTTAAAAAAATACAGAAATTCTTCCGCATGATCATCTTCGCCATCCTCGCCGCAAGCTTCCTTTTCGAGAGGGGCACCACAGGCAGGGAGATACTCAATAATTCAGTAAAGATAATCCTTCCGGCATATCTGATATTTCAGTTTGCGTATCTTTATAAGATCCGCGATGAGCTGTAAAAAAGCTGAAACGGCTGTTATGATACAGCCCTTTTTATTTAAAAAAGATATATTACAATATGCTTTATAATGTAAGAAAAAATTTTTGCGAAAATTCCAAATACGGTGTTTACTAATCCTTACCCCGGTGATATAATAACAAAATCAATTATTTCGGAGAAAGATATGAACAACAGCCTTTTCAACAGATCCATAAGAAAGAAAGTATTCCTCGAAGGACTCCGCGACGGGATCCCCATCGGCCTTGGTTATCTCGCAGTGGCATTTTCCCTCGGAATTGCCGCCAAGAACGCAGGAATGAGCCCGTTTCAGGGTTTTCTCGCAAGCCTGCTCGTAAACGCGTCCGCAGGTGAATACGCGGGATTTTCCGTCATAGCGCGGGACGCGGCATATGTGGAAATGGCAATAATGATACTTATCGCCAACGCAAGATATCTGCTTATGAGCACTGCCCTCTCTCAGAAATTCCATCCGGACACCCCGTTTTATCACCGCCTGCTTGTAGGATATGACGTCACCGACGAACTCTTCGGCATCGCCATCGCAAGAGAAGGATACCTCGACCCGTTTTATTCCTACGGCGCGTTTTCCGTGGCTCTCCCCGGCTGGTCTGTCGGAACAGCACTTGGCATCATCGCAGGAAATATCCTTCCGCCGTCCGTTGTCAGCGCTCTGAGCGTTGCGCTTTTCGGAATGTTTCTGGCTATAATCATTCCGCCGGCGAAGGAAAACAGGGTAATAGGGATATTCGTGATGATCAGCTTTGTGACGAGCTATCTCGCAGGAATAATCCCCTTCGTCAGGGAGCTTTCCGAAGGCACGAGAACGATCATTCTCACAGTTGCGATCTCATCTCTCGCGGCTTACTTATTCCCCGTAAAGGAGGAAACCAATGAAGCATAATATTTATATTTACATACTCATAATGTTCGGAGTGTCTTACCTTCTGAGGGTGCTTCCGCTGACACTCATCCGCAGACCCATTCAGAGCCGCTTCATCCGTTCGTTTCTGTATTACGTGCCGTATGTAACTCTGGCGGTAATGACCTTTCCGTCAATCGTGTACGCCACAGAACTCCCCCTCGCAGGGCTTTCGGCGCTCATCATCGGCATCATCGCCGCATACAAAGGCGTCAGCCTCCTCGGCGTTTCAGTGAGCTGCTGTGCGGTGGTGTTTATCCTTGAGATGTTGTTGTAAATTAATCCCCCTGCGGGATAACCCGCTTTCCCCCTTACGCAGTAAGGGGGATTTTTATCTTACGGAGTCTCGACATTTTAATTCCACCCCGCCGCCGTGCTCAGCGCGTCGCGCTGAGCAGCCTGAGGCGAAGCCTCAGGCAAAATCCGCATCCGCGGATTTTACGGCGGCGCCGCGCCGCGCGGGCAGCTTCGCTGCCCGCACCCGAAGG
>JAFXKY010000080.1 GCA_017531485.1 Eubacteriaceae bacterium | reverse complement strand
GCTGTGCAGGCACAGCCGCGCGGCGCGGCACGCAATACAAAAATAAACATACTGTTACAGGAGGAAAAATTGGATATAGACGTTATCTTTAAGATCGCGGGGATCGGAATTATGGTCACCGTCGTCAATCAGGTTCTCTCTAAAAACGGCAGGGACGATATCGCCGTCATGGTAAATCTGGCAGGGATAGTTATAGTGCTTCTGACTGTCATTGATATGATCTCCGAACTGTTCGGCGTGGTCAGAAGCGTGTTTAATCTGTACTGATGGAAAAAATAGCCCTCTTTTCCTTCGTAAGCCTCTTTGTGATACTGACCGTAAAGAAATACAGCCCTGAATACTCCGTCTTTATCGCTCTCGCTGCAGGTTGTGCCGTTATGATATTCAGTATGGATAATGTATCTGAAGTGATCAGCCTTCTGGGAGAGTATTCGCGCGAAGCGAATGTCAATACGTATATGATGAATATTCTCATTAAATCCATATCCTGCGCTTATCTCGCGCAGTTCGCATCGGATATATGCAGGGATGCAGGCGAAAACTCCCTCGCTTCAAAGATCGAAACTGCAGCAAAGATCGTCATCGGTACAATGAGCCTGCCTGTAATGATAAATATGTTTGAGTACCTCAGGGAGATGCTTGTGAAAATATGAAAAAAATGCTTTTGATAACCCTCGTCTTCTCGCTGATCTTTGTGCCCGGAATAATATCCGCCGCGGAAGAATCTTCCCTCCATGAAAAGATCATCGGGGATATAGACCTTTCGGGCCTTGAAGAATATACGACAAGAAGAGAATTTTATGAACTCTACGGTTATACTGATCCGATCACCTTTCTGTATGACATCATCACCGGAAACAGTAATGTTGCGGATATGTCGTTCTGGGATGCAGTGTCGGGAATAGTCACCGGCGAGATGCGGAGCCTGATGTCCCTCGTTGTGAATCTGTTCGCTGTGGGGATGCTGGGGATATTCGTGAAAAGTATGTCCACGGAATTTCTTTCGTCGCCTGTGAAGACTTCTGTGGACATTGTAATGGCAGTGACGGTCGCAATGATGATGAGTACCGTGTTCTTTGATTCTTCTGCCGACTGCATAAGCGCTACATCGGATATTGTGGCTGTTCTCGGTGTTGTATGCCCGGCGATGATACTGCTGATGGCTTCGGGCGGACTTGTCACGACTGCGGGAGCAGTAAGCCCCGTTCTGATGCTGGCACTCGGGTATGGAGAATTTATAATAAACAATATCCTCATCCCGTTGAGCGTATGTATGTTTGTGATGAATATCATGGATGCAATTTCAGATGGTATTAATCTGAAAAATATCGTGGGACTCATGAAGAAATCCTCTACCGTCATGCTCGGAATATCATTTACCGTCATTTCCGGCATCATCAATATCGAAGGCATTACTTTCTCCGGCGCCGACAATATCGGACTCAAAGCCGTGAAATACGCCGCAGGAAGCCTCATTCCCGTCGTCGGAGGATTTTTAAGCGGCTCGGTTGATACTGTTCTGTCCCTTCTCGGGGTGGTGAAGAACGGAGTTGGAATACTCGGCGTCCTCACAGTCATCTCCGTTATGCTCATCCCGCTTATGAGACTGCTTCTTATTTATGCGGCAATGAAGCTTATCAGCGCAGTCATGAGTATATTTTCTTCGGATACAACCTCCGACCTCATCGACCGCGGGGCATCTTCCCTTGGGTTTCTGATTACGGTAAATGTGTCGGTGATGATAATGAGCATGATACTTATTGTGATCCTTATGAATATGGCTTTGAGGGCAGTATAAATGAAAAGTATAATTTTAAAGCTGATCTATATGGCCGGCGTGTGTATGACCCTTTCTGTCATTATCCCTCCCGGTAAGTTCGAAAAGCAGATCCGCCTTATCTTCGGGATGATCTTTTCCATGATGATACTGAGTATGTTCTTCGATGCCTTTGATGCGATGTCCGTTGATGTAACATCTGTCGGAAATCATGTTTCTGTGGAGGGCATATATGAAGAAGATGGCCGGTTTGGAAAATATATCCTCTCTGATTATGTTTCATCTCTTCAGGAGGATATGACAGAAAAACTCACGGAACGATTCGGCAAAGGGATAAATGCGGAGGTGGTCGTCCTCGGAGATGTGGCTTCTGCGGAATTCGGGAAAATACTGTCCGTAACAATAACGGGTGCGAGAGAAGAGGATGCCGGGTCTGTAAAAAAATTGATAAATTCATTCTATGATGTTGCTCCCGAGCATATATCTGTTTACATAAAAGGTGGTTGATTATGAATATTTCTGTTGATTCCTTACTTAAAAATCTTGACGGCAGACAAAGAAAGATCCTTCTTGCGGTACTGTTTATTCTTGGTCTTGCACTTATCTTTTTTTCGGGAACAGGATCCGAAAGCCCGAAAGGAGGTCTTGAACTTGTTGATTCTGAAAACTACAAACTGTCCCTCGAAAGTCAGCTTGAAGATATGCTGTCGGAAGTTTCGGGGGTTGGAAGGGTAAAGGTCATGATAACGTTCAAAGGCGAAAACTCAAAGACAATCGCCTACAACGAAAATTATTCCGTATCCGCAGGCAGTAACTCGAACCGTGAAGATGTGTCAAAAGACGCTGTCCTGATCCGCGACGGCTCCTCAAGCGTTCCTTACACCTTAAACGAAGATTATCCCGCAGTGGAAGGCGTCCTTGTGGTTTCCGACGGGGCAGGGGATTCACTCACGAAAAGCTACATAATCTCCGCTGTGCGCTCAACGCTGAACGTCAGCGCGAATAATATCACCGTCCTGCCCATGAGCAGTAAATAACAGGAGGAAAAAATGCATATCAGATTTCTTAAAAAGAAAAACGTCATCTTAGGTTCACTTCTTGCCCTTCTCGTCATGGCAAGCTACGTTAACTACAATCTGTATTCCGGAGAACCTTCTCCCGTTTCGGAAAACGACAATCCGCTGAACGCAAAACTCGTCAGCTCTCTCACGGAAGAAGAGATCATGAACGGAGAAAAGACAGTCAGCGGAAGCTTCTTTCTCGATTACCGCATTGAAAGGCAGTCTTCCCGCGCGGAAAATATCGAAACCCTGAAAGCAATAACCGCCTCATCAAGCTCAACTGAAGAAAATATCTCTCAGGCGAACGAAGTGATGATCGAGCTGGTTCAGCTCAGCGAAGACGAAATGCAGCTTGAAAATATGATCCTCTCAAAAGGATACGAAGACTGCGTGGTGTTTTTGCATGATGAATACGTAAATGTTCTCGTAAAGACCGACGAAATAACATCATCTCAGGCGATACAGATTCAGGATATCGTATCAAAGCAGTGCGATATCCCTCTGTCAAAGATTTATATCGCCGCAACGGGAAGATCGGAGTAAATTTTTGAAATTGCGGCAGTAACATCCCTGAAGATTCGACATATTATGCATTGTATCGAATTTAAGGAGGTAATTATGCCAACATTTCAGAATCAGGCAACACTTTATTCCAACAACTCAATTTCCCGTTCCAATGTCGTGACAGGTCAGTTCACCGAGGCTCTCAGCCTTACAAAGACAGCGGTAATGGATGATTATATACAGGGCGATGATATAACCTATATCGTAACGCTCGTAAACTCAGCGTCTTCCGCAGTAACGGGAATTACCCTTACGGACGACATGGGTGCATACACTTTCGGGGAAGGAGAGGATGCGACGACTCTTTACCCGCTTGAATATGTGGAAGGTTCCGTTCATTACTATGTCAACGGTGTCCTTCAGACAGCTCCGACCGTAACAGGAACACAGCCCCTCGTTATTACAGGAATCAACGTCCCTGCAAACGGAAACGCAATGATCGTTTACGAAGCTGATGCGACAGTCTTTGCAGACCCGACGGTTGACGGAAGTATCACAAATACTGTTACAGCCGCAAACGACAACATTTCAGCAGAAGCGACAGAAGTCATCGGCACAGAAGACGAACCGCGCCTTACTATCTCAAAGGCTCTTGAACCGACCGCACTGAATGAGCTTGAATCACTCACTTATACTTTCATCATTCAGAATCACGGCAATACAGCCGCAACAGCTGCAGACGGAGTTTATATCGTGGATGAATTTGATCCGGCGATCAATATCACTTCTGTACTCATCGACGGCGACGCTTTCACAGCATACACTTATGAAGATGCGATCTTTACAACCACCGTCGGCGCCATCACAGTTCCTGCCGCAACATTTGAGCAGGATCCGACAACAGGCGCATGGATAACCGTTCCGGGAGTAACGACAGTAACCGTAACGGGAACGATATGATCCTATTTCAAAAGCAGGCACAGCCTGCTTTTCTTTTGACCGGGATTATGGTATAATTAACAAAATAACTTTTATGTAGGGAAGCATCCATGAAAAAATGTGAAGTATTTGATAAAAAGATCCTCGTGACTGATATGTTGATAAAATACGATGATGATAAAATGAATATTGTCCTTTGCGGAAGATCGGAAAATAAAAATGTGTGCTTTACGTTTGAAAACGCGTCCTCTCTCAGGCTTGATTTGATGCGCAGCGTAATGCTCATTGACGGCTTGTCAGTTATCGACCATAAGAATGATACGTGGGAGAATGCTATGAGGTATCATGTGTGTGACCTTGAAAATGAAGTTATATCATTATTCTGTGAAAAAATAAAATATGACTGATCAAAATGATATGAAAGGTGCGAAAGCACCTGTTTTTGCTTGAAGAAAACCAAAACTCATGTATAATAAAATTAACAACACAACGGAGAAAAACATGACAAAGAAAATAGAGATCCTTTCCCCGGCAGGATGCCTTGATATTCTCATAAACGCCGTCAATTCGGGGGCTGACAGCATATATTTCGGCGGGAAAAATTTCAATGCGAGAAGAAACGCGATGAATTTTTCCGAAGAAGACATTATCGAAGGCGTGAAATACGCCCACTTAAACGGCGCAAGGACATACCTTACGCTTAATACGGTCATCTTTGATGATGAATATTCCGCCGCCGTAGAAGAAATAAAATTCGCTACTAAAGCGGGGATCGATGCCATAATCGTGCAGGATCTGGGTATGCTTTCCCTCATAAAGAGGGTTTCCCCTGAAATGGAAGTCCATGCATCGACCCAGCTTGCGGCACATTCCCTCAGTGACGTAAAAGCTCTCGAAGAAATGGGATTTTCGAGAGTTGTCCTTGCCAGAGAGATGTCAAAAGATGAAATAAAATACGTTGCTGAGAATACTTCCTGCGAGATCGAAACATTTATCCACGGTGCCCACTGTATGAGCGTTTCAGGACAATGCTTCTTCTCTTCGGCTCTCGGCGAGAGAAGCGGAAACAGAGGTCTTTGCGCACAGGTCTGCCGGCTTCCGTTCAAGGGCGCAGGGAAAAATGAGTATACTCTTTCCCTTAAAGACATGACCCTCGTGGACAAGCTTGAAGAAATGCATAACATCGGCATCGATACGGTAAAGATCGAAGGACGAATGAAACCGAGAGCATACGTAAACTGCGTGACGAAAGCAGTCTATGATATGCGTGAAACGGGAAAATACGACAAGGAATCCCTTCATAATATCTTCAGCCGCAGCGGCTTTACGGACGGATATTTCGAGGGTAAACTCGGAAAAGATATGTTCGGCATCCGCACGGAAGCTGACAAGGTACAGTCAAAGGAAGCTGAAAAGAAATATGCGGAATCGAAGATAAGAAACCATATCCCCGTCACCTTTGCTTTCACAGCCATCGAAGGTGAATCCCTGAAACTTACTGCGACGGACATCGACGGCAATACTGTGCAGGCTGAGGGCGATATCGTTCAGACCGCAAACAATAAGCCTTCCGACAAGGAATATATTCACGACAAACTCGCAAAACTGGGCGGAACTGTGTATGAACTCACAAATTGTGATATCACCATAAGCTCTTCACCTTTCGTCAGTGCTTCCGAGATCAATTCCCTCAGAAGAGAAGTCTGCGAAAAGCTTGATGAGATGAGAATGACGATCAATGAAAGAGTTATCAAACCGTATAAATTCACACGCGAAAACAAAAAACGCGAAATTACCGAAACGAAATACTTCACCCGCCTCGGAAATATCTCTCAGCTTACAAAAGAGATCCTCGACCTGAGTGACGTGGTGATCATTCCTCTGTTTGACATATATAAATTAGACTTCGACCTTTCGCCGTTTTCAGGGAAGATCGCCGTTGAACTCCCGAGAGTTTATTTTGAGGATGAGAAAAAAATTTCGGATGCGCTTGATCTCGCCGGGAAGTTCAGATTTACCAAAGCAATGGCGCATACCGTCGGCAGAGTAAAAATGGCAAAAGAAAACGGCTTTGAAGTTATCGGCGGATTCGGACTCAATATCGCAAACTCCCTTAGTTTTGAAGGTGCGAATGAGCTTGGTGCGGATATGGTGACGCTTTCTCCGGAACTGACTCTCTCGCAGATGAGAAATATCGTGAAAACTTCGCCTTCCGGAATCTTCGCATATGGCAAAATGCCCGTAATGATTACCCGTAACTGCCCGTCGGGAACACACTGCAAGGGAAGGGATAAAAAAGGTTGCACAATTACAGACCGAAAAGGCGTATCTTTCGAGATCTCCTGCCGCGACGGAATGAGCGAGATATATAATTCACTTCCCATTTACCTCGGCGACAAACCGGAAGAACTCATAAGACATGACTTCCTCATCATGCACTTCACTACGGAAGACTCTTCCGATATCGTAAAAGTATTAAAAGACTATAAACAAATTAAAAAAGACCCACCCGAAAACTTCACAAGAGGATGCTACAGAAGAAGAGTGGAATAGAAAGAAATTAATAAAGCCTTGCATTTTTGCAAGGCTTTATTTGTCTGTAAGAGTTTTTATCGCACCCGTTATATCCTTTTCTATCAGATTCCGCATGCTGTCTTTATAAACGGATACATCAGCATTTTTAAAAGCTGAAATGATCTTTTCGGCATATTCTGGCTTCGATCGCCCGATCTCACAGAGAGAACCGATGCACTGCCGTGAGGTAATGGGCTTTGGGTCGGTAATAAGCTTAAAAATATCATCGAGCATTTCATCAAATTTCTCATTTTCATCCCACTTTGCGAGTGCCGCGAGGATCATGAGCGCGCGGTTTCTGACAAAGGATCCGGGATGACTCAGAAGAAAGTGAAATACTTCAAAATGCTCATACCACCAATTTCCTGACATACTTTCGGAAACGATCTGTTTTGTAAATTCCAATGCGGCTTTGTTATCTTTTGATGTCAGCCTTTGCAAAATTTCTTCTTTCTGCATACTTTATCGCCCTTCGTAAATACACCACGGTTTTCCGTGGTGTATATCATATAAATTTACTCTTTTTACCCAAGCGTTACGATACTCACTCCCGTTCCGCCTTCTTTCAGTCCGCCGGGGCGGAAACTTTCAACAAGCGGATGCGTGGAGAGGAGCTTTTCGACCTGCTTTCTCAGAACACCGTTGCCTTTTCCGTGAAGTATCGTCACTATCTTGACTCCCGCAAGAAGCGCATCGTCGAGATATTTCTCAACTTCAATAGGAACTTCAGCACCTGTGATGCCGCGGATGTCGAGGGTTGTGGAGAAGTTTGAGGCTTTTGTATTGACGTAAGAAGTGTGAACCTTCTTTTTGTCCTTGTCTTTTGGTGAGAGCTTGGAGAGGGGAACTTTCGTCTTGATCATTCCGACCTGAACCTGAGCGTTTTCTCCGTCAATGGAAAGAATTACGCAGTCTGCATTTACATCTTTGAGGAAAGCTTCGTCGCCTTTCTTGAAGACATAATTTCCGCCGCCTTCTCCGTCATCCGTCATCAGATCATGCGTCGGGATGTATTCATTGATCTCTCCGAGAGCGTCTTTACCCATTTTCTTAACGCTTGAACGTACTGCATTTTTCTTCTGGGGATTGCTCTGAAGATATTTATCAGCTTCGGAAATGATTTCGCTTGCCTTTTCCTGCGCTTTCTTGATGATCGCTTTTGCTTCGAGGGCGCTCTGTGTAAGGAGATTTTCTTTTGATTTCTTGATCTTTCGGTTTTCAGCTTCCGTTTCTTCACGGAGCCTGGAAGTTTCGAGCATGTTTTCCTGAGCTTTTCTTGCGGCTTCGCTTGCCTGAAGAAGTTTGTTTTCAAGCTTGGAAATGATGTCTTCCATCTGAGTATCCCTCGTTGCAACAAGGTCTACTGCCTCATTGAGAATATCTTCTCCAAGACCAAGACGTCTTGAGATCTCAAACGCATTTGATTTTCCCGGAATACCGATATTAAGGCGATAAGTCGGGGCGAGCCTTTCAACGTCAAATTCCATGCTCGCATTGGTCACTCCTGCCTCTGTCAGCGCATACTGCTTAATCTCGCTGTAATGCGTCGTCGCGAGACTCAGACATCCGCAGTCGCGGATATTTCTGAGAATTGCCCACGCAAGCGCCGCCCCTTCGGAGGGGTCTGTTCCGGCGCCGACTTCGTCGAGAAGAATGAGACTCTTGTCAGTCATGTTTTCCATGATTGATACGATGTTTTTCATGTGTGAAGAAAACGTCGAAAGACTCTGTGCGATGGACTGCTCGTCGCCGATGTCGGAGAATATGTTATCAAGCATACATACTTCGCTTCCTTCAGCCGCAGGAATAAACATTCCGCTTTGAGCCATCGCGGCACAAAGACCGAGGGTCTTGAGGGTTACTGTCTTACCACCTGTGTTCGGACCTGTTATGACCATCTGATTGTATCCTTCTCCGATGAGAATGTCGGAGGCTACGACGGTCTTTCTGTCGATGAGTGGATGATATGCTCTTGTGAGCATGATATGTCTTTCATCGGTAAATGTCGGGATGTTGTGTCCGTTTTCAATTGCGTATTCCGCCTTTGCGAAGATAAAGTCCATGCGGATGATTATCTTTTCGTTATGAAGGATGTAGTCCGCATTGTTTGCGACCTTTATTGATAACTCCCTGAGGATCTTGTCGATCTCGCGCTGTTCTTCGATCTCAAGCTCGCGAAGACGGTTGTTAAGCCTTACGACGGCCTCCGGCTCGATGTATAGCGTAAGACCGCTTGCGGATGAATCGTGAACGATGCCGTTTACCTGATTCTTGCTTTCGCTCTTTACGGGAACGACATATCTTCCGCTTCGGATGGTGATGATGGAATCCTGAAGATATTTCTTCTTTTCCGCAGAGGATATGATGTTGTTGAGCTTGTCCTTGATCTGAGAGTTTGCAACGCGGATGTCTCGTCTTATTCTGTAAAGCTCATCACTCGCATCATCCGCGATCTCCGTTTCCGAAAGGACGATCCTTCTGATTTCCTTCTCCAGTCCGCTTATTTCCTTCATCTCTTCCGCTATTTCTTCAATGGCGGGGAAGGAAACGTTGGGGTTGTCGGGAGTAAAGAGGTATCTCCTGAGCTGAGATGCGGTCCTGAGTGAAGATGCTATCCTCAGAAGGCTTTCATTGCGGATCGTTCCGCCTTTTTTAGCATGATTTACATTGTCGCTTATTGAGATATATCCGAATATCGGAAGTCTTCCGGATAAAAACGACAGATCAAAGCTTTCTTTCAGAAGTCTGAGTTCTTCATTCAACAGATATTCACTCTCAAACGGCACAAGCTCCATAAGAAGTTCTTTGGCTTCTTTTGTGAAGGCCTTGTCGGAAACGAGAGAGCGTATCTTGTCAAATTCTATATTCCTAAGTTGTCTTTCTTCCATCTTTTTTTCTTATTTTATTGTCATATTCCTTTAATTTTTTAATTATGATGACCAGAGCGACCATTATCACTATCGGGAGGACGACTCTGATAATAAAGTCAACGGCATTATACTTCGCGACATTCTTCGTCGCTACATATGCCATTCTTCCGATCTCAGCTTCCCCGTCCGCATCAAAGATGAGCATGTATGAAACAATGTCTCCTTCTTTGACGTTTTTCTCAAGCTTGATGGTACCCGTTTCATTTGTCGTCCCTGCTTTTTTAATAGTGCATATTTCAGGATTGTCGATCATGAAAGAGATGTAATTCGGGTCATCTTCCGCATTCATCAGCAGGATCTGATTTTCCTGCGTATCTGCGGGAACGAGGGTTATTGATTCATCGGAGAACATTGAGTAGTTCTTGATGTTGTAAGTATATTCTTCGGGAAGCCCTTCCATCAGGTCCAGTGTGTAATAACTGTCATACGCCGTACTTACAGTTTTTTTGATATAACTCCACATCTTTGATGAAGTAAATCCCATTCCGAGGAACACTCCGTATATAACCATTTCCCCGTCATCTGCCACAAGACTGAAACATCTGCCGTCAATATCCGTAAAGCCCGTTTTGAGCCCTTTTACACGTGAATCATAATTCGCATTCTTCGCATCCGTGTCCGGGTCGTTTTTGTAAAGGAGCATATTTGTGCTGTACCAGTTGTGGGTGCGGCGGTTCGTCTCAAGATATCTGTGTGATTTCGCAGCTATCTCACTTATCGTCTCGTTTGAATATGCAGCCATGGCGAGTTTGAGGACGTCTTCCGCTGTCGAATAACTTTCCGGATCGTCGTATCCGTCGGAATTTGTGAAATTGGAATTTGTCATTCCAAGCTCTGCCGCTTTGTCGTTCATCGCCTTGATGAAAGCGTTATATGCATCTTTTGTTTTTGCGTTTTTGTCGCCGAGAATGACCCTTCCGCATCCCACAGCAGCCACTTTCGACGCGTCATTTCCCGACGGAAGGAGCATCGCATATACGAGCTGTCCTACCGTAAGGCTTTCGCCTGAGACGATTCCCGCAAGGGAGCTGTTCGGCTCCACAAGAGAGAGCATCTCGCTTGTCGCCGTGACCTTTTCATCCAGAGACATATTTTCAAGCATTACAAGACATGTAAGCAGTTTCGTAATGCTTCCGGGAGAGTAAGGCTTCTGGTGATTGTTTACGAAGAGAACGGAATCACTCCTCGCTTCGTAAATAAGTATTCCCGATGACTTGAAGTTTTCCGAATAAAACGCTTCATCATTTGCAAATGCGCAAAGAGGTGTGAGTGTGAGTATTATGGCCAGCAAAAGGCAGGTTAATCTTTTCATGTTACCTCAATTCATTTATCGTTTTTATTACATCAAATTCATTTTCCGCTTCCCTGATCATGCTTTCCGTTCCGATGACGGAGAGTGAAGCGTTTTCGATCACGTCTGAAATCATTTCCGCACTTTCTTTCAGGCTTTTAAGTGTTGCGCTGAGAAGACTGTCGCGGTAATACTGTTCGTTTTCAAAGGAAGTTTTCTTATAAATCTGATAAAGAAGCTTTCTTCCCGTAGTGTAGATGGGAACAGGGGAGTCTATATCGCTTATGGTTCCGATGATGAGCTTGTCAACGTCATCTTTTGAGAGCTCCAGAGAGTTCAGATGAGAGGGAAGGTTTCTGTATACTTCAAGCGTCTTTTTCATGTTCGGATCGCGGTATGACACGAAATTGAACGCTCCGAGTCTGTCAACGGAGAGCATCGCTCCGTAAGCACCGCCGAGAACACGGATGTTTTCCCATAAATATCCGCCTGTAAGATATTTTTTCAATACCGGAAGGTGAATAGGATAATCGTGTCCGAGATTTCTGTAATTCGCGCCGAGACCTACATAATTTACCTTCGCAGGAATGATGATTGCTTCCTTCATGGGCTGAAGTGCAGAGAGTATGATCCCTTTGTCTGAAGATGAGTCGGGAATGTTTTCAAGCATTGCTTTCATGTGTCTTTCCACGACTTCTTTGTTTTCATTGTCGCAGATAATGAGCACGTCCGCGTCTTTTGAGGTTACAGCCCTTTGGCAGATCTTTCTGAGATCTTCAAGAACCCTGCAGTTTCCTTCTTCAAGCTCTTTTTTGATCTTTACTATATAGCGGTAATATCCGATTCCGCTTAAATAATGACTGAACGCTCCTGCTCCTGATTCGAACGCACTGAGACGTGAAAGAGCGAGATAATGAGCCGAGGATGTTACAGCACTTTCAAATCTCGAAACTTCTTCGGTGATCGTCTTCAGAAGCCTCTTTTCGTCATCAAGCTTCGTTCTGAGAAGGACTTCTTCTCCGAGTTCTGTGAGCTTATCCATGTTGCTGACGAGAGCTTTGGCGTTGAAGACAAGCTTTGTCATGTATCCCGAACCGTCCATGAATGAGCCGTTGTAAAGCCCTACGTTAAGTCCGCCGAGATGTTCGGATATCTTGGAAGAGAGCATCAGCTCGGAATAATTTTCCGTTTCATACGTCGCAAGTACCTTCGTAAGGAGATTTGCCGCGCTTATTTCTTCCTCACTGTAAACTTCAAGGGGGAAGTAAATGCTTGCATATGCGATTCCCCTTGCGTTTGCCGTGTATGTGTAGATATTTCCTGTTTTGTGTGTGTCAATGTGAAAATCAGGCTTTTTCTTGCCCGTCTGTATCTCATCAACGGAAACAAACGGCACAGTCGCCTTGGCTTCTTCGCTGTCGGGAGTTGACTGGAACTTTATGAGATCGTTCGTCTGATCCACAAGGGCTTTTATTTCATCATCGGAAAGCGACGCCTTATATTCAGCAAGCTTTTTTTCGAGCTCTTCTTCTTTTCTTTCGTTGAGTCCGATTTCGGGAGAAAGAAGGATGGTTGAACGATGAGTGTTGCCGAGGAGATATTTTTTGATGAGCTCTACGTAATATTCGCTCGTTTCGTTTTCTCGAAGTTCCTTTATGAATTTTTCATATAAAAGATGTTTTCCCGGCTCTTCGTCATAAAGCCAGCTTTCCATGATGTCAATGAGATAGATCAGCCCGAGCGGGTAACTTCCGCTGTCCGCTTCTCTCAGCTCAAATTCATAGCTGTTGATTGAAGCGTGAATGAGCTGACGGTCGATTCCTTCTCTTACAATGTTTTCAAGCGTTTCTTCAACAGTCTTTACAAACCGCGGAAAGTCCTCTTTTTTCGCGTTTTTGATTATGATTGAGAAATACGGTTCCCTGATGTGCGTCGCATAACTCTGCATTACTTCATCACCAAGCTCCGCATCAATAAGCGCTTTTTTGAGAACGGACGCGTCTGATTCGAAGAGGATGTTTACGAGAACATTAAACGCATAACAAAGCATGCTGTCCGTTGTTTCCCCGATCTTATAATTAAGGGCGAAGTAATATTTGTCATCCATATCTTCCTCATTGTCATATGAGTAAGATATCTCTATGTGATTCGGATTCTCAAAAGGCTTCTGAAGGGGGATGTCGCTTGAAGGAATGATCTTGTCGTAATGACATAAATATTCCCTGTCAAGAAACTCCATGTGCTTTAACGGATCCATGTCTCCGTAAAGATAAAGATAGCTGTTTGACGGATGATAATACATATTGTAAAGCTCTACAAACTTTTCGTAAGAAAGCTCAGGGATCGCATCCGGATCGCCGCCGGATTCAAATGCATAAGGTGTGTCCGGATAAAGTGAGAGCTGAATGTTTCTCTGCAGAACTTCAAGCGGACTCGAAAATGCGCCTTTCATTTCGTTATAGACAACGCCGTTTATTGTTATCGGTTCATCTTCGTTTTCTAAGTGATAATGCCATCCTTCCTGAAAGAAGGTGTGCTTGCTTTTAAGGATGCCCGGGCGGAAAAGACCGTCGCAGTATACTGAAATGAGATTCTCGAAATCCTTCTCATTCTTGCTCGCAACGGGATACATCGTCTTGTCCGGATATGTCATCGCGTTTAAAAACGTGTTGAGCGAAGATTTGATGAGTTCCACAAACGGCTCTTTCAGGGGATACTTTTCACTTCCGCCGAGAACGCTGTGCTCCATGATGTGCGGTGTGCCGCAGTCGTCAACAGGCGGAGTGCGGTATGTTGCGCAGAAAACCATATTGTCGTCGTTGTTTTCAAGGTATAAAAGCCTTGCTCCGCTTTTTTCGTGGGAGAACAAATGCGCCGTGCTTGCAAGCTCTTTCATCGGCCATATTCTCTCTAATATAAATCCATAATAGGTTTTGTTTACTTCAAACATAAATTCACCTCTTTTAAACATACAAATACATGATACATTATAACGCAATTATCCCTTGGTATCAATATTTAAGCCGTTTTTTTGTGGGAAGTAACGTATAAACTCAGCGTAAAGTAATTAAGTGTTGACTTAACTGCAGTATTGATATATAATACGATTAAGTAATTACTTAATCGGGAGGCATTATGGATATCCCCAGAATATTAAAAGCCCTTGCGGACAATACCCGTATGCAGATCATAAAGAGCCTTCTTTCACAGTCAAGCTGCGGAAAAGGCCTTGCCAGGAAAACGGGAATATCCGAGGCTGCAGTGTCCCAGCATATCAAGATCCTTAAAGAAGCCGGTCTTCTTTCGGGAGAAAAACGCGGATACAGAATGCATTATTCCGTCAATACCGACGTCCTTGAGGAAGTTTCGGAGTTCTTCTCCATTCTTGCGAAAACTCCCCGTGAGGAAGTCTGCAATACGGGACAATGCAGCTGCAAAAACGAAGATAAGAAGGAAGGTAACTGAATTGAAGAAAAACATACTCACAGATCTTCTTCTGACATTCATGAAGATAGGTCTTTTCACCTTTGGCGGTGGGTATGCCATGATCTCCATGATCGAAGAAAACTGCGTGGAGAAAAAAGAGTGGATAACCCACGAGGAAATGATGAACGTAACCGTCATCGCCGAATCTACTCCCGGCCCTATAGCGATCAACTGTGCGACGTTTGTCGGAATGAAGCAGGCGGGATTTGTCGGAGCTGTTGTAGCTACTCTCGGCATGATCATTCCGTCGTTTGCCGTAATATACATTATATCCATGTTTCTTGACAATTTCCTTGAAATAACGTTTATTGCAAACGCTTTCAAAGGCATCAAGATCGGAGTCGGTATTCTCATTTTTGATGCGGCGCTTGGAATGATAAAGAAGATGCAGAAAAAGCCCCTTCCGAAGGCGATCATGATCTGTTCATTCGCGGCGATGATGACTATAAACATCTTCTCCCTGAAATTCTCATCCATCAGCCTTATGATAATTGCCGCTACTGTCAGTCTTGTGATCTTCATCTCAAACGGACAGTCAAAAAACGGAGGTGAAAAGAAATGATATATCTCGATCTGTTTATCGGTTTTCTCAAAGTCGGTCTTTTTGCGTTCGGCGGAGCATATGGCGCGATTCCCCTTATCCGTGATGTGGTCCTTTCTTATGGCTGGCTTACTGACGATGCCCTGACTTATATGATCGCAGTTTCCGAATCGACTCCCGGACCTATCATGGTAAACCTTGCAACATATGTCGGCAGCTCTCAGGCAGGATTTCTTGGCGCAGTCCTCGCTACGACAGCGGTTGTTTTGCCGTCGTTCGTAATAATTATCATCGTCATGTCACTCCTTAAGACTGCCCTTAAAAACAAATACGTTCAGGCGATCCTCCGCGGACTGAAACCCTGCATTATCGGAATCATCCTCGCAACAGGTGTCTTTATGATATCCTCAAATATTTTCCCGGTTTTAAAAGGAAATCATGCCATATTCAACGTAAAAGCCGCATTGATGAGCGCAGTTCTTGCAGGAGCAATGTACGTATATAAAAAGGCTGCAAAGAAGAAAATGTCATCGATCATGCTGATCGTCGTTTCGGCATTTGTGGGAATGATAATATTTGCAATATAAAAATCTTCTGTAATATCGAAAACTTGCAGATATTTGAAATGCACAGCATCTTACCTGCTGTGCATTTCTTGTATTGTCCACTTTCGTGTGGTAATATACTGAATTTATGAAGTGTATTTTTAAATTGTGTTCGCTTGCAACTTGAAGTTGCTTAAATGCAAATACGGGTTGGTGGATTTTGCTTTGCCTGTATGTATAATTGGTTATGTAAAGGAGGTAAAACGTATGAGTTTTGCAGAAAATCTGAAACAACTAAGAAAAGATAAACAATTATCGCAGGAGGAGTTAGCTGAGATTCTCGATGTGAGTCGTCAGGCGGTTTCAAAATGGGAACAAGGAATCGGATACCCGGAAGTGGAAAAGTTACTGATGCTTTCAAGTAAATTGAGAGTTTCTCTTGACAGTTTAATGGAAACGGAGGTCGCACAAAACTCCAATATCCGGAAGCGGAATGTAACAGGAACAATCACTATAACATCACCAACTGAGCGTGTAATTGCTACTTGCCATAATGTCGTGTCT
>JAFXKY010000079.1 GCA_017531485.1 Eubacteriaceae bacterium | reverse complement strand
GAAAAGACTCCGTGACGATAGCGGCGGTTACGCACCTGTACCCATTCCGAACACAGAAGTTAAGCCCGCCCACGCCGAAGGTACTTGTCTGGTAACGGACCGGGAGACTAGGTAGTCGCGGGGTATTTTTTTATTATTTTGACTGTACGACTGATAATAAACATAAATAAGTCCACTTGCGTGGACTTGTTTTTTATTCATCACAATTGCAGTTTGCTTTTGTCATGTAATCAGTATATTTTTTACCCCATTTTTCAAGACTTATCATTACAGGGATGAGATCCTTACCAACTTCTGTCAGCGAATATTCTACTTTGGGCGGTACCTGTGGGTACTCTTTTCTTATGACCAGGCCTTTTTCTTCCAGATCTTTAAGCTGACGGGAAAGTGTAGCGTGTGTGATTCCTTCGAGTCGTCTTTCGAGTTCGTTGAATCGGTGAACTCCTTCATTAAGAAAATACATTATCATGACCGACCATTTTCCTTTAATGACTTTTTGTGCAACAAAATACGGACAATTATCGCATTTATTCTCTGACATATTTCCTCCATGGTATCATTTTTCATACTTAGTATCATAAAAAATCGTACTTTTCAAATATTTTTGTTCGTGGTAGCATTATATCACAAAATTTATAAAAATCAACAAAGGAGCAGGACTTACGGAAGTAACAAAAAAAATTGATGAATTTCTTACACAGGCAGGAGTATTTTTCCTCGCAACTACAGACGGTGATCAGCCTAAGTGTCGTCCGCTTGGTCTTAAAGTAGTTATTGGTGATAAGCTTTATTTTGGTGTAGGTGACTACAAAGATGTTTATAAACAGCTTGTTAATAACCCTAAGGTTGAGATCAACGCATGCAAGGCTGACGGTTCATGGCTCAGAGTTTACGGAAGTGCAGTTTTTGAAGAAACATATGACATTGCAACAGCTATTATTGCGCAGGCACCCGGATTCTCTGATCTTTACAATGAAACAACAGGTTACAAGCTCATGATGTTTCATCTTGAAAATGCAACGGCTGAATTCCGTTCAATGATGGCCATCGTAGAAAGCTATAATTTTTAACTTCACGTGAAGTATTTTCATTTCATTCTTTTGGGGCGATTGCCCCTTTTTTATTGATGAATCAGCTCGTTCATGATAGACTATGTTATGATTGCATGGAGGTTAAAATGAGAAAGATAGAGGATATCCGCTTATTTAAAAGCGATGAAATGAATGAATCTATAGGTTCTTATTTTGCGGGCAAAAAACTTAATGCTGCCGTATTCAGGATAGTAATGAATTTAAGGGAGCATGATTTCTCGTTTGGGGATTTTGATCATCTGTATGTTGTTTTCATACCCGGAGATTCGTCCGGCATGCCCGTTATGTCTGATAAGATAGACAGATATTCACCGTGGTACAGACAATGTTTTGTTCCTGTCGGCAAGGATTTTTTCGACAGACTCAATCACTCAGATAGTCACGAAAAGATCATTTCTATTATAAAAGATATTCTTGTCACATATTTTTCATCTGAAAATTTTTCTCCTGACAAGATTGCCGGATGTGTAAACAGTGCAATAAATCAGGGCGAAAATATGTTGATGAAATTCAAGGAAAAGAAAACTGCAAAACGCAGAGCCGTTATTTTTCTCAGATATACGGATGACTGCGAATATTATCCGCTTTTAAGGATATTTGATTCAGATGACAATTTGTTGTATGAAAAGGATCTGAAGAGGTGCACAACTCTTGATGGGTTCGGCGATATTCAGCTCGGATTGAAGAAAATAACCATAAAGCCAAGGAAAAATGCATTTACGGAGAAAATGTCGCCTGTAGTTTTTGAGTATATAAAATAATAAAGTCGTGTCTGCAAGACACGACTTTTAGGTTTGATATTTATTCTGCCGCATTCTTAACCGCTTCAGCTACTGCCTTTGCGACTCTCGGATCGAATGGTTTCGGGATAATATATTCGGTAGAGAGTTCTTCCGGTGAAACGAGCTCAGCGATTGCATATGCTGCTGCGACTTTCATTTTTTCCGTGATGCTCTTTGCTCTTGCGTCGAGTGCGCCGCGGAAGATTCCGGGGAACGCGAGAACGTTGTTGATCTGGTTCGGGATATCACTTCTTCCTGTGCCAATGATATACGCGCCGCCTGCCTTTGCTTCTTCGGGAGTTATTTCCGGATTCGGGTTTGCCATAGGGAGGACGATGGCCTTTTCATTCATTTTTGCGATATCATTTCTGTCAAGAAGGTTCGGCGCGGAAACTCCGATGAAGATGTCAGCACCCGGAATTACATCTTTGAGTGTGCCTGTAAGGTTTTCCGGGTTTGTGAGTTTCTGAAGTTCCCTTAAGTTATTGTTGGAAAGGGGATGTTCTGTTGAAATTGCTCCGTCGATATCCGTAACGATTATATTTTTCATGCCGAGGGACAAGAGCATCTTCGTGATCGCTGTTCCTGCTGCACCTGCTCCGCAGATAACTGTTTTCACTTCGCTGATTTCTTTGCCTGCAATCTTAAGGGCGTTTATGATTGCAGCTGCGGCAACGACTGCCGTGCCGTGCTGGTCGTCGTGGAAAACGGGAATATCAAGCATTTCATCCAGTCGTTTTTCTATTTCAAAGCATCTCGGTGCGGAAATGTCTTCAAGGTTTATGCCGCCGAACATGGGGGCGATGTTTCTGACTGTGCGGATTATTTCTTCTGTATCCTGCGTATCAAGGCATATGGGGAACGCATCCACTCCTGCAAATGTCTTGAAGAGGACGCATTTTCCTTCCATTACGGGGATTGCCGCATGTCCGCCGATGTTTCCGAGTCCGAGGACAGCGCTTCCGTCGGAGATTACTGCTACGAGATTGCCCTTTGAGGTATAGCGGTATACGTCATCGGGGTTCTTGTTTATTTCGATACACGGCTGAGCGACGCCGGGTGTGTATGCAAGGGAGAGGTCGTCTTTGTTTTCGACTTTGACTTTGCTGATGACTTCCACTTTGCCTTTGTTTTCTTCGTGGAGTCTGAGAGATTCCTTGTAATAATCCATATTATGCCTCCTCGTGGGGATATACCATTTTTCTTATATCCATATTTTTGTTGAATTCTTCTTCGGTGAGTATTCCGAGGTTTATAGCTTCCTCTTTAAGGGTAGTGCCGTTTTTGTGTGCTGTCTTTGCTATCTTCGCAGCGTTTTCATATCCGATGACGGGGTTGAGGGCAGTGACGAGCATGAGGGATTTTGTAAGGTTTTCGTTTATTACGTCCACATTCGGCTTTATTCCCACAGCGCAGTTGTCATTGAATGAGACCATTCCGTCGGAGAGAAGAGTTACAGACTGCATGAAATTATAAATGATCAGCGGCATGTATACATTAAGCTGGAAATTTCCCTGACTTGCACCGAATGTGATCGCCGTGTCGTTCGCCATGACCTGAAGGGCAACCATACTGAGGGCTTCGCACTGCGTCGGGTTGACTTTTCCCGGCATTATTGAGCTTCCCGGCTCGTTTTCCGGAATGATTATTTCTCCGATTCCGCTTCTTGGACCTGATGCAAGGAAACGCACGTCGTTTACTATCTTCAGAAGGTCTGCTGCGAGGGCTTTGAGACCTGCATGAACGAAAGTTATTGGTGATTTGCTTGTGAGGGATTGAAATTTATTTCGTGCAGGGGTGAAATTTTCTCCCGTCAGTTCGGAAATATATTTTGCCGCAAGCTCGTCAAAACCTTTCGGTGCGTTAAGGCCTGTTCCGACTGCCGTTGCACCTATCGCTACGGGGCGGATGAAGTCGAGGGAAGAAATGATATTTTCTTTGTCAGTCTTTATCATATCTGCCCATGCGGAGATCTCCTGACCGAGAGAGAGGGGAGTTGCATCCTGAAGATGGGTTCTGCCGACTTTAAGGATGTCCTTATATTCTTCGGCGAGATGTTCAAATGTTGCCTGAAGCTTTTCCATGGCAGGGATGAGAGTATCTTTTACTGCGAGAAGCGCGCAGATATGAAGTGCTGTGGGGAATGTGTCGTTTGAAGACTGTGCTTTGTTTACGTCGTCGTTCGGATGAAGAAGATTTTCTCCTGCGATATGATTTCCGCGGTTTGCGATGACTTCATTTACGTTCATATTCGACTGTGTGGCGCTTCCCGTCTGCCATACGGCGAGTGGAAAGTTGTCATCGAGCTTTCCGTCTAAAATTTCGTCGCATACGGTCTTTATCATATCCGCTTTTTCCTTACTCATAACCCCGAGTTCATAATTTGCCATTGCGACAGCTTTTTTAAGGATGGTGAGCGCGTAGATACTTTTTATTGGCATCTTTTCCGTTCCGATGCGGAAATTATCTTTACTTCTCTGTGTCTGGGCGCCCCAGTATTTATCTGCGGGGACCTTTACTTCACCCATGGTGTCTTTTTCTATTCTGTACTGCATATATTTCTCCGAAATGTTATTGATAAAATTATACGACGAACAGGGAAATCTTTCAACAAGTAGTTTAAATTTTGCGAAAACTGTCATTAAAATTTGTACAGGTCTTGTTTTGAAGAAAAAATTGTTGTATAGTAATCTAATAAACGAAAAAGACGGATGACATTATGGATTATATAAAGATTAAAGATTTAAAAAAGACATACCTCTCTACAGGACTTCCCGTTGAGGCACTCAAAGGAATAAGTTTCACTGTTCCGAAAAACAAGCTCACCATTATTACAGGCGACAGCGGTGCAGGCAAATCCACTACCCTCAACATCATGGGAGCAATGGATTCTGCTGACAGCGGCAGCTGTATCGTTGACGGAAGAGAGATCGTAGGAATGAGTGAAAAGGATCTCCGTATGTACCGGAAAGGGGACGTGGGATTCGTATTTCAGTTTTACAACCTTTCCCCGAACCTTACGGCGCTTGAGAATGTAATGCTCAGTGCGGAAACTGTAAAAGATCCTTACGACGCAAAAGAGATACTCTCTTTGGTGGGACTTTCCGACAGAATGAAGAATTATCCCTCTCAGCTCTCAGGTGGGGAACAGCAGAGGGTGAGTATTGCGCGTGCTCTCGTCAAAAAGCCCAAACTTCTTCTTTGCGACGAGCCTACGGGTGCTCTTGATTATGAAACGGGAAAAGAGATACTTTCCCTCATTCAGAGAAGCGTTAAGGACATTGACATGAGCGTCGTTCTCGTCACTCACAACTCCCAGATCACTCCCATCGCGGATAAAGTGGTCGTGCTTCGCAGTGGTGAAGTGGAAAGCTATGGAGAGAATCTGTCTCCGAGGGACGTGAGGGATATTGAATGGTAGGTATAAAAAGACAGCCGGAGAAAAACGGCTGTTTTTATGTAGGAATGCTGCTCCGCCTGAGGTCCCGCGATGCGGGGAGTAAAAACTTGTGCAAAACCTCATCAAATGACATTTTTAAGTAACAATCTGGCAAAATGTATTGACAGTGTGGTATATGTATCGTAAACTGTAAATATAAAATACATGAATGCGGGAGGTGTCTGAATGGCAGGTGAAAAAGGTAAGTATCTTTTGAATTTATGGGGTAAGATACTGATCTCAATGGGGATTATATCAGCTATGTTTGGTTATTACTTTGGATTTTACGATCCCATCCTCTGGCCGGATGAAGGTTTCAGATTTATTTACAATCTGTTTCTTGCACCGTTTGAGGGAAATTCCGGCGGTGCGGCGGCATTTAATATGGCGATGAGCTGTATGTTTTTTATTTCGGGCATATCCGTCCTGCTGATCGATCATGCGATTAAAGCGAATAAATGAACAGTCCATTCCCGCGTCAGGCGGGATTTTTTTTATGGAGAAGGGAAAAATAAAAAAATCTTGACAATACATAAAAAGATGATTATACTGATATAAACAAGAACCGTTGATGCAGAAGAGAATGGCGGGAAGTCTCAAGAGAGGGCGGATGGTGTAAAAGCCCGGCGGGGAGTCATTCGGTTGGACTGCGGAGGGCCCGTGTGAGAGATATTGTAGCCGGGACGTTTGCCGCGTTAAGGCAAGAGTGGATCATAGATCAATTAAGGTGGTACCGCAGGTTATGCTTGTCCTTTGGGATGAGCTTTTTTATTTTAAGGAGGAAATTATGGTACAGTTTGACAAAGCTAAAAAAATCATATTCAGCGGAATTCAGCCTTCTGGCGAATTCACTATCGGAAACTATTACGGAGCGATCAAAAACTGGGTTGCAACGCAGGAAGAATATAACTGCATTTACTCTCTCGTAGACCTTCATGCGATCACAGTCCTTCAGGATCCCGCTACTCTCAGAAAAAGAACATTCGAAGAAGCGGCTCTCCTTCTTGCGGCAGGCATTGACCCGGAAAAATCACTTCTCTTTGTGCAGTCACATGTCAGCGCACACGCAGAATTAGGCTGGATCTTAAACTGCTACTCATACATGGGCGAACTTTCAAGAATGACGCAGTTCAAAGACAAGACAGCAAAAGCCACGAGCAACGAGTCTATCAGAGTAGGTCTTTTCGATTATCCGGTGCTTATGGCAGCAGATATCCTTCTTTATCAGACAGACGTCGTTCCCGTAGGACTTGACCAGAAACAGCACCTCGAACTTGCAAGGGATATTGCACAGAGATTCAACCAGCAGTATTCTCCGACATTCGTTGTGCCCGAAGGATATTTCGGAACAAGCGGTGCAAAGATCAACAGCCTTGCTCAGCCGGAAAAGAAGATGTCAAAATCAGACGAAAACGAAAACGCATTTGTCCGCATGGCAGACAAGCCGGAAGTGATCAGAAATAAATTCAAACGTGCCGTAACGGACAGCGAAACTGAGATCCGCTATGACCGTGAAAACAAACCGGGTATCTCAAACCTTCTTGAGATATACAGCTGCGCGAAGAAAGTATCCCTCGAAGAAGCTGTAAAGACATTTGAAAACGAAAACTACGGCAACTTCAAGCTTGCCGTTGCTGAGGCTGTAATCGAAGACCTCAAGCCCATTCAGGACAAGATGGCTGAATATATCAAAGACAAGGAATATGTAAACAACATCCTCAAGGAAAGCGCTGATTACGCAAGTTATCTCGCAAACAAAACTCTTGACAAGGTCAAGAGAAAAGTCGGTTTTTACAGCACGAAGTAAAAACAATGAAAATTGCATATTTCGACAAAAATGAAGCGAATTATACGCAAAATAATGGATTTTTTGACTGAAATATGATATATTAAAAAATAAGCAGGGTCCGAAGCATATTCGGTCCCTGTTTTTAGGGTGAAATGACGGAGATTGTTAGGGTGCTAACAAGTTCAAAATAAAACTATTGTAATGAATTATAGCCGGTGTTATAATGTGCGAAGAAAACAAGGTGAATTATGTTCGGAAAAAAAGAATGTTTTAACTGCTCCGAAAAAGCAAAGAAAGTCCACATGGCAAAGACTGTTGACGGACAGTATCTTTGCAGGTCATGTCAGGGGCTTCTGAGCAGATATTATCCCGGATGTTTTGTCAGTACGAAGGATGAAGTTATGGAGCATCTCGGATATATGAAAAAGATGAAGCGTGTTTACGAAGGTGTTTTCTCGGATGATGAAGAAAAGATAACAGTCATGAACACAAATCTCGGAATAGTCATCTCTCCGAAAACGGGCTTTTTCAAGGTTATTGACAACGAGTGGGGAGAGTTCAACAGCCGTGCGGATGTTGAGTTGTTCAGACTGGATCAGATAAACAGATATGAAGTATATTCGAATCACAAGCAGGGTGTTTATGTAGGAAACGGCGCGTTTATCGATTGCGGAGTGAAGGTGTATATGAATAACACCCGCAAGGAGGAATATAATAAATATAAGCCTGCGAAAAATCAGAAAATGCATCCTTATGTTTTTGAACTGGATATTGTGACTGCATCTGATGATAAGCTGACACCGATGGACACCTTTGAAAATCAGGGTCTTAAAGTGGCTTATGAGATCGCGGACATATTTGACAGGCT
Source organism: Eubacteriaceae bacterium (assembly GCA_017531485.1). Lineage (GTDB taxonomy): Bacteria > Bacillota > Clostridia > Eubacteriales > Anaerofustaceae > SVCP01. The sequence continues at coordinate 15,827 of JAFXKY010000079.1, read as the reverse complement.
TTTGGGAACGGACAAAGAGACTGTTTCCGAAAACAGGGTGAAGTTTGCGGCGCTTGCGGATGAATTTCTTGCATAGTTTTACGCAGGAGCACATACAATGTGTCATAAAAAGAAATAAAATTGAACAGCTTCACTTGATATTCGGTAAGTGAAGCCGGTGTGGTGCGCTTTTCGTCATGGGTAACTAAAAATACTATAATATGTAAAAAAATGAAAAAAAATTTCGTATTTTAAGCATAAAAGGTTTGACAAATATATCGAAGTGTGCTACAATACAGTCGTCAGGTGACAGGGCCTGACAGGATGAAAGTCCAAAATTCTCGTTATGTTGAAACTATCTCATGTTTGAGAGGCGGTTATCCGTCCTAAAATCGTTTGAAGTAAAGACAAAATCTTTTTCTTCATTTTAATTCTCCAGGGAGGCGCAGTGATGCGCCTTCTCCATTTTTTTGTGAAATTTACTGCGAACCGTTTTTCCAAAGCTTCTGCAATTATTTTGTTGATTATCTTGACATAAAACATAAAAAATACTAAAATTATTCAATGAGATGATGTCTTTACGGAGGTGAAACACTTGAAAGAAATGAAAAAATCATCTTATTCGATATATTTCTTCGGGATCGCATTTTTCCTGTACGGAATGATCTTCCCGCTTTACAGGCTCAGCGATCTTTTGCTCGCAACAGGAGTGTCCTTTTTAGCGTATGCACTCGCAGGCAAAGTCCTTCCGAAAGAGGAGGTCATTAAGACCGTGAAGGATGCGGCGCTGAGGGAAGCCATGACAGAGGCTGACGGATATATTGAAAAGATCAAAGCGCAGAACACTCTCATAAATGACAAGGACATTTCCGGAAAGCTCAGCAGGATAATATCTATTACAGAAGAGATATTCGACGTTGCGCTGAACCGTGAAGGTGAAGTGAAAGATGTGAGAAGGATGCTGAATTATTATCTTCCGACGATAATCAAGCTTCTGGATCAGTATATCGAACTTTCTTCCCGCACAGTCAACGGAGATAATATCGGAATATCTCTTGCGAAGATCTCAGAAATGCTGACAACCATCATTTTCGCATTTGAAAAGCATCTCGACGGAATGTATTCTCAGGAAGCGATGGATATTGACAGCGAGATCATGGTCCTCGAAGCGATCCTCACATCCGAGGGACTTCTGGAAAAAGAAAACGAAACTATCAAATTGACACTCGAATAAAATACAAAGGAGATACACAATGGAAAAACAGGATAAAAAAGTATTACCGGGCGAAGAACTCGACTTCATGGCTGAATTTGAAGCAATGCCTCAGCCGACTCTCACGCTTGATTTAGGCTCTTCTCAGGCTGTTGCCGAAGCTCCGAAAACGGAAGCTCCGAAAAAAGAAGACATCGAAACTGTCCCCGTTATCAAATATACTGACGAAGAGATGAAGATGATCTCTGAATTCAGCGAAAAGATCGATATCACAAATCAGAATCTCGTTCTTTCTTATGGCAGCGGAGCTCAGAAGAATATCTCAAAGTTCTCTGAAACAGCACTTGAAAAAGTAAGAACAAAAGATCTTGGCGAAGTCGGAGATCTTCTTTCAAACCTTGTTGTCGAACTTAAAGATTTCGGCGAAGAGGAAGAAGGAGGAATCTTCTCCATCTTCAAGAAGAGCAAATCAAAGATCGAAAGAATGATGGCTGATTATGATCAGGCAGAAGATAACGTTGAAAAGATCGTTGAGATCCTCGAAAACCATCAGGTAACGCTTCTCAAAGACATCGCTATGTTCGGAAAGATGTACGAACTCAACATGGCTTATTACAAAGAGCTCGGAATGTACATCGAAGCAGGTAAGATGCGCCTTGAATATATCAGAAATACGATAATCCCCGAAATGCAGGAAAAAGCCAAGGCATCAGGCCTCACGGAAGATGCTCAGGCAGCTAACGATATGGCAAACTCTGCACTTCAGTTCGAAAAGAGACTCCATGATCTCGAACTCACAAGAACAGTATCTATCCAGATGGGTCCGCAGATCCGCCTCATTCAGAACAACGACAGCATGATGGTTGATAAGATCAACTCAACGCTCGTAAACACAATTCCGCTCTGGAAGAGCCAGATGATCATCGCGCTCGGTCTTGAAAACTCAAGAAGCGCTATGCAGGCACAGAGAGATGTCAACGAAACGACAAATGCCCTTCTCAAGAAGAACGCTGAACTTCTCAAACAGGGAACAGTTGAAATTGCCAAGGAAAGCGAAAGAGGAATCGTGGATATCGAAACTCTCACATACACAAACGAAAAACTTCTCTCAACTCTTGATGAGATCCTCAACATTCAGACTGAAGGAAGAACAAAGCGTCAGGAAGCTCAGAAAGAACTCGTACGCATCGAAGACGAACTCAGAAAGAAACTTCTCGAGCTTAAATAGCTTTTCCGGTAATGTCAGCCGGATATAAAACGATATCGGAGCTGAAAAATGAAAAATATACTTAAAAACAAAGCTTTTGCGGCGGCAGTATGTGCAGTTTTGATCTTTATGGGAATCTTCGCAGGAGTCAGACGTCCGTTTGGTAATATGAAAGACGAAGCGCTTGTATATTTCCACGGAAATGATGAAGTGATCGGAATTAAGGATGATCTTGATGTGAAGGTGGAAACGGCTTATTCGCTCATGAGTATTGCAAATAAATATGACGGTATTGAGGATGATCTCATCACCGATCTTGAAAAAGCATGTATTGATGTCAGAGAGAGTGATTCTCCTGAGGAAGCGTTTGAGGCAAATGCGGATATGGACAGACTTTACGGAAAGCTGAAAGAATCCCTTGATGGTATCAGGCTTTCGGAGAAGGACAAAAATTACAATTATTCCCTTCTCGCGCAGTACAATTCCGCAGATATGATAATCCTTAACAGCGAATACAACGTTTGTGCGAAGAAAGTCAACGATGCTCTTTCAAAATTCCCGGCGAACATACTCTCCAAAGTTGCGTTTGTGGGAAAGATGGAATATTACGGTGAGGTGAAATAATGAAAAGATTAACAGCTGCTTTGATCTCGCTTCTGATGATATTCTCACTTGGGAGTGCATTTGCTGCAATGATCCCTGAAATTGAGAATGACAAAAACTGTGTCGTGGACATGGCAGACGTCATTTCTCAGGAAACGGAAGATTATCTTTCTGCCCTCAACATGTATCTTGAATATGAAACAGGCGCTTCCATCGTCATCGCAACGGTAGACTTTACGGGAAGCCGCACACTTTCGGAATATGCTTATGAAGCGTTCAACAAGTGGGGCGTCGGCGATGCTGACAAAGACAACGGGCTTTTGCTTTTAATGTCTGTCGGAGATGAAGATTATTGGGCAGTTCAGGGCAAAGGCATTGAAAAAGATCTCACATCCGCAGAGCTGGATCAGATGCTTTATGATTATCTCGATAATGATTTCGCCAAGGAAGATTATGACTCAGGGGCAAAGAATTTTTACCTTGCAGCATATGAATGGTTCGGAGATCATTATGATGTAGAGCTTCAGGGCGTTACAGGAAACGTAACGACAAACCCCATTGAACCGGGATATGAAGATAATGATGATGACGAAAAGGGGTTTGGAATGGGAAAAATTTTAATGTGGGTTGCGATCATTGCAATCGTGGTAATAGTAATTGCGGCGTCAACGGATAACAAATCAACTCCGCAGAGAACGTACCGCCCGAGAGTTCATACTCGTCGCGGACCGCACACATCAACATTCAGAAGAACTCCTCCGACCAACACGTCTTCAAGAAGAACAACCGTCTCCCGTCCCACAAAGACGAGTTCTGCAACGAGAAGAACAACTTCCGGAAGATCTTCGTCAAGAAGTACATCATCAAGAAGCACTACAACGAGAAGTTCTTCATCATCTTCACGCTCATCAGGCGGAAGAAGCGGAGGCTTTGGCGGTGGCAGCAGCCGTGGCGGCGGAGCAGGACGCAGAAAGTAATGGCGGTGTTGATATGTTGACAACACCAAAACAGAATGAAAAATAATTAATACACGAGGTAACTAAATTGGGAAATTATAAGAAAAAGAACAGAGAAGAAGACGAAAGAACCATTCCGCTTACGCTGCTCAGCGTAGGTTTTCTCGGACCGACAGTAGGTTTCGTAGGAATGTTTTTCGGAAACTGGGGAACATGGCTCTTTATCGGATGCGCACTTGGTCTTGTTGTCGGATTATGGCTTGACTCATCAATGATCAAAGCTAATATCGCAAAGAAAAAAGCCGCTAAGCTTGCGATCCAGAAGGAAGAAGAAAGAAGAGCGAGGATCCGCGCTGAGAAAAAGAATAATAAATAGTTTTCAAGCCACCTGATATCGGTGGCTTTTTCATAGAAAAAAGTTGGTGACAATTTTCAGGCAGGGGTTGCAGGATGAAAAAGAAAGTTTTGTTTATGGCAGCGATCATCGTAATGTTGAGTGTTGTATGCGTGTTCTTATTCAGAGATAATACATTGAAGAACGACAATCTTGAGGCGATGTGCAAAAGCAGTGTGACAGCGGCGCTGGATCACTTCAGGGAATATGGCGAAAATGGAAATGAATCGGATTACATGGCAGGCGTTGCTGAATTCCGTACTTATATGACGTCTTATCTTTGTATGGCTGACGGAGAAAGCGACACGGATTATGTGTGGTGCAATATTTTATACGGAGATATGATTCTTGATCCTGAAAATGTGAAAGAGCATATTTCAGAACTTGTGGATGCCCTCGGGTATCTTGCGGAAGATTATGATCATCCGAATGGTTTTAACCGGATAAACGAACTCAACAACCGACTCAGAGCAGAGTGAATGGTGTGATTTATTTGCTAAACTAAGAGGCAAGCTGTCCGGGCTTGCCTTTTGGTTTGTGATGACTATTGCTTATTTTTTGCCGCTATGGCCGAATCCTCCTTCGCCGCGGTCTGTTTCATCAAGGTCGGTGACTTCGGTGAAGTCCGCCTTTTCGTATCTTGCGATGACCATCTGGGAAATGCGTTCGCCGGGAGTTACAGTATAGTCCGTTTTTGATTGATTGTAGAGAATGACTTTTATCTCGCCGCGATAATCCGAGTCAATGGTTCCGATGCCGTTTGCAACAACGATGCCGTGACGAAGTGTGAGCCCGCTGCGAGAGCGGATCTGTGCTTCATAGCCGTCGGGAAGGGCGATGTATATTCCCGTGGGGATGAGGCGGGATTCGAATGACGGGATCACCACATCTTCGGTGATGTTTGCTCTCAGGTCACATCCTGCACTGCCTTCAGATGCATAGGACGGGAGGGGAAAGGGGGAAGTGTTTTTGATATTTACTTTTACCATTTTCTGCCTCAGTTTTTTTATTAATTATAATGCAATCATCATTCATTTTCAAGCGGCATATACTGTCAAAAAGAGGTGAAGACGGGATGCTTTTGGGAAATTTGAGGAATAAAGTGATAATAAACGTGCTTACGGGTGAAAAAATAGGTTATTTGCGCAATTGTGACTTGCAAATAAACGATTCAGACGGTAGAATAGAAGCAATACTCATGCCGAAAAACAAGCTTGTCGGGTTATTCACCCAGCAGGAAGATTATATAAAGATAAGCTGGGCGGACATAGTAAAAATCGGTCCGGATTCAATACTTGTCAATGCTGTATCGGCGGAAGGGGAATGACATGAATTATATTGTTCAGAAATACGGCGGTACAAGCGTCAATACAAAAGAAAAAAGACAGAATATCATAAACAACGTCAAAGAAGTCATTTCGGAAGGATGTATGCCGGTTGTGGTAGTTTCCGCAATGGGAAGATTCCCGGAAAGCTACGCGACGGATTCGCTTCTTGGTCTTGTGGGGGACAATCCCGTTGATAAGAGAAGCCTTGACCTTCTCAGCTCTCTCGGCGAAAATATCACAACAGTCGTCGTTTCAGCAGAACTCAATGCTGCGGGAATTCCCGCTATGCCGCTTACGGGATATCAGGCAGGGATCCTCACGGATGAAAACTTCGGAGAAGGAAATATTCTCTCTATCAACACATCCCGCCTTGAAGAAAATGCAAAAAACGGAGTTGTATCCGTCGTTGCGGGTTTCCAGGGAATGAGTGAAACCGGAGAGATCCTCACTCTCGGAAGAGGCGGTTCGGACACGACAGCGTGTGCTCTCGGCGGTGCCCTGAAAGCGAAGAGAGTTGAAATATTCTCCGACGTTGACGGAGTATTTACTGCTGATCCGAAGATCTCGGCAAAAGCAAGACTTCTTGAAAAAATAAAATTTGAAGACATATTCCGCCTTGCTGACTGCGGCGCAAAAGTTATTCATCCGAGAGCCGTGCTTCATGCAATGAAAGCGAATGTTCCCATTCACGCACTGAATGTCGGAAAGAAGCGTGGAAGTGACTGCACTGTTATTTCCGACATCGAAAAATCACCGTCGTTCTTTGCAATAACGTCAAAAAAAGGCGAAGAGAGGGATACTGTGACGATCCTTTTTGATGAAGAGCTTATCTGCGAAAACTGCTGTGATGTGATAAGGAACATCCTTGGTGAAATGAAGGAAGAGTATTTTGACTACGTAAGGGAAAATTCTTCTGTAGTGTTTACGATCAACAAGGGAAACGCGCAGGATGTCGTTAAAAACATCCACGATGCACTTATATATTAGTCAAAAGAGGCTTTTGTAGCCTTTTTTGTTTGTAAATGTCATATTCAGAATATATCAAAGATTTATTCATTAATGTTTCTTGTCTAAAAGTTTGCTTATGGGGCGATTATATGTTAAAATATCGCTTAGTGACTTGAAAAAGCGTTTTTGGGTCATAATAAATGAAGAAAAGGAAAACGGAAAATGAAAAAAATAGTATCACTCATTCTTGCAGTGCTTATGCTCTTCTCTTTCGCAGCTTGCGGTTCCAAGAACGGCGGCGAAACAGTTGAAGTAAAAGACGCACTCGAAATTCTTACAAAAACATGGGCAGCACACGCTGATGAAGAAAAATTCCCCGTTGCAGGCGGAGATTTCAACAACTCTGTAATGGACGCTCCCGGCAAATTTGACTATGCTGACACAGAAGCTCTTGATGCAATGGTAGGTATTCCGGCTGACGCAGCAGCATATGTTGATGATGCGGCAAATATGATGCACATGATGAACCAGAATACATTCACAGCAGGTTCATTCCACATTGCAGATTCTAAAAATCAGCAGGCGTTTGCTGACAGCGTAAAAGAACATATCATGAACAAACAGTGGATGTGCGGTTTCCCTGACACACTCATTATCGTAAGCGTAGGAAGTGAATATGTCGTAACAGCTTACGGCAACGCACAGGCTATTGAAAACTTCAAGACAAAGCTCACACAGACATACTCAGCAGCTGAAGTAATGTACGAAGAAAGTCTTGCGTTTTAATTGACTAACATAAAGTGTCGCTATGCGGCACTTTATTTGTAGGAAGGAAAAAATACTGTCCTGAGGAGGGTCAATATGCTGTTTTCAAGCATACCGTTTCTGTTTTATTTTCTGACGGCGGTACTTGCACTTTATTTTATAGTGCCGTCGGTGAAGTATAAAAATATAATCCTGCTTATTTTCAGCCTCGTATTTTACGGGTGGGGCGAACCTAAGTTTGTGATATTGATGATCGTATCCGTATTTTTCGGGTACATCTTCGGGCTTATGATCGAAAAAAGTGAAGGAAGAAAAAGAACTGCCCTGATGGTGGTCTCCGTCGCCATCAGCCTTTCATTTCTCGTTTACTTCAAATATGCGGATTTCTTTATTAAAAATGTAAATGCCGTAACGGGACTAAGAATTCCGCTTCTGAAGATCGCCCTTCCCATCGGAATAAGCTTTTATACTTTCCAGATCGTGAGCTACACTATCGACGTTTACAGGCGTGACGTTGCTGCGAGGAAAAATCCCCTCAGTCTCGCGCTTTATATCGCGATGTTCCCGCAGCTTATTGCCGGACCTATCGTAAGGTATTCAGATATCGAGATGCAGCTTGACAAGAGGGATATCAATATTGAAAATATTTCCCGGGGAATAAGAAGGTTTATCTTCGGTCTTTCAAAGAAGATCCTTATTGCAAATGTTCTCGGGGAGCTGGGGGAAATATTTAAAGCTTCCACGGACAAGTCGGTGCTTTATCTTTGGATGTATGCTGTAGTATATTCGCTTCACATATATTTCGACTTCTCAGGTTATTCCGATATGGCTATCGGCCTCGGAAAGATCCTCGGATTCGATTTTCCGGAAAACTTCAATTACCCGTTTATCTCAAAAAGCATTACGGAGTTCTGGAGAAGATGGCATATGTCCCTCGGCACGTGGTTCCGCGATTATGTATACATTCCGCTCGGCGGAAACAGGGTCCGTGCCGGACGACATATTTTCAATATCTTCGTCGTATGGTTCCTTACAGGTTTCTGGCATGGTGCGGACTGGAATTTTATCTTGTGGGGAGTATATTTCGGGGTGCTTCTCATTGTTGAGAAAAAGTTTCTGTATGATAAACTGAAAAACAGCAGAATAATCTCGCGCATTTATGTTCTGCCGCTGATTTTGGTGAGTTTTGTGATATTCAGCATCACTGACATAAACGAGCTTGGACATTTCATTATGAGTATGTTCGGTTTCGGCGGGCTTCCACTTGTGTCGGATGAGTTTGTATATTACATCAGAAGTTACGGAGTGATCATTCTGATTTCCCTCATTTCTGCGACACCGCTTGTGAAAAGTGTTGTGGAGAAGATGAGGGAAGTGAAAGCCATGGACAACATCATTGACATGCTGGAAGTGGTGGTGCTCGTAGTGTTACTCATTCTCTCTACAGCTTATCTCGTTGACGGATCGTTCAATCCGTTTCTGTACTTCAGGTTTTAGGAGGGCTTATGAAAAAGATAAAAGACAGACTTATATGTTTGCTTATTGCCGTGTTCGTATTCGGAGTGGCGATAGTTTCGTTTGTACTTCCTGACGGGGAATATTCGGTGAGTGAAAGACGGCCTCTCGCACAGATGCCGGATATTACCATAAAGAACATCCTTTCCGGAAAGTTCATGAAGGACTATGAGGATTATACAATAGATCAATTCCCAATGAGAGATGCATTCCGCGAGATCAAGGCATTTACGGAAATAAATCTTCTTGGAAAGAAGGACAACAACGGGCTTTATGAGTACGAAGGATATTTAGCTGAGATGCAGTATCCGCTGGATTCTGATAGTATAGAAAATGCAGCTGCAAAATTCGGTGCGATATATAAGAATTATCTCGGGGGAAGTGAAGGCAGGATATATCTCAGCATAATTCCCGACAAGAACTATTTTATCGGAGAGTCGTCAGGTCATCTTTGCCTGGATTATTCTCTTCTGGCATCGTCGCTTTCTGACAAAATGCCGTATGCGGAGTATATAGATATTTTCCCGTACCTCGGAATTGAGGATTTTTACCTCACGGATACACACTGGAGGCAGGAAAATATAGTAGATGTTGCTGAAAATATTTCAGCCGCACTTGGCGTTGACATTCCCGGTGATTACACAGAAGTTTTGTCAGATGAGCCGTTTTACGGAGTTTATGCATCGCAGTATGCTCTTAATAAGGAAAGTGACAGGATAGCTTATCTGACGAATGATATAATTAATTCCCTTGAAGTATATGATCATGAAAACGGAAAAGATATTCCCGTATACAACACTTCTGCAATTACGGGCAAAGATCCGTATGAGTTATATCTCGGCGGACCGTTATCGCTTGTCAGCATAAAGAATCCGTCAGTCACAAACGGTCGTTCCCTTATCGTATTCAGGGATTCGTTTGCGTCTTCTCTCATGCCGCTGATTTGTCAGGGGTATGAAGAAGTGACGCTTATAGACATACGTTACATCTCTTCGCAGGTCATTTCAAACTTTGTGGAGTTTGATGGGCAGGATGTTCTGTTTATGTACAGCGCCATGGTGATAAATAACAGCGAAACATTAAGATAACTAATGATACCGCAGTACCGTAGTGTGCTGCGGTTTTTCACTATTCTTGTGAATCATTGTGAAAAAATTTATTTTTCTTTTCTCCCATCCCACCCGCCCGCCCTGCCGCCGTGCTCAGCGCGAAGCGCTGAGCCGCCTGAGGCTTTGCCTCAGGCAAAATCCGCATACGCGGATTTTGCGGCGGCCGCGCCGGGCTTCGGCTGTGCATGCACAGCCGTGCGGCGCGGCGGGGCGCAGTGCATCGAAAGATGCGCGCGCAGGAAGGGGTGGGTGGCGGGCAGGAAGAAGATGGTACGTTGAAGAAAACAGATGAATCGCAAACTGAAGAAAAATACAGAAAATATATGAATATTAAATTTAGATTAAGTTTGTTGACTTTGAAAAACACACCTGCTAAGATATATCCGTAAGGAAACTTGCAAATAATTCTAAGGAGACATAAATGGCAAAAGATTTCTTTGAAGGCTTAGGTGAACTTGGCAAAGGTATCGGTAAGATGATAACGGAAGGCGTTGAGAAAGTAACTGAAAAAGCGGAAGAATTTATCGGAAAAGACGAATACGACGCCGAAATTAAGGAAATCAAAAAGGAAATGACGGAGAATGAAAAACTTTCCGCATCGTTATATGAAAAGATCGGAAGATATGCCGTTGAAACTCAGGGAACAGAACTCTTCGGCGAAGACGGTAAGGCTCTCGCTGAAATAATCGACAAAAACAGAGAGCTTCAGATTCGCCTCGATGCGACGATCCTTGCTCAGCAGTCAGCAAAGATCGTACGTGAAGCAAATGAAAATCCGGGATACGGATTTGATGTGTGCCTTAAATGCGGCGCAGAACTTAAAGAAAACGCAAAATTCTGCCGTGAGTGCGGACAGATGGTTCAACCCCTTGATATGGACATTGAATTTGTGGATGCAGAGCCGCAGATGAAAAAATGCCCTGTCTGCGGAGATGAAGATCCTGTGAGTGCGAAATTCTGCAGCGAATGCGGACATAAATACGAATAGTGTACTAAAGGCGTCAACTGACGCCATTTTTTATGCTGTCAAACCAAGTAAAGGCGATCTGAAAAAGATTTTTTTGTGTTTTTGTGACATTGACCGGAGACTGTGACGAATATATAATTTAATTAGCAGATTAAATATCTGAATATATTGTTTAAGGAGATAAGATATGACAGTACCGAAATTTGATGAAAAAGAATTGAAAGTTATCGGCGAGATCCCCGGATTCTTCGGCCCCGGAATTCCCCTTTTTGATTCACCGGTTTCAATGAAGGACAACTTCAAAAAGGCAGTTCTTGAAAAGAAACCCGTATTCCAGCTCTATGGATGCGAAATGCAGATGACAACACCTCTCGTTATCCCCGACAGCGGATGCCGTGCTCTTGCAATCGAAGCAAGAAGACAGGATCCCGCAACATTCGGTGGAAAAGATATGTTTGATACTGACTGGGTTTACGTTCAGGTAGCAGGCGGTTCAATGGTAGAACCGGGCAAACCGCGTCTTGAAGATGCAAACGACTGGAAAGACGAAATCAAAATGCCGGACGTTGACAGCTGGGACTGGGAAGGCTGGTGGGAAGCCAACAAAGAATGGGTTGACCCGAAGAGATGCTATCAGCCCTGCATCTTCACAGGATGGTATGAAAGACTTATCTCATTCATGGACTTCGAAGGCGCTGCAGTAGCACTCATCGATGACGAACAGAAGGAAGCTGTTTTAGAACTTTATGACGCTATCACAGACGTTTATATCAAGATCATGGACAAATTCCTTGAATACGTAAATGTTGAAGCTGTTTGCGTACATGATGACTGGGGTTCACAGCGTGCACCGTTCTTCTCATGCGACACAGCAATCGAAATGATGATACCGGCTATGAAGAAATTCACAGACTACTGCCACGCAAAAGGCATCATCTGCGAAATCCACTCATGCGGTATGAATGAACTCCTCGTTCCGGCTTACATTGCAGGCGGATGGGATATGTGGAGCCCGCAGCCCATGAACGACACAAAGAAACTCTTCGAACTTTACGGTGACAAGATCGTTATCGGCGTAAACGACATTCCTGTTGTAGCTCCGGATGCAACTGAAGAAGAACAGAGAGCAGCAGCTAAAGAATTCGTTGAAACATACTGCATCCCCGGCAAAGTTTGTACACTCGGATTTGGTATGAATGTAACACCGATCATGAGAGAAGAAATCTACAAACTCTCAAGAATCGCTTATGCTGAATAATAAAAAATAAAGAGGACGTAAAGTCCTCTTTTCTCTTTTTAAGTCAAATCCCCTGAAATCAAGGGATTATTTTTATACGTATGGATGTTCTCCTCTTATTACAGCGGAGCAGTCGGGAATTTCTTCCGTGATCTTTGCAGATACGGCTTTTACAGCTTCATCGATTGAATACTTGCTGTCTGTCGGAACTACAAGGTCGAAAATTACGTTGATATGAGTATCGCCTTTTGTCATGCGGAAGTCATGGATGTTGAAGTTTTCGTCTACAGCTTTTGCGGCAGCTTTTGTAAACTTGTACATTTTAGTGACTTCTTCGTCGTTTACCACGATCGGGTCGAGGTGGATCGTTGCGATGCAACCGAATTTTTCTCCCATAAGGATCTCAACGCGGTCAATGACTTCGTGGGCATGGTTGATGTCGCTGTCGGAAGGAACCTCTGCGTGGAAAGAGATGATCTTTCTTCCCGGGCCGTAGTCATGTACCATCAGGTCATGGATTCCGACGATTTCGGGGAACTCCTTTATGAAAGATGCGATCTCGCGGATGAATTCCTTATCCGGAGGCGTTCCGAGGAGAAGGTCGATAGTTTCTTTGGCGGCGTTTATTCCCGTGTAAAGAATAAATACAGCTACAATGATGCCTACGATTCCGTCAATGGGGATCGTGCTGAACAGCCCGAAGTATGTACATACTGATGAGAACACTACCAATACCGTCGCGATACAATCGGAGATGCTGTCTTTTGAGGATGCCATGAGGGCTGCTGACGAGATGGTTCTTGCTATTTTTCCGTAGAAAAGGTATAGCCAGAGTTTTACGAATATAGCAATTACGAGTAAAACGAATGTCACCATGCTCACGTTTGTCTGTGACGGGTGAATGATCTTGTCAACAGAAGAAGTGAAGAGTTCGAAACCTACGAGGATGATGAGCATATCCACGATAAATCCGGAAATGTATTCCATTCTTCCGTGTCCGAGCGGATGGTCACTGTCAACGGGTTTGTTTGAAAGACGGAAACCGATGAGAGTGACGACGGAGGCGCCTGCGTCGGAGATATTGTTGAAGGCGTCTGCGATGATGGCAACGCTTCCGGAAAGAATTCCGACGAACAGCTTTCCTGCGAAGAGGATGATGTTCATGGCAATTCCCGTGAGGCTGGCGAGGGTTGCATAAGCGCTGCGTGTATCGGGTGACGAAACGTCGTTATTGTCTTTTATAAATATCTTGATAAGTAAATCGGTCATTTTTGTTCCTTTCTTTTGTTTTTTATTGGTTAATGATAGCTTTTTATTTGAAAAAAGTCAATAAAGAGCGTGAGCTAACCTTAAAATTGTCGGTGTATGGCGGAATGGATGAAGTATTTTTTATCATAACAACGCCAGGATGAATATACTTTAAAATTCCTGCCAATAATACAGATAAATTACATTTGGAGGGAATCATGAAGTTAAAAATCAAAAAAGATAACATGAAAAGCGCTGTCTTTATTGCCCTTTCTCTTATTCTTATGGCGAGTTCTCTTTATGTGGGGCTTGTGAGAGGCAGGGTTGATGATGGAATGTCTGCAAATACGGACGATATTTCATACGGCATTGAGGATCTTGTGGGGAAAAATGACAGCGATAAAGTAAATACTGATGACGGAATACCGAAAGTTCCGGACAAGGAAGGCACTGATTCTCCTGACGAGATCAGTCAGGTCGTTTCTGAAGATGCGGAAGACGATATCGGGGATATTGTTCAGGATGTAAGCGCAAGTGCGAATGATATAAAGCTTTCAAGGCCTGTGTCCGCTGACAGGATAGTTATGGATTACAGTTATGATACCGATCCGGTATATTCAAAGACATTCAACGAATACCGTTCTGACCACACGGGAGTCGACTATGCCGCAAAGGACGGTGAGGAAGTTTTTGCGGCGGCGGAAGGAAAAGTATCCGATCTGTATGAAGATGAGCGGCTTGGATTTACGGTTGTGGTGGCGCATGAGGGATTTGAAACGAGATATTCAAATCTGCAGAGGGGGATGCTCGTTTCTGTTGGAGATGAAGTCACTCCGGAAACTGCCCTCGGAAGGGTAGGAAGCAGCGCTATATATGAATCCGGAGAAGACAGTCATGTACACTTTTCAGTCTATGTTGACGGAAAGTGCGTTGATCCGAAAGAATATTTCTGAGTAAGAGGCAAATATTGAATTTTCAGGCTTGTATAAAATCACCCGTGTTACAGACGGGTGATTTTTGATGTGTGGAATGACTTTTGTATGGTATTTTGAATATGGATAAAGTGATGGAAAAGTTGTTATATTTTGTACTTTTGTTTTATTGCGCATAAGGATAATACGTGATATACTTTAAACGTGAACTAACTCAAAAATATATTATTAATAAAGGAGAACATAATGGTTAAATTTGACAAAAGCGAACTCGAAATCAAGAGAGAAGTTGCGCAGCCGTTCGGACCGCCGACAAAACTTTTCTCAACACCTATCACTCCGAAAGAAAACAGAATGCTTCTTTACTCAGGCAAAACTCCGATGTGGGCACCGTTTACAGGCGGCGAAACAAACGGATGGAGAGCTTGGTGTGACCCTGAAAACATCGCAAGAAGCAATCCTGAAGGCGGCAGAGGCATTGATGGATACGGTATTGAATGGGTATTCGTTCCGTCAGCAGGCGGCGCTATGGTAAAACCGGGTAACCCGACAGTAACAGACATCTCTGAATGGGAAAAATGCGTTACAATTCCGAATCCGGATGAATGGGATTGGGAAGCTACAAAGAAACAGGCTGAAGAATCAAGAGATCCCGAACTCATGGACGTTGTAAACGTACCGGGATGCCTTTTCGAAAGACTCATTGCTTGCATGGACTACGAAGGCGCTGTAGTTGCACTCATCGATGAAGATCAGAAAGAAGACGTTCACCGTTTCTTCAGAGCAGTAACAGAAGTACACAAGAAAACATACTCAAACATCAAGAAATACATGAACCCGCAGGTTGTTAACTTCAATGATGACTGGGGTACACAGAAGGCTCAGGCGTTCTCAACAGAAACATACAAAGAAATGATCCTTCCTTACGTTAAAGAAATCGCTGATCACGTTCATTCACTCGGAATGTACTTCGATCTTCATTCCTGCGGCGTTATCGAACCGTTCATTCCGTACATCGCTGAACTCTGGGACAGCTGGGGCGGACAGCCGCTTAACGACAAAGTTAAGCTCAAAGAGCTCTATGGAGATAAGATGATCTTCACGATCCACATGTCAATGGATCCGAATGCTACAGAAGAAGAAGTTGATGCATGGGTAGAAGAATTCATCAAAGGACCGGGCGCTGACAACCGTTGCCTCGTTGAAGTACGTGAAGGACCTGCTTCTCTCAAAGCAAAGATCTATGAAGCATCAAGAAAGAACTACGACAGACTCGTCGAAGAAGGTAAGGCTATTTTATAATTTGTAAGCATGACGGAATAGCTTATCCGGGACCACGCATAGCGTGGTCCCTTTTTATATTCCGTTCTGAGGACATCCGTTTCACTATCATTTGTCTTTTTTCCACGGCCCGCCCACCCGCCAT
>JAFXKY010000078.1 GCA_017531485.1 Eubacteriaceae bacterium | reverse complement strand
TCGTCGTTTCCTGCTAAAATCATCGTAATAAATCCATCTGCAGGAGTATAGTATGCCGAAAATTATTCACATCATCTTTTTACAGATTTTCCAAAGTGTGGTTAATGCCTCACTTTTTTTATTTTTCAAGCCCGTTGCGAGAGGATTCGAACCTTGGGAGGTGAGGGACGTTAAGAAAATATCCCGGTGGGATATTTTTAGTCCCGATGAACAGCCGAGTATTAACGCAGTGTCGAGGCTGTTCGCTTCAAATCGGAGCCGGAGAACATTTTTCTGTCGGTATTACACTTGCGTAGTGCAATTTACGATGTTCACCGAGATTTGCGAGGCGTTAAGAAAAGACCTTCAATCGTTTTTAGCCGAGTGCGTGAGGAGTGTAAGCGCAGCGTCGACGAGCGCGGCAGACCGAGCCCTTGTGGCGAAGGGATGCAGGACTCTCGCTCCGACCATTTTTTATTTGAAAAGTATAACATGGTAATACCATGTTATTTTTTATGTGTCCGACCATCCTGTTTTTTATGAGCGAAGCATGGTTTTATTAAATTGTTGCGCAAAAAGGCAGAACCGAGGGCTCTGCCGTAAACTTTTAGCATAAATTATGCTAATTCACCATCATAAGGGTCAGCAATGCAAAACCCATAATAAAGAAAATCAGAGGGACTCCGTATGCATCACCTTTCTTTATTTGGTTCCAACGAATAGAATCAGGGGTCATTCTTTTGTAATGAGCATTTTGATATGAGCAAAAAATATGCTTCCACTTGAGTTTATATCCAACGAATGACCAGATTGAATATAAAATAGAACCCGCACCAAGAATATGCATCATATATTCTGTCCAAATTGCAATACATATCATAATGGTCGCAATCCATCCATAGCGATGAAAATAAGCTAATGCAATTACTTTTTTTTCGGTTGCACTCATTTTTCGCACAATGGCACCTCCTGATTTCAGGTTATTTGAAAAGATTATACCATAATCCCGCATATTCTTCAATCATCCACACAGTTACGGATTAACCTTCACGGAGTATACGATGCCATGTCAAATAAATTAAGGGCAGAACCTTGGGTCCTGCCACTGAATGTACTGAATAAATCAGCTTTTCATATTCTTATTTACCGGTTAGTTTTTCACTCCATTATTTTTATGATCTCCATTGCCGTTATGGCAATCTGTTCACTATTACTTATCGCAGGTGTACCATCACCGTCCTGCGCGCCGTACATACCGAAATAGGCGTGGCAACCACCTTCAATAATGATCTCGGTAAAATCATCCGGAAGGTTAGACTTGTTTGCCTCATATTTCTCACGGTTCATAACCTTGTCCTCGCTGCCGTATACAGAAAGAACATCAATGTCCGTTGCCGTAAGATCAGCGGTGGAATATGAGCCGAGCAGAATCAGTCCTTCGTAGTCATCCGGATTTTTTTCAAGACAGGATGCCGCCATTGAACCGCCGAGGGAATGGCCTCCTATGTACCAATCCTCAATTCCGGGATATTGCTCCTGTATGCCTTCTGCGGCGTTTATGTCAAATACTGCGAGGTTGAACGGCATTTTTATAAGCACGCACAGAACTCCTTCCCGTGCAAGCTCAGCAAGAAGAGGCTCATAAGCATGATGCTCGACCTTGCCACCCGGATAGAAAATAAAACCCCGGGCAGCATTCTGCGGCTCAAAGATCACATTCCCGTCGTCGGAAACGGAAACAATAATATTTTCATCCGCATTAAATACAGCTATTGCACCTTCGTCGGCGCGATAATAGTCCCCGAGATAGACGGCGCACGCTCCGACTGTGATTACAAGTATAAAAAGTATGGACACAGTGATGATCAGAATTTTTCGTTTGCGTTTATCTGCTAAAAAGTTCATTTTGTCTCCTCATAAATTGGAATTTATCGTTCCATATGAAACTATTCCCAGTCTCCGGAAGCAACAATGTAAGCATTACCACCAACTTCAATCGTGTATTGGTTTTCTTTCTTTGAAGTATGGATTTTAAGAACACTCTTTCTTCCCATATCTTCCCCTTGAATCACCGTATAGCTCACTTCATCGTTATGGAAATAATTATATTTCATAAAATATCCGGCTAAATCTCCATTTGCACTTCCGGTTGCAGGGTCTTCCACAAAATCTTCCATTAAGCATCTTGCAGCAAAAGTATTGTCCCCCATATCTACGAAGAAGAGATGATTGCAGTTACATTCAGGATATTGTGCAATATACTCTTTAAATTTCTCCTGATTACACACCGGTTTCTTCAAACTTTCACGGTCTTTCAGAGGAATGATTACAGCTTCAAGACCTGTAGATGCCCATTCAATAGGATAATCATCCCGAATCTCATCAGGTTCAATCCCGTATATATCTGCAATGAGATTTTTATCAATTGTGATTCCAAATTCCGGCTGATTCTGTTTCATGATAAGACCGGTATCTGTAACACGAACGGGTATCTGTCCTACTTTCAAATTCAGTTTAATTTCTTGAGCCTCTTCTTTTTCTATGCATTTATGAATGATATATGCCGTTCCCAATGTAGGATGCCCTGCAAATGGGACTTCACCTACATTAGGAGTCCAGATTCTTACGTCATATCCGTCATTATCTTTTTTATCTGAAAGAATGAAAGTTGTTTCTGAAAAATTAATTTCTCGTGCAATTGCCTGCTGTTCCTCATCACTCACCGGTCTGTCTGCAATCACAACCAGCAATTCATTTCCTTGATATTTTTTTTCTGCAAAGCAGTCGACAATATAAAATTTCATGAAATTCTCCTTTCAATCATGGATATTTATAACAGTGTTATCTCACCAAATTCTTATTTATTTGCCCAACATTATACCATAATCCCGCATATTCTTCAAGCATGCGACCATCAATAATCATACACCTACTGAAACACTACAAATCCCCTCGCATCCATAGCCTCCCACTTTTCATTCCTGATCTCAAAATGCAGGTGGTGTCCCGTACTTGTGCCCGGATTCGGGTCGGTGTCGGAGCCGCCTTCGAGGCCGATGATTTCGCCTTGCAGGATTAGATTCCCTTTATTTACGCGTAATTCAGACAGATGTGCGTAAAGCGTATAAAACGTACCGATGGGCAGGTCGTGCCTTATTATCACGCAGTTGCCGTATCCGCCGTTTACTCCCGCGAAGGTCACTTCTCCCGATGCGGAGGCGAGAATTTCGCAGTGGTGCGGTGTGCCGAAGTCGGTGCCTGTGTGGAGGGTGTATGTGCCGTGAATGGGGTGGATGCGGTAGCCGAATTCGTCTGTTACGGGCACTGTCTCTGCGTTATGAAACGGCATGATGAAAAGATTGCTTTCAGAAACGGAGCCGAAGGACACAGCCCCTGCCATAAGGGTCAGGAGTGCGAATAAAAGAACCGCCACAGCGAGCATTGAAATATATTTTATATCTGCGTTGCTTACGGCTTTTCGCCCGATGTTTAATATTTTCTCCGTAACCTTCGCTGTATTTTTCGGGGTTTTGCTGTCCCGATACTTCCGTGAAAGCTTATTTACCGTATATTTCCTTGCTTCACGTCTGTATCTCTCACGGCGGATTTGTGTAAAAGCCGTTCCTGCTGATTCTGCAGCCGATTCCGTCATCTGCTGCGCATATTCTGCAGGAGTTGTATTCTCTCTGTTATTGCTTTTAATCAGCTTTTCTTTCGCATAATTCACGGGATATTTTGATGTGTTCACGGCATTTGCCACTGCATTTTTCGTTTTCAGCTTAAGATGCTTTTCCTTTAATTCCACTGCGTTTCCCCGAATTTCGTTGTCAGGAGCTTATAAAGCTCGTTTTCCGGAAAGTCATCCCTGAACGGCACCATTGAATTTCCCACCTTCATCAGCCCGCATCCCGCAGGGGCATTTGTGATGTATTCCTGCTGTTTCGGGGAGATGTTCAGAAGCTCTGAAAGGCGTATTCTGTCCGTGGGCGCCTGATTGAGCATGACGATAAATTCGCTGTTTGCGAGCATATTCGTGGCGGTCGGGCTTCGGAGGATCTCATCGGCGTTCTGTGAAATGCCCGTTGCGAGGGCGCCGTATTTCCTTACACGCTTCCAGAGGTGGGAAAGGAAATTTGCGGAGTATTCATGCTCAAAAAGTAAATACAGCTCGTCGATGAATATATGCGTATTCTTGCCCTTTTTTCTGTTGGAAGTGATTCTGTTCAGAATAAAGTCGAGGACTATGAGCATGCCCACACCTTTCAGCTGACTTCCGAGAGAAAAGATGTCAAAAGATATGATCCTGCTGTCCGTATTCACATTCGTCTGCTTTGAGAACGTATTCAGATTGCCGTTTACGAACATTTCAAGTGACAGCGCAATATCCTGTGCACAGCTTTCACTCTGTCGGCTGATCTCGTCATAAAGCTCCTTCAGCGTTGGCGGCGTGCCTTTATATCGCCGTTTTATGTACGGTTCATATACTTTCCCGACGCACCTGTCGATTACGGATTTGTCCTGCGCCGTCAGTTTTCTGTCTCCCATGAGGACTTCGCAAAGCGACATGACGAATTCACTTTTCGCTGATACGGGATTTGCTTCGTCGTAATCCTTTCCCATGTCCATGGCGTTTATGTGGAATTCTGACGAGGACGACACGGGAATTATTTCTCCGCCGAGAGCAGAAATGAGAGGGGAGTATTCACGTTCAGGGTCGATGACGATAATTTCATCGTCGGAAGCGAGGGCAAGGCTTAAAATTTCTTTCTTCGCCATAAATGACTTTCCGCTTCCGGGAACTCCGAGGAAAAAGCCGTTGCCGTTTAAGAGGTTTCTTCTGTCTGCAATGATCATGTTTCCGCTTAATCTGTTGATGCCGTAATAGATTCCTCCTCTGTGGGAAATTTCCCTTACGGAAAATGGCATGGCAACAGCCGCGGCGCTTTCCGTCGTAAGAGTTCTGAAAGTATTTATTTTCCTCACTCCAACGGGAAGTGTGGTATTAAGCCCTTCAAGCTGACGGAAATTCAGAGGGCTTATTTCGCACATATTCGTTCTCCCCGCAAGGATTATGCTTTTCGTGTCGGCATTAAGCTCTTCAAGGCTGTCCGCAAGGTGAACTATCGAAAAGACTGCGAACATCATCTTCTGATCCCTGTTGGTCAGATCATTCAGAAACTCCTTCGCTTCCTCTCTCTGCACTGCAAGATCGTAGGGAATTTCTGCGGAAAAGTTGTTGTTGCGGTTCTGCCGCCTTTGCCAGTTTGCGATGTTTGTATCAACGCCTAAAAGCCGCTTTTCCACCTCCCGTACCGCTTCGTCCATGGGAACGGGATTTAAGGTTACTGACAGCATCATGGTCTTTCCCATGTCGCAGATGTCCGTAATGAGACTGTCTCGGATGTATGACGCGTATTCCCGAAGGTACAGCGCACGGCCGAATTTGTTTCCGAGAATGAAGTGATCCTTCTTCATTTCAAGGCTGTCCGCTGAAATATAATCCTTGAAATCATGACCTTTTCTCATGCTTTCCTTCAGATCAAAACGGAAACTTGCCGAATCGTCCTTGCGGTAAAAATCGTGAAGTATTTTCAGACGGTCGGAAAGGGTAAGCTCTTCGCAGTCTGTTCCGAGGGATTTGAAACGTGAAGCAAGCTCTGCGAAAACCCGCTTGAAAAATACTCTCGCTTCTTCGTCACTTTTCTTTGCGGCGGAGACGTTAATTATCTTCTCCTGGATGATATTTTTCTCTGAAATTATCTTCTCTGCAAGCATTTCGTTGTAACTTTTCCTCAGTGCATCCAGACTATCTCCCTTCATGGGCAGGAATGTTTCTTTCTCGTAGGTCGCTTTGTCGATTACGCGGTTATATACCGTGATCTTTATTTCCGCATCGCTGTCGATGCCGTTTAAGATATCCATAAACCCGAGGAACATGCTCCTCCTGTCCTCGTCGGAAGAAATGCGGTAGTTTATGTCGGAGAAGCGGTAGCTTTTGCTGTACTTTTTCCCGCAAAGAAACATTCCGTCGCCGTAAACCTTCCGTACGGGAACTGTCCTTTGAATTCTTCGTGGAACAGTAAATCGTTCCTTCTCCTCACTTTTTATTCTTATTAGCGTGTTTATCATTTTTCCCTCCAAGTATTTTCATGTATATGGGCTCCGTTTCGGGAATAAGTACCTTCGGCATTAAAATGTACCTTATCAGACACATGGCAAATTCCTCACCGTTCATGCATTGATACGTAAAAAAGCCGAAATACGCAAAGGGGAGTGTCGTGAGTATACACGTATACGACAAGATCCCCTTCGGCAGTACATCCCCGAAAATGAAGTACACCGCCGCCGCTGAAACGACAGCGAGCGCCGAAAAAATGCACTGCCTTGCGGATAATCCGAAATACAGCGCCTCCGTGTAGTTTCTTATTTCCTTGTTGATTTTGATTTCCATTAAAGCGTCATCACCTCCTTCACCACCCTGTCCGACAGCTTCACCGTGCCCACAAGGATGAGCATATGAAAAATGATCTCACCGAGATATTTCCACACCATGGCAGCTGCGCTGAGGGTTATGTCAGGGGACGGTGGAGAAGCGGCGTATGCGGAAAAGATTATGCAGGCGATTATAATAATTACTCCTTCCATGCAGACTCCCGCATAGCTTTTAATAAATGTCTTTCCGATGTTTGCCGTCGGTTCTCCCGCAAGGGCGGAGAGTGGAATCGGGGCGATTGCGGTGTAAAGATAAAGCCTGAAAAATCTGCCGTACACGCTGATTATCATAACCACCGACAAAACCCATATGATAAGGCTTCCTGTGAGGGATATGAACCACAGCGGAATACTCTCGAAAAAGCTCAGTTCCTCAACGAGAGTGATTATCTCCGCAGGAAGCGCATACTCCGTTCCTGCGGTCAGAGCGCTTTCAGATAAGATACGGGAGATTATGCCTCTCGTCATATCCGTAAGTGCGGTAAAAATATCCATGCCGTATGTTACGACACCTTTTGCCACGGCGAAACGTATAAATATCCTCAGAGCTTGCTCGGGCCGCTTTATATCCGCAAGGCTTCCGCAGGTCTTCATAACTCCCATTAGAAAAAACAGCACCAGAAGTGCCGTTCCCACCGCCTGCAGGGCTCCGTTTATGTCTGTAATCACCTGCCAGACCCTTCCGCCGCGGAATTCATCGGGAGAGAGGGTTACTATCTGCGTGATCTCACGGAATTTTTCGTTCCACGCAGAAAAGGAATTCTGCAGGATCTGTATTATCAAGTTGTCGGACATAGTTTCTCCTTTCCGGTCAGCCGATGATCAAGTTTAAAATTTCCCTCGTAAACGTGATGATGATCCCTCCCGCAAGTGTCATAAAGCCGTTGGCGCGCTGTGACGAATCGTGGCTTTTCATGCTGATTCCCACCTGCATTATGCCAAAGGCGAGGAGTATCATGCCTACGGAGCGAATGAGGGAAAAGATAAATTCGCTGAGGTTGTTGATGACTGCAATAGGGTCGCTTGCGGCGAGCGTGGGGTTGAGTAAGCTATGTATTCTGTTCATTGGTATTTCCTTTCGTGAGTAATTCTTCAAATTCTTCGTTTGTGAGGATCTCATAATCCCCGTTGTCATTTAATACAATATCCGTAAATGAAATCTCGTAAGCATTCGTATTCATGCTGAAATTCTCCCGACCGCCGTCGGAAGTTCTTTTTATTTTGGGGTGGGAGAGGATGTCGTATTTTTTATCGATCACGGGCCGTTCCCCTCGTATGAAAAGGATGGCGTATTCGTTGTCAAGAAGCCTGACCTCATCGGGGGAAAGAAGCTCCCTTCCGCTTTTCTGCATATTTACGGAATATTGCCCGCCTCTACCTTTCGACTGCCCGAAGGAACGTGTGTCTATGGTTTCCTTCCCTAAAAGCTCGGAAATATATTGATGTGTGGATTTTTCATTGCCGCCGAGGTATAAAAGGCTGTCACAATTACCGACTAAGCTTTCCCACTCTTTTTCAAACAAAGCCTTTAACTGAGCCATATTCTGAATGATGATGGATACGCTTATCTCTCTTGAACGCATGGTTGAGAGTATCTTGTCAAACTCATCGGGAAGGGCGATGTTTGCAAATTCATCCATGAGAAAATGAACATGAACGGGAAGTCTGCCGTCAGGCCGTGAATCAGCCTTTGCGTAAAGCACCTGAAAAAGCTGAGTATAAAGCATCCCCACAACGAAATTGAAAGATGAGTCGTTGTCGGGAATTATGCAGAAAAGTGCGGTCTTTCGTTCTCCCATTTGTGCAAGGTTCATTTCATCTGTGTTTGTGATGTCCCTCAGGCTGTCGAGGTTGAATTTCTCAAGCCTTACTGCAAGGGAAACGAGAATACTTTTCGCCGTCTTTCCCGCCGCTTTCTTGAATACGTTATACTGCCTTACTGCTATATGGTCCGGTTCTCTCAGGCTCAGTCGTGAAAATATTACATCGAGGATGCTGTAATACTCTTCGTCATCTTCTTTCGCTCCCGCAGAATCAAGTAGCTCCATTACCATGCCGAAATTCTGCTCATATTCGGGCGCTTCGTATAAAAGATAAAATATCAGCGCTTCTAAAAGGGCAATTTCGGACTTCTCCCAGAACGGATCCGAGCTCCGTACACCGCGTGGTGTGGTGTTCTTCACGAGGTTTGTTACGAGCCTCATTACGTCATTGTCGTTTTTTATGTAAGAAAATGGGTTGTAACAGTGGGAGTTTTCCATATTCAGTAGGTCAAGGACCTTTATTTCATAACCTTCATCTCTTAAAAGCCCTCCGCAGCTTCGGAAAAGTTCCGCTTTGGGGTCGAGAACGACAAAAGAAGTATTCGCCTGCATGAGGTTCGGCTTTGCGAAAAAGCGCGTCTTGCCCGAACCGCTTCCGCCGATTACGAGTGTGTTTGCGTTTCTCATATGCTTTCTCTTTATGATGTCCATGCGGACATTTTTCGTTAGGAGCTTGTTTTCGCTGTAAGTTTTACTCTGATATTTTTTCATATCTTTCAGCTTGCCCCACTTCGCGCTTCCGTGTTCTTCGCCATTCCGGTAATTCTTTTTCGATGAAAGATAGACCATAATTCCCAAAATGTAGATTAAAGAAAAAATGAGGACAGTTCTGAAACTGTCCTCTGTGAGGTTAACATGAAACGGGCTGTTTAATCCGTGAGCCAGCCCATGGAGTATACCGAAAAGCCCCGTATCAATGTACGGGGCGGATTTGAGTGCCGTGAATACCACAAGAGGGTAACACAGAGTAAATAAAATATATTCGTGATTATCCTTTCTTCTCAAAATATGCTCTTCTTTCCGTCGATGACTTTCAGGAGAATTTCATCGATCGGTGTCGTATCCTTTTCTTCCCTTAAAAGCTCGTTTCGCTTTTCGTTGAGGATATTTACGATGATTCTCTGTTCAATGGGTTCGAGCTTTACGATTATCTTTTTCATTTTTCCCTCCGGACGTTTTCTGTATGGCTGGATTTTAGCATATCCGAAAGATTTGTCAAATGTGCCGACTGAATTTGTCATCTTACTGCTCCTTTACTTTTAGTCTTGTTCTTCACTTTTTTCGGTGCTGTTTTTGCGGCAGTTTCAGCCTTTATGTTTTCGATTGTTTTCTTCACAGAAGGTCTGTTCACGTCAGTATCGGAAAAGTCTCTGCTCTTCGATAAATCCCCTGACAGATTCTCTCGCTTCTGCGGTATGGTAGGGTTTGGCAAGATATCCTCTTTCCCTTTTACGACCTCAGGCCGCACCGTCGCCATATCAACGCTTGCGAGCTTCAGTTTATCGAAGATCCTGTTTATGATCGCTCCGTTTTCCGCTTTGACCATTATATCCGTCATGTTGTCGATGCCTTTCTTATCTCTCAGCACGCAGTACATTATGCCGTACCGCTTCGCTTCCTTTACGAATGCTTCGATATCCTCGTTTTTCACCGCAAATACCTTCAGCTCCCGTCCGCTTCTGAGCATGGTGGTGAGCCTTGCTCTTCCCTTCGTCTTTTTCTGCTCTTTCAGAACCGCATAGAGATATACGGCGAGATTTTTCGCTCCTTCGCCCGAGATCTTCGCCGCAACCTCAATGCCCTTCAATGTCATGTTTACGACCTGCTCTGCTTCGTTTGATGTGTTCATCCTGTCTGCCCTTCTTTCTTATTTCGTCTATGGTTTCAAGCTTGCGGAAAAGCTTTACGGAATACTCTTCCGTTCTTTTCATCAGCCTGATGTCCGACTGTAACGCTTTTATCTGCATCTTTGCCGCTGTGTAAGCTTCATCATCGCTTCTTTTCACGCTCTCCGCATATTCTTTCAGCTCATCGACCTTTCTTTCGTATTCAAAACGGAGAGTGTATAATTCATGCGCCGTGTTGATGTCATGCCTGCAGATGAATTCATACTGCTCCGTCAGATGATCGAGCTTTAACAGCTCTTCACGCAATAAAAAAGGAGCGTTCTGTACTTTCGCTCCGTGTGTGGGAAATACCCCAAGTAAATATAAATAGTGATAATAAAGCCCTTTCAGCCCTTTGTTTCCGAACGGGTTGAACTGCCGTGTGTAAGTCTGTTTTCGCCTTAGCTTGCCGCCGTAGAGAATACGGTTTCTGATCGCATCTTCCGTGTATCTGTCGCCAAGAGAATA
This sequence comes from Eubacteriaceae bacterium, assembly GCA_017531485.1. Lineage (GTDB taxonomy): Bacteria > Bacillota > Clostridia > Eubacteriales > Anaerofustaceae > SVCP01. Next base: position 18,054 of record JAFXKY010000078.1, on the reverse strand, counting down.
AAGCCGCACAAACCTCTCTTTCCCCTCCGGTCGTACAGCCATGTATTTCACTCCCGTCTTTACTTCATAGCCCATTTTCCGCATATTTGCGATAAATTCATGCATGGTAAAAGCGGAAAGTACGGCGCTGTCGACATCTTCCCTGATAAGGCTTCTCCATGTAGGCCTGCCGTTTTTATCCGCAAGCCATTCGGTGTAGTGCCTGCCTTTACTTTGAGGCATATTCACCACGGAAATTCCGTACTGCCTGCAGATCTCATCGGATTTGTCTTTCAGCTGGCGGTAAGTCTCTTTGCAGTCGTGATAGCGCCCTCCGTCAACGAATGATACGGAATTCAGCACGAAATGATTATGATAGCATTTCGTGTTAAGATGTGTTGCCACGACTACCTGAAACCTGTCTCCCCATAATTCCTTTGCAAGAGTTATGCCGATTTTATGTGCCGTATCCGCATCAACTTCGCCCTCCGCAAAGGACTGATAGGCATGATATGCGATTATTCCGCCTTCCTTTGCGAATTTCTGCTTCACAGCGATCATCTGCTCCCTCGCCGTTTCGGGAAAACAGTTGACCCCGCTGACATAAAACTGCTTTTCCGTCTTGTAATCATTGGTGGCGTAATTCATTATGTCTCTCAGAGCGGAAATGTCGTCTTTGCCGAATAGTGCCGTCTTTTCGTCGTTGTCGACATACTTTATGACTGTGCTGAGATTTCCCCGCACATCCCATATTTTCGTTACCGCCATTACGCACGATTCTTTCCGTATGCGAGGATTTCAAGGCGCACGATGGCTTTTCTTAGCCGTGTGATGATATCCGCAATCTCCGTATTCCGCATTTCTGTGAGCGCACTTTCGATTCCGTAAAGCTCCTGCACAGCTGTCCTGAATTCCTCCGTCGGCAGCTCCTTCGGAACAAATCCCGCAATAAGCGTCCTCAGATACCCTTCCGCACTCAGCCCCGTCTTTGCAAGCCGTTTCCGAAATGCCGTATACTCCTTGTCATTTAACCGTACCTGTATTCTGTGATTTCTCTGTCTTATGTTTTCCTCCTTGTCTGTATTTTTCTTTTCGGGTGTTAGGGTGTCCTTAAAATAAAAGCCGTCTTGCCGGGAAAGCCCGCACCGGCAAATCTTTGATTTAATATCCGGTGAAGATTTGCCTTGCTGTGTTGGAGTAAAGTTCCCGTGCCATCACGTATCATTTAAGTACGCTCAGTCCCTGAAACTTTACTCCGCCGTGCCTCCGGGCTTTTCGGACAAGCCGCGGCTTAGGTGAATACTGTCAAAAGCTTTTGACATTATTTTGCGTTTGGGTGACCAAAGGCAGTGCTTGTTAATATAACTTTAATCATCAATAAATACGCTACTACAATTTGGACAATAGTTTTCAGATGTCGAATACCCCATATAATGGCATTTCGGACAGTGTACAAAATACTTCAAGTTTTGTAATGCCTTATCTAAATATTGTAATGCGGTATCTTTACTTGTTTTGACAAAATCAATGTAATAAGGACTGATGAGCTCTTTAGAAAAAGCTCTGTTAGTAATGGACACTATCTCTGTGATTAATTGTTTTTCTTTTGTGTCAAAAATACCAAAATTCATCAATATATCTAATTCCTTAGATCCTATAGGATAAATATTATGAATCGTAAGCTTATCCAGTATAGATAGAATCTTTATTTGAATTTTATTATGTACATCAATTAGAAACTGTCGATCTTCGTCGGGCAAAGTATCTTCATTTTCGTCTTTTGTCTGATTCTTTAACCCATGCTCTTCCAATAACTCGTCCATTTCTTGTTTGGATGCTAAAGGTCCGGAAACATTGTAGTTATTAACGGTCATAGAACCTGAAACGGAATTAGTCGAATTGATTTGTGAAAATAAAAGATTTATGCTACTTTTTAATTCTTCGGTTGCCTTATCTACTTCTTTTTTTATTTTGATCCCAAGAAAATCCATTTCTGAAAATAATGGAAATGCTAACAATATCAGCCATAAAATAAATATCAGATTACGTGCATTAAGTTCTTTCATTTGATATATGGTACATCTATAAAAAAGCACATATGCCGTACTTAAAATAAGAAGAAATGTGTACCAAGGATTAGATGTGAATTGTTCTAATAATTTACAAAAGAATTCTTTTATTACATGTTTACCTGTGTGTTTTGTTTTTTTCTTTTCATCTGCAGAGTTCATACATTACATCCTAATATTTTTTTACATTATATCATGGTTAAGCATATAAATCACATAGTAAATTAAAAATTTTCTTCGCTTTATGCCCATAGTAAGCATTGATCAGATTTACTGATTTATATAGCACTGCGACGATATACGGTCGTATTCTTCCTGGCTTATCCTTTGTAAGTCTTATTTCCGTGTATTTCTGACAACCTTATTTCAACAAATCCGCAAGATATCCTTCGTCTTTCTTGTGTGCGCCGTGGGAACTTTTATATTTCTCTATCGCATTGACAAGTTTGTCTATGTCATCCCCGAAATAATCCCTGAAAAACTTCGTTGAGTTGTTATATTTTTGTTTGTTCAGGTATATATTTTCTTTGCTGAAATTCTTGGGAGAATCTTTGGATTTCACTTTTTCGAACTTGTTTTGTAGTCCTTCGGCGATAATGAGCAGCATTTCGAGCTCCGGTTTTGTGCAGTATTTTTCAACGGATTCTATTTTATCCTTATAATCCGGCGGAATTTTTAATGCATCACTCATTTTGTCGCCTATTCGCAGTATTCTTATCTTTTCGGGACCGTTGTACATATTGAGTGCTGTCTGGACTACAGTTGATTTTTCGATCTGCCTTGCATGGAATGGCCTCAGATCCAGAAGATCGTCTGTGGTAAAACATAGTTTGTCATTCTCCAGAAGCATCTCAATGATCGCGAGTTCATTCGGACCTTCGCACATAACCAGGAACATCATTTTTTCAGCTCCTTTTTAAGTGCCATAAGGTCGTTGTAGTTTACTGCTGTTTTGAATGCATTGTTGTAAAACTGCTTACTCTTCAACAGTTCCGTTCTTACATCATAATCCTCATACATATTCTTGAGGTGGATTTCGTCATCGGATGTGCAGATCCAGATGTTGTCCTGTCGGTTGAAAAGGTCGAGAACTTCGCAGTAGTGTGTTGTGAACATAAGTGTTGCGTTGTTTTTGTTTACGGATTTGTCTTTATACAGATTGATCATGTTTTCAACGAGAGTCTTGTGAAAATGATTTTCCACTTCGTCAATGAGAAGATCGAATCCGTATTTAAGTGATGCCGCAACGAATGTATAAAGAAGCAGTCCCTTTGTCGTACCGCTTGAGAGCATATGAATGAGGTCTTTGTCCGAAATTGTCTGTGTCTTTGATTTGTAGGTAAGGCGATAGTTATGATCGTCTACCATTGCTAATTCTCTGACATTTTCGTCGAATATCTTTATGATAGCTGAGAATATTTCTCCCGAAATATCGTACTTCTGCATCGCTCTGAAAAGCATGCTGTAAGTATCTGTTCCTTCGCCATCGCTGTTGAAGTATACTGCTCTTGTTTCTTTCTTTTTGAGAACAAAGAACAGAATGGAAGTATCTTCCGGAAGCTCGCTGAGATTATCAATAAGCACGAAACCTTTGTCACTGTAAATATCTTTGACATAAGATTTCAGATAAGGCTTTTTATAAATCTCCTGACTTGCAAAACATGCCTTGTTCCCGAATGTGGAATCATCCTTTAATTCGGCACAGTATTTATAAATAAATTCTCCGTCAGTTTCTTCATGAAAAAATATGATTTCAAGTTTTATTCCGTCGTATGAATAATGCTTGTTTTCCAGGGAGAAATTTCCGAGGAGACTGTAGCAACATTCAATCAACTCTATTGCAGTCGTTTTCCCCGATGCGTTTTTGCCGACAAATGCCGCAGTGTTATATACATAGAGATCTTCCGCTATTTTCTGCAGCTCATATTCTTTGTCTTCGGATGTCTTTCTTGATTTCGCAACGAAATCTATAGTGAAATCTTCCGAGCAGTTCTTGAAATTGTTCGCCTTGATTCTCAATACTTTCATGTCATTTCCTCCGCATGTATAGTATAACCCATTATCGGAAAATAAACAAGAATTTTGTTTGAAATTTAATGAAATATCGTATTCAGGCGTGTTTATCGGTGTTTCCTGCATTTTATTCATTCCTTTTCACCTTCTGAGTGTAGTAAACATCAATCAGATTCACCGAGTTATACAGCACTGAGATTATATACGGTCGTATTGAGCGTATGTCTGAGGCATCACGAAGGGCATCTATGACGTATTCGAGATGCATGTTATTCAGGCTCAGGAATCTTTCGGCGACTGCGTTTTGAGGGATGTCTTCGCCGTTGATGTGGAAGGATTCCTTTCTGGAAGCGATACATTCCGCCATTATGGTGATGAGGCAGTCGAGTACATCACGGTTCAGGTAAGGGTTCCCGGTAATGGTATCATATTCGATATTCTCCCTGATAAGCCTCTCTGCCTCCCGTATGGTAGGAAGGTTGGTCTTATTCTTATCGGTTTTACTCATATCAGTCTTATTTCCGTGTGATTCCGACACTTCCTGAAGTGTAGTTTCGGCATCTCCGGAAGTGTCATTTTCACACTTCAGGAAGTGTACTTCAAAGCGTTTTATGTATATCCTGCTCGGTTTACCGAGGCCCTGACGTTTACGCAGTATCAGATCATACTTTTCAAGCTCCCTGAGGAATGCGATGGCCTTTTTATTGGCACAGCACATACTCTGCATTACTTCATCCACAGTATAATACACGAACACATTTCCATCTTCGTCGTACCATCTGTTCTTTACGGACAGCCCCATTCTCTCAAATATCAGCCCGTAGAGGAATTTCGCGCCGTAGCTCAGGTCTTTGTATTTCGGGTTGGTTATGAGGGCTTTGGGTATTCTGAAAAATGAGAAGGTGAGGGAATCCTCCGCCTTATAAAATCCTGCGTCCATGTATGCCTCCTATCGTGTGAATTCTCTTGATTTTTCCCTGGTTTCTTCGTGATCTTTGTCGTCTTCCATGAGGACGGAAACTTTCTCGTCAACGTTCAGAAGTGCGTTGAGTTCATTAAGCCTTGCGGACTTTTCCCTCAGTTCGTCTTCCTTTTCAAAGGGATTTTGGGATTCCGCCTGCGCATCCTTCATCTGCTTTTTCAGGCTGTCAAGCTTTCTGATCTGGTTGTCAAGCTTGTCGGGAAGGGAAGTGAAAGCATTGTTGAGTCTTATGATATTTCCGCTTGCGGATGTACCGAGGGTAAGGGTGTGTATCAGTTCGTTTTTCAGGTGCAGGCGGTATGTCTTATCAAAGGCATCGTAAGAAAGCCCGAGCTTAAATCCCATATATTCCCCCACATACTCACATTCAATGTTACGTATATCCTTTAATTTCCCGAGAATGGCGTTTCCCGCATCCGCCCTTTCCGCATAAAATACTCCGTCTATACTCATCCCCGCAAACATATTTTCGTCTTCCGTGTGCGTATTCATCCGGGACTGCAGCAGTGCAATATCCGCCCTGTATTTTTCGATCCTGTCTTCCGTAAGCCTTATCTCCTTCGGAAAATATTTTATCAGTCTGTCTTCAAGCAGATATTTCTGCGAGAGGTGGTTTGATTTTAGTAGTTTCAGCCTGCTGATCTGAATTTCAAGGTCCATTTTCTCTTTTATAAACGGATTTCCCGTCGCGAGTGCTTTTATTTCCGCATAACTCAGAGCCGCTTCGTCAACATCTTCGCAGGAACGGACGGGAGAGCGTGAAGTCATGATCTGACTGATAAACGTCTGCTTTTGTTCTAATATCTGATAAAGATAGCTGTCGAAGGTCTCTTCCGTAACGTAGCGGTAAATATATACCTTTTCGTTTCTGTTTCCCTGCCTGACTGTTCTGCCTTTTCTCTGTTCGAGGTCTCGTGGCCGCCACGGACAATCGAGATCGTGAGAGGCGATGATTCTGTCTTGCACGTTGGTCCCTGCTCCCATTTTCGCTGTTGAACCTATGAGTATTCTGACTTTCCCCGACCTTACCTTTGCGAACAGTTCCTTTTTCTTCGCTTCACTGTCCGCATCGTGAATAAAGGCGATTTCTTCCGGTGGAATACCACGGGAAATGAGCTTGTTTTTTATGTCGTTATATACATCAAACCCATCACTTTTCGGCGTGGAGAGATCGGAGAAAATGAGCTGAGTGAGAAGATCATCTTTTCCTTCCTCCCATATTGTGTATACGTTATCGACGCAGGCATTTACTTTACTGCCTTCAAAGTCAGGAAGCATCGGATCAATAAGCCTTTGATCAAGAGCGAGCTTCCTGCCGTCATTGGTTATGCGGAGCATGTTATCCTGAGATGATGAAACAATGCCTTTTCTCACATCTTCCGCACGGTCCGCAAGGGAGGAAACTATCTCCTTCTGAATCTCGCTCGCTTTTACAGCTATATTTATATACTCTGATTCGGGAACAGGCAAGTTCAGCATGTCTGAAGTTTGTACATCCGCGACCTCCTTAAACATATTTATCAGTTCCGTAAGGTTGAAAAATTTTGAAAAGCGTGTTTTTGCCCTGTAACCGGTGCCTTCGGGAGCGAGCTCAATGGCAGTTGTGGTCTCTCCGAATGTGGACGCCCAGCAGTCGAAGTGGGCGAGGCCGTTTTTCTTTAATGTGTCGTACTGAAGGTATCTCTGCATGGTGTACATCTCCGTAACGGAGTTGCTTATGGGCGTTCCCGTTGCGAAGATGATGCCTTTCGAGCCTGTGATCTCATCAATATACCTGCATTTGTTGAACATGTCCGTTGATTTCTTTGCTTCCGTCTGCGGGATCCCCGCCACATGGCGCATTTTTGTGTAGTGCCAGAGGTTTTTGAAGCTGTCTGCTTCGTCAACGAACAGTCTGTCCACGCCGAGCTCCTCGAATGTGATAACATCATCCTTCGGTGAATCGTTCAGTTTTTTCAGCTTCGTATTCAGGTTTTTTCTCGTCTTTTCCATCTGCTTTACGGAAAATCTGTCGCCGTTTACCTCTTTCAGTTCGTTGATGCCTTGTGTGATATCGTCTATTTCTTCCCTGAGCATGTTTATCTGCCTTTCACGGGATACGGGAATCTTTTCAAACTGCGTATGTCCGATGATGACCGCATCATACTGCCCCGTTGCGATCTTTGCGCAGAATTTCTTTCTGTTCTTTGTCTCGAAATCCTTTTTGGTTGCTACGAGAATATTTGCCGCAGGATAAAGTGTCAGAAATTCCGATGCCCACTGCTCCGTCAGGTGGTTTGGAACTACGATCATGCTTTTACTGCACAGCCCGAGCCTCTTTGATTCCATGGCAGCGGCTGTAACAGCAAAGGTTTTCCCTGCACCTACAACGTGGGCGAGGAGAGTATTTCCGCCGTAAAGTATTCTCGCTACCGCATTTTTCTGATGCTCCCTGAGTGATATTTCCGGATTCATGCCGGGGAAGGTGAGATGACTTCCGTCATATTCCCTCGGGCGGATTGAGTTGAAGCGGTCGTTATAGATCCTGCAGAGATGTTCGCGCCTTTCGGGATCACGGTATATCCATTCCGTAAATGCGGATTTTATTTCCTCCTGCTTTTGTTGTGCGATGGCTGTTTCGTGTTTGTTGAGAACCCGTTTGTCATTACCGTTTTCGTCCTGTATCGTATCGTAAACGCGAACGTCTTTCAGATTGAGAGTATTTTCAATGATCGAATATGCATTTATTCTCTTCGTTCCGTACGTTACGCTTGCTTTTACGTTTCCCCTGCCGTCGGCGGTCTTTCCCGAAATGCTCCAGTCTGCCGTATATGAGCTGTAACTGACCCTGATATGCCGCCTGAGGTAATACGGCGTTTCAAGAAGCGTGTGCATGAATTCTTCGATGTATTCCACCGGAACCCATGTGGAACCGAGGCGCACATCAATTTCGCTTGCGGTAAGCTCCTTTGGCTGAACTTTTTCGAGATATTCTACGTTCTTCGATACCTTCTCATAATCCTCATCACTTTCATTCATCGACTGCAGAACCGCCCTATTTATCGTAAGCTTCTCCCGTACGTTGCCCGATAAGAATTCATCGGCGGTTACGAAACTGCCGTTTGCAATATCAAGAAAAATGCTTCCGTAAAGACTTTCGATGATATTTTCCTGCGCATCATCAGTAATAGCCGCCATGTAAGGAATATCCACCCTGCCTTTTTCCGAAAGGGAGATCATCAGCGCTTCGTGAGGTGTTTCCGCTTTTGAGATCTCTCTTTTGGGGCGTATGGTTCGTTGGAAAAACATATCTGCCTTGCGGAGAAATTTCCCGTTCTCATCGAGTATTTCGAGGGAGCAGAGAAGATAATACGACGAATCATCGGAAAAGAGATTTGATGTGCTCCGCGAGTTTATCAGCCCGTACTTTTCCGAAAAGCTGTCATAAAGTATGTTCAGTCTTTCCTGCTCACGCTGTATCGCCTCATCTGAATGATCCTCCGACTGATAAAGAATAAGATCCCTCACCGAATCCCTTATCTCAATAAGATCCTTCATCTTTTCTCTTGCGTTTCCCGACAGTTCAACTCGGTGCATTACGCTGTTTTCACGATAAAAAACTTCTCCGTCAACTGTTGTGAAAGAGAAGTTTCTCACATTCATATCCGCAGGAATTGTATCAGGTTCCCGGTCTTCCTCGATTTCGTAATCCGTGTATGATGCGGTTATGTTTTTCACCGCTTCCGACAAAAGCTCCGACAGATCATCATTTTCCCTTGCCCTGCAGGCAGTCTCAGGCCCAAACCGTCCGCTTTTTACGATCATCTTCCCGAGGATCATGTGGGGATTTTCGACAAAATAGCTGTTTATTGTAATACCGTTATTATCTTTCCCGAGATGAATCCACTCAGGCTCAATGTCAGTAATTCTCTCCCTCTTTCTGAAAAAGAGAATGTCGCTCGTAACTTCTGCCGATGCAATATCCGTAAAAGCGTTGTCGGGAAGTCGGATCGCTCCGATAAGCTCCGCACGGCGGGCAAGGTATTTTCGTACTTTCGGATTTTCCTTGTCGAGAGTTCCTTTTGACGTAATCATCGCCATTATGCCTCCGGGGCGGAGTTTATCGAGGGTCTTTGCGAGAAAATAATCGTGAATGAGAAAGCCTTCCTTGTCATAACGGCTGTCGGCGACTCCGTAATTCCCGAAAGGCACATTTCCTATTGCCGCATCGAAGAAGTTGTCGGGAAGGGAAGAATCTTCATATCCGCAGATCTGTATGTCCGCCGTCTGATAAAGCTCCCTTGCGATATTTCCGCTTATTTCATCAAGCTTCACGCCGTAAAGTCTGCTGTCTTTCATACTCTCGGGCAACATACCGAAGAAATTCCCGATCCCGCAGGAAGGCTCTAAAATATTGCCGTTTACGAATCCCGCATTTTCAAGAGCTTCGTACATGGCTTTTATGACTATGGGGGAAGTGTAATGCGCATTGAGAGTCGATTCCCTTGCGGAATTGTATTCCGTTTCCGTCAGAAGCTCTTTCAGCTCCGCATATTCATTCTTCCACGATGGATTTTCTTCATCAAACGCTTCGGAAAGTCCGCCCCAGCCCGTATATCTTGCGAGGATCTCCTGATCGTATCTGTTTGCATGGGTGCCGTTTTTGCGAAGTCTTTTCAGCGTATTTATGGCATCAATATTGTTTCTGAACTTCTCTTTTTTCGTGCCGTAATGAACATTTTCCTCATCTATGCTGTAATTTATTTTCTCCTTCGGTCGGTTCAGTCTCTCATAAGCGAAATATTGAAGGGCGAACATGGTGTCTTCCGTCATTCCGACGTAGTCCGCAGGCATTTCGTAATAATACAGTGCCTCGTTTATGTCTTCCGTGCCGATATCGCACAGATACTGCCTGCAGGTTGAGAGAATGTAATCAAAGAACTTGTTTGAATTCCCGTCAGCGTAATCCCACGCCGCCATTATGTCGTCGCAGTCGAAGCGGTATATGCAGTACTGTCCGCCTGCATAGCTGTCCGGGTTATAAAATATCCACCTGAATTCATCAAGGTCTTCTCTGTAAACAAATATCTCATCCGTGGGGATTATGAGATGATCGTTTTTCGGATTACCGTGAATCTGTTCCCAGAATTCCCTGTATGTGAAATTAAGCGTAATCAGCGGGCGGGATACACTTCTCAGGACAGTTTCGCTGTCAAGAACTTCAACGGTATATTCCTCATCCCCGATAAAGACCTTACTGCCCACGGTAATGTTATATGTCCTTGTGGGATCTATTGCGGATTCTGTGGGCTTTGTCACGGCTTCGCTGTAATACTTTTCTGTTTCTTCTTCCGTCAGATACCGTCCTTCGTCAATAAGCCTTGAGATCCTTCTCGCAACATCGGTCCACGTGAGTCTCACCATGTCCGTATCACGCTCATTGTCTCCGACGGTAATTACGAGCCCTTTGCTGTCATGATTTGTCCTTGCGCGGATATGGTTGGAAAGATTCAGTGTCATTCCGCCCGTTCCGTATTCATCTTTCAGGAATTTTGCGGCACCGTCATAAGAAAAACTCCCTTCGAAATATTTGTTTATCCTGCTTTTGCCTCCTTCAAATCCGCTTCCGAAGATGAGAACTTCATCAATATCCGCCTGAGAAACAAAACGGACAGAGTGTTTTTCTGCCTCTGCCCGTAAAATATTTTCTTCCTGCTGTGTAATATCGGGAATATCTAAATGTAAATCATCTCTTTCAGGACCGTTTCCTCCGCCGTCAGGTGTAGTTCCTTCATCTTCTTTGCCCACATCATCGGATCCTTCGCTTTCAGTTCCTCCGTCAGATCGTACGTCTTCGCTAAAAGTGTCGTCATACTCTCTGTGGCTTTTTTCGCCGTCATGTCCGTCTCGTGAAGGTGTGTTAACAGCGTTCCGTCCGCCTTCATCGCCTGATAGAGTACCGGTCTGTTCTTTTTCAGGTGGCTGAGCCTGAGAATCGCGTATTTGCCGAGGCTCAGTTTCTCCTCTGCCCTGAAAATTGGCAGGTAATAATCCTTCACTTTTTCGTATGTCATTTCCGTCATGCTTTTTTCCTCCGTTCGTGATTTCGCCTTTATTATGATTATTTTCCCTGTTTTTATCAACTGTGCGGGAATATTCACGCACTGCCTTCTCCGCTTCAAGAAGAATTTTCTTTGATATTTCCCCTGCAGCGGTTCCGAGTGTGAGAATATAAACGGCTCTTTCCGTTTTCCATGTTTTCGGTTCAGCGCAGGGAAGGTTAAGCCTCTGCGAGACCGTATATGAGGTGCTTTTGCGGAGCAGTTCCCTAAATTCTTCAAGAGTCAGTTCAGGTTCTTCCACAAGCTCCTTCATCTGCATATAATAATCTTCCGCAAGTTCTTCCGACAGCTTTCTGCAGACAGTAGATATAAGCTCTTCCGCATTTTCTATATCACCCTCAATATCAAATGCGGATTTTATGTGAGCTGTGAAATATTCTTCCGCATCGTGAGTATATTCCCATACGTTTTCCGCAAATCTGTCCTGATTTATTCTGTTTACCGTATCAGACACATCAAAGACATATCTGATATATCCGCCGCTTGAGCCCGTTCTCAGAAGTGCGATGCCTCTGGAGCCTCTTTTTACCATTCGGCCCATTTGCTTGTTCCAGTAATCAAAATCTGCGCAGGCTGTCGCATCGGGCCTCTGGGCGAAGATCATCACTCTGTCGGAAAAGGAATATCGGTAGTTTGCGGCTGAAAAACTCAGAAACGCCGTCCATGTTTCATCGCTTACGGTGAGAAGCGGGAGCGTATCCCTGAAAATACTCCTCGCATCCGGATATTTTACCGCCATTATCTTTCTCCGTGAACTATTGATTTTTCTTTTCTGTGTCTGTAAATGTATTCATTCAGATTATCCCTGAGAATATCCATGTGGTTATAATCAGTCCGCATCCAGCTGTCATAGATTGACTGCAGTGGATAAGGATTTTTCGTCAGGACTTCAAGATCTTTCACGGATAAATTTTCCGTCTCAAGCAGAATATAAATATCTTCTTTCATTACGATCTCGTACGCCTTTGAAATTATCTCATCGGGAGAAAGAAGCCTGATTTCACTTAGCATCTCGTTTCGTCCCGCATCCATGTTGTCGAAAAGCTTTTCAAGAAGTTCATCACGGTATGTCATCTTTCGTATTCCGCCTTTCGGGAGAGGTTGTCTCTCTGCAGGTTAAAGGAAAACATCCTGCCGTATTTTTCGATATTCTCCGCAGAAATACTTTTGAAGTCTTCCTCACCGTATTCGCATAAAAAGAATGTTCCGTGAATTATGTCGGCTATTTCCCCGTCCTTGTCCCATATGATTCTGTTGGGAAGGGAGCCGTCGAGCTTTCCTTCTTCGTTGCAGACCAGTATCACATCGTCGAAAAATCCCGCCGCTTCGATATATCCGCCGACGATCTCCTGCATTTTCGACAAGCTGTTGTCAATGTCCCTCACATACGGTTCGTTCATAGGTTCCACTATAAGCACTCTCATTATTTGTCCTCACTTTCTTTAATTTTTCGCATAACCAAGGCAATAACCGCCATTGTCAGAATCAGCACAATAAAAAAAAGAACGAATATATTTCCGTCATCTCCCGTGTGGGGGTTACGGATCTTCTCGTTCTCGAATACTATCTTTTCTTCCGTGTTTTCGTAGTTTTCATCTACCGTAAATGAATACACTTCTTCCGACTTTTCGTATCCGACCGGAACCTTTGTCTCAACGATCTCGTAATTACCAAAAGGAAGCCTTTCAAGGATTATTTCCCCGTTTTCGTCAGTCTCAAAAATGCCGTAGATTTCTCCGTCTTTGTATATAGTAAACTCCGCGCCTTCAAGAACTTCGCCGGTTTCGTTTACTTTTAAAATTACGATCTTCACTTCTTCGTTCGTAATACTGCTGTCGCCAACAAACTCACCATCTGAGGTTATTTCAAAGGCAAACTCCGCAGGATTTCTGACATATCCTTCGGGAGGCATGATCTCACGGAATGTATATTTACCCATGGGAAGCGTAACTTTTACTTCGCCTTTTCCGTCGGTAATCCCCCTGAAAACAACATTTCCGCCTTCATCATAAATTTCGATAACACAGTCGGGGAGTGTGTTTCCGTTTGTGTCCGTTTTCTTTATTGAGATTTCCTTCTTTACAAGCCTGTTTACTATCTCTTTTCCGTTGTTTACTGTGATTTCCTTTACTTCTCCCGATTCTGCATCAAATAACAGATCAACTTCATAATGGGTTCCATCCAAAATATATCCCTCAGGGGCTTTCAGTTCCTTGAAATAATATTTTCCGTATGGCAGATATCCGCCTGCGGATATTTCACCGCTTTCATCCGTCTCGTAGATTCCTACAAGCGAATCTTTCGGAATGTCTGAAATGACTTCATCCGTGAAAAGCCCGAACACCATGCCTTTTTTATGTTCCGTATCAAATGTCGGGGCATTTACATCATCCGCATTGAAAACCTCAACGGATTTTCTGAGAGTAAGTGCGCATTTCTGCCTGTCGTTTCTGAATGTGACGGCTGATGATAAGTTCAGCGTTTCCGTGCTATCGGAAACGGTCACTTCCGCCGTTTCAGAGGTGATCAGATATCCTTCGGGGGACGCGATTTCCTTTACAACATATGTCCCCGGGTAAAGCTCACGGCTTGTTGCTTTTCCGCCTTCTGTTGACAAGCTGTCAACAACCTCGCCTTTTGCAAAACGGAGAGTGCCGTCGGGAGTGTGAATATCGTCTTTGGCGGTTATTTCAAATTTCGCCCCATCAAGATAGCTTTCTTCGAAGATCGGTGTGTATAAATCTCCATATTCCGTCTTGCTGATGTCAGTCTTTGTGTGCATTTCTCCCGTCTTGAATATTTCGATCCTGCCTTTTATCGGCTCATCGGAAAATCTGATCTCTGTGATTTCGGGAGAATCTGCCGTTACGTCTATTTTGACAGCTTCATCAGATAACATATAACCCTTCGGTGGAGAAATTTCAGTCAGTGAATACTGCCCGTATGTGAGACTTTCAATGTAGATTTCTCCGTTTTCATCAGTCTCGTAAACAGCGAGTTCTTTGCCTTCGCTGTCCGTAAGCTTAAACTTCACGCCTGCGATGGGAATTGCTTTTCCCGTCTCCGAATCTGTCTTGATTACTTTTATATCCCTTTTTATGACCCTGTTTTCGATGTCGTAAGAATAAGTCTTCATGTGCTCCGTGACATAAACTTCAAGTGGCTCTGCGGTCATAAATCCTTCGGGAGTGTTGAACTCCCTTATCCGGTACAGCCCGTATTTCAGAAATCCCGACTTCGCATAGCCGTTTTCATCCGTTGTCAGCGTGTCGATGACTGTCCCTGCGCTGTTTAATATGTCGAATTTTATTCCTCCGAGAGGACGATTCTCAGGATAATCCGCCGATTTCTTTATTTCGATATATCCTTTGATAAATTCGTTGTAAAAACTCACTTCCGCAGTCTCGCCGTTATGTACGGTAATTTTCTTGTCTTCCGCTTTAAGATATCCCACAAGTTCTTCTTCGCTTACGGTATATTTCCCTGCGGGAACGTTGTCAAAAACAGCTGTACCGTTTTTGTCCGTAGCCTGCGTCTCGGAGTAGTTTTCTCCCGATAATGTAAAGTTAATGTTCGCTTTAACTCCGCCGTCTTCCGCAGTTTTCGTAACGATGACCCTGCCGTAACCGACTTTTATTTTGAAATACGCCGTAATCTCCTCATCAAGCTCCACTCCTTTATGAATCATCTCCTGATTTTTGTTAAGCGTCATGTACATGACCTGTGCTCTTTTGTCTGGCATGATCTTTGTGGCTTTTACGGTATAAATTTCCTCCGCAGTCATGTTTTCCGCCGAGACAGTAAGCGTATTTCCGTCAACGGATATGTCCGCACTTTCGCATGAAAAGTCAAAGAGTGATAAAATATTATTTTTGTCCGTAAGCGCGACAGAATATTTTTCACCGTCCCACTTCATTTCAAAAACTTCCGCAGTTTCCTCATTTTCCGCCGTGAATGACGGAATTTTTCTGTATGCGTGTATGTCTTCGAGCATCCTTCTTGCTATGCCTCCGATCTTTGCATTTGGCGTAAAGCCGTCTAATATTGCATTCCCATACGAATCAAACTCATAATACCCTTCGCCGATCATCCATAAGACGATCTGGGAAGCGAGCTGTTCTTCCTGCCAGTTGCCGCCGTATTTCGTTTCCTTGCCGTCATAGACATAGGCGAGGGCGATTGATAAGAGCAGTTTCTGCTCGTCGGTCAGGTTCGTCCTTGCTGTAGTTGATACGGAATAATCCCCTCCGATGGTGATCTTCGGGTTGTCGATGTCGATGCAGTAGACGGGGGTATCGCGGTAGCTCTTTTTCGTGATCCAGTACATATTAAAATACTTCGAATGATCCGCAAAAACCTTCGGAAGCCCTGCCGCATTGGGCCTTAAATAATACGCATCATATCCGTCCTCTCCGCAGACCTGAACGGAAAGGATCGCCGCCTGCGCAACGGAGGGCTTTATGGTCATCGCCGATAAAAGTATCAGTATCAGCAGGATAATTATTATCAACATTTTTATTTTATGTTTTGATAGTTTCATGTTGTTCCTTTCATCAAAAAAACTGCCGCAATTACGACAGTTTGTATTTATGCTTTATGCTTCTTCGGGATATGTGATCTTTCCCGTTGTGATTTCTTCGTGGAATAATTCATACAGCGTCAGCACACTCAGGTGCCATAGTTTTGTTTCTTCCCTGAGAAGCTGTCTGTATAATTCCGAGCTTCGGAGTATTTCGTGAGTCTTTTCTTCACTGAGATCATCTTTTTCGCAGATCATTTTTATCAGCCTCGGAATAATCATCGGAAGTATATCTTTCATTATCTCTCTCTGTCCTTATTTTTTCTCTTTGCGGACCAGTTTTCAAGGAGACGAAAGATAATGCGTTCCATTTCCTGTGGCTTTGTGTCCTTCGGGAAGTATCTTTTTATCTGCTCCGGCTTTACGTTCCACTCCCTGCTTTGCGGCTTTTCTTCGCCGATTATGGCTTCGCAGACTTCGCGGGAAAGTTTCCCGTCGTGGAAAAATCTCTTTAATCTCTGCGCCTGAGAAAGGGAAGGCGTTGCCTGAAGCATTTCCATTGTATCATACAGCACTTCCTGCATTTCTTCATTCAGATAGCTTACTTCCACCGCAGGATTGAACGCCATACGCTTTGTGTCCACCATTTCGAGAATGTCGGGGATTAAGTGCGTTAAGCGGATATATCTGTGAATCTGCTTGGAACTTTCACCTGAATCATTTGCGAGAGACTCTCTTGCATTATAGGGAAGTTTATTTTGGTCAACTTGACCAAAATTATTTTTCGGTCTCCCTGCAGTACGTTTTATTGCTTCCATCTTCATCTTATAAGCAAACGCCTTCTCGCTTGGAAGGACATTCTCCCTCTGCAGATTGCTCTCAACCATGGCGATGACCGCTTCATCGTCATTCATATCCTTGATCATGGCGGGAACTTCCGTAATACCTGCGATCTCTGCGGCGCGCTTTCGTCTGTGTCCGGAGATTATTTCATATCCGCCTTCTTCGCGCTTTCTGACGATCAGCGGAACGAGGATACCGTTCTCTTTTACGCTCTGCGCCGTCTCCATCATCTTTTCATCATCAAGAACCTTGAACGGGTGGTCCTTGAATGGATAAAGCTCGTCTACGGAAAGAATTTCGATTCGCTCTTTGCCGATGTCCTGACGCATTTCTTCGGTGGTAAACAGCTCATCGTACGTTTTCAGCTTTATTTTTCCTGCGCTTGTTTTCAGCTCCATGAATGACCTCCTTCGTAAGCTCCTTGTATGCGTTTGCCACCTTGCCGAACTTGTCGTGGGCATAAATGCTCCGCCCTTCCGCACTGCTTTCCGCCGCCCTGACGGAGAGTGGGATCTCGCTTTTATAGATATTTATTGACTCTCCGTACTGACTTCTGAGAAGTGAAGAAATTTCCTTTACGAACTTTCCGCGGTTATCCACCATGGTCAGCAGGATCCCTTCGATGCGTAAATCGGGGTTCATGTATCTTTTTACTTTCGCTATGGTGTGGGAGAGTTGCTCAAGCCCCCTTGCGGAGAGATAATGTGGCTGACATGGGATTATCACGCTGTCCGAAGCTGTCAGCGCATTTATTGTCATCATTCCGAGAGAGGGCATGCAGTCAATGAGTATGTAATCATATTCATATTTTATCTTCTCAAGATAAGTCCTCAGAAGCCTTTCACGGTTCATGGCGCTGAATATCCTCACTTCCGTATTCGAAAGTCCGATATGAGAGGGAAGGATGTCCACGCCTTCCTTATGGGACAGTACAGCATCGGTAGTTACAAATTCCTGCTCGTTTATGATCCCGTCGATCACTTCCGGAAGACCGAATGTAACCTCCTCCGGATCAAAGCCCATGGCGGTTGTAAGGTTTGCCTGCGAGTCCGCATCTATAAGCAGGACCCTGAATCCCGCACCTACGAGGCCCACGCCTAAGTTTATTGTCGTGGTCGTCTTCCCGACACCGCCTTTCTGATTGCATATTGATATTATTTTAGTCATTTTTCGTTCCTTGAGTGTATTTTTCTTCATATCCGCAAAGATGCTGTCTTTACAGCGTTGCAAAAAAGCTTTGATAGTGGGAAAATTTAATCTTTCATCTTTTTTGCTCCGACCATTTTTTATATGAAAAGTATAACATGGTAACCCATGTTATTTTTTTATAATCCGACCATCTTGTTTTTTATGAGCGAAGCATGGTTTTATTAAATTGTTGCGCAAAAAAGGCAGAACCTGCGGGTTCTGCCGTCTTGTCTTTAATATACTGAAATGTACCGCGCATCACATCATCCGCAGTTTTTCGTGCATAGCTCTGAGGTCGTGTTTTGCTCCCGGAAATCCCGGCCATTCGCCTTTTCCGCCAAGCCCGTCATTGTAGGTTCT
>JAFXKY010000077.1 GCA_017531485.1 Eubacteriaceae bacterium | reverse complement strand
GGCGGGTGGGTGGGAAAAGGGGGCAGCGAGCTGCCCCCTTATTTACGGAAATATAAACTTAATTTTTCACATCTCTCTTTTCAAATACTCTGAATGTCAATGCAAGCATCACTATCCCCGTAATGAGAAGATACATAAATCCGAAATCTGCACTGATATATCCGGGGATGTCTTCAAGATAATACCTCAGAGATCCCGTTTCGTTTATCAGGTGATAGAGATTTAAATATACAAACGGAGTGAACTTCACCAGCGCATAGTATTTAAGCTCAAGCATAAGCATCGCCGCAATGTTTCCGCCGATCATGAGTATCGTCGGAACTCCGACTCCGAGAACGGTGCTTTTGAAGATCGTTGAAAGCATGAGCGTCATGGATCCGATGAAAAATACCGTCACTGCTGACTTATAAAGCGCCGGAAGAGCCTGATCGAGGATATGGTGAGATACCACTTCGTGATTTACCATCTCGATTACCGGCATATCAAAATCTTCCTTTCCGAAGAACGCCACAGTGGCTACTCCCGTGATAGCCGCATAAAGCGCAAATACGATAAACGCGATGAGATATACCGCAATGACTTTCGAGAGAAGTATCTTCCACCTTTTTACAGGCCTTATGAGCAAAAGACGGATCGTTCCCTTTGAATATTCCCTGCTGACGATGGCACATCCGAGGATGATCGCAACGAATGCCCCTGCGAATACTGCGAGATACAGATAATCGAGAAGTCTTGTTCTCGTTCCGTATGTATAATCAAGGGGAGTGATGTTGTTTTCAATGGCATATGTATTGAAAACGATGTTGTCCTGAGCCTCGATGCGGTCGTTTTCGAACTTGATGAGATATTCATCATACGTAAGTTTCGCGGTATGATCGTCGTTCCACTGTCCGCCGCCTGCTTCGTAAGAGTCCTTATCCATCGCTTCCTCATTCAGCATCCTGACTGCTTCGTCAATAACGTTCATGCAGCGTGACTGCCATGATGAATATCCGGGAAGGATCTTCTGGTCGATTCGGTACTGCTTCCATTTGAGAAGCTCTTCTTCGTAGGGAATCGAGTCTTCGAGCTTTCTGATCTGCTCTTTGATATTTTTGATGGCTTCGTCATTCATTCCCTTGAAGTTATATTTGATAAGTTCCCTTCTCTGTTTGTTGAGGCTTGCGATGTTGTCTTCGATGTCTGTTATTACTGCCTTCTGCTGATCGTAATAATACTTATTGACAAAATCAACATCGTTGTTCATATAAGCTTCCCTTACGCCTTTGATAAGATTTTCAACTTCGTCGTAACGGGCTTTCAATTTCTTTGTGGAATTTTTTTCGTAATAGTAACTGAGGGCATCGGAGTTGATATATCCGGAAAGCCCGCCTTCTTCGTATGCCTTTATGAGCTTTTTGTCCTTTTTGAGATACGGCTCAATTGCAAACTGTTCCTGAAGCAAAGGAACATATCCCGAATACACAAAATCCTCTCTCCAGTCTTCCCATGATGAAACGCCGGAATCGAGTTTGAGCTGCATTGCATCAAGATAAGCGATATTCCATGAAAGGTCCGAATAAAGGTAGCTCTCGCCGCCGTTTTTTATCTCTTCCTTTATCTGCGGAATCCTCTCTTCGTACCACGTCATCTCCTGCTTGATGTTCTCCTGATACCAGTTCTCATTCGTTTCGTACATATTCCTTGAGAAATAATCCATATACGGAACCACAAACGCCATCAGAAGCGCTAGTATGATAACGACTATTGTGGATTTTTTCGCAAAAAGTTTTCTGAGTTCGTTGCCCGTAAGCTTTATTATCTTCATTTCGCTTCCTCCTTGCGTTCTGAGGTAAGGGCGAGGAATTCGTCTTCGAGAGTGTGGACGAGCCTTGTGATGCCATAAATGCGGACGCCCTCCCTGACGAGAATCTCAACAATATCCGCAACTTCTTCTCTCTGAAGCGCAACTCCGCTGAGGGAACTTACCGCAACGGGCAAAAACATCTCCTTCGCCTTCTTTTCCGTTTCGGCATCGACGGCAGCCGCCCCTTCTGAAGCATCATCTGCCGGAGTGTCACCGGGGATGTCTTCATTTACGCTGTTAAGGCTTTCAAGGCGGATGAATTTATCGTATTCCTCTTTTTGCTTTTCGCTGAGATATGTATTGATGATCTGAAGTGTCTTTTCCGCATCGCTGACTTCGAAATTATAGTCCCTTCTTCCGTCGGAATTTTCCTCTTTGATGTCGTCAAGGGATTTGATGTCCGTAAAGACTCCTTTGTCAATGATGAGGAAACGGTCACACATAAGCTCCATTTCAGACAGAAGGTGACTTGAAACGAGGACAGAAACTCCCTTTTCGTCCGCAAGCACCCTGAGAGTATCTCTAAGCTCTTTGATTCCTGCCGGATCGAGGCCGTTGGTGGGCTCGTCAAGGATGAGAAGCTTCGGTTCATGCAAAAGTGCCTGCGCAAGTCCGAGGCGCTGGCGCATACCGAGAGAATATTTCTTGACTTTGTCGTTTATTCTCGCAGTAAGTCCGACGAGTTCAACAATTTCGTCAATACGTTCTTTTGAAATGTTTCCGTGCATTTTTGCGAACATCTTCAAATTCGCCATTCCGGACATATAATCATACATCTCCGGATTTTCGATAATGCCGCCGATCATACTCATTGCGTTTTCGAAGTTCTTTCTGATACTCTTGCCTTCAATGAGTATCTCCCCTTCATCTATTGACAACAGCCCGACGATCATCTTTATGGTCGTCGTCTTTCCCGCTCCGTTCGGGCCGAGAAAACCGAAGATCTCTCCGGAATTGACCGTAAAGGAAAGGTCACTGACGACTTTCCTGCCGCCGAGCTTTTTTGATACGTTTTTAAGTTCAAGTATAACGCTCATTTTTACTCCAGTATAATTTATACTTTATATTTCCTATCATAACACATAATTCCGTCGCATCATATAGCCTGACGAACATTTCCCGGGAAATATAATTTTTTTCGTTCATAAATAAAGACGCAGAAATTTCCGTAATGTCTTCAACAAAATAAAATAATTTTTATCATTATCTTCTCCCCTTGCTTACACATTCAAAATATGTTAGAATTACCCTATTCATATTCGGAGGTTCAGATGAAAAGACTTGAAGCGGACGTAGCTCTCTCATTCGAAGGCTACAAGACATTTTGCAAATTCAATTCCATGAGAAATAAAAACTACAAGAGTGCCAACGTGAGAATATATGTCATTATGGCCGTGATCTTCGCCGTTACGATATACATGTTCTTCGGCGACGGTTTCGGATACAATAAGTTTATCATGCTTGCAGTAAGCGTACTTTTCGGATGGTATTACTTCAACGCACTTGTCCTTGCGCCGAAAAAGCAGTACGTGAAGGTAAAGGAAGGCTATTCCGGAAAGAAATACGTAATGACGGATGAAGCTTTCGAGGTGCATCAGGGAGAAGGCGTTGATACGTTTTATTATGACGACATCCTCAAGGTATATGAAATAGAGGAATATTTCTACGTATACGTAACAAATGCCCTTTGCCTTGTTGTAGACAAAAGCCTCTTCACCCTCGGCACACCTGAAGATTTTGCAGAGATCCTTGAAGAAAATCTCGGATCATTCTTCATCAGTTTCGTATAAGAGTACGATGACGCACAAAAAATGTGCGTCTTTTTTGTATAGCAAAACCAAATTATTGTTATTGATTTCAATACTGTTGTTTTTTTGTCTTACAATGATATATAATATTGCTTACGATGTGTATGACACAATAATAAAAAAGGAGATATAGACATGACAAAAGAATACAACTGGAAACAGCTTCCCGGAACATTCCCGTGGATGGCACAGCAGAAAAAGGCTCCTATTGAAAAGAGAGTAATCCCCGTTTATGAAAACTACAAAAAAGCTATTATGGGTCAGAACCCCGTATGGATGCCGGTTTACGGATGGGAAACAAACACATGCTGGCCTGATGAAATGGTAGAACATCCGGTACCGGAAGTAGACGGACTCGACTGGTGGGGCGTTGAATGGGTAATGGTAGAAAAAGCCGGCGGTATGATGGTTAAACCGGGCACAAGAGTTATCGAAGACTTCACAACATGGAAAGAAACATTCAAATGGCCTGACTACTCAAACGTTGACTGGGCAACAGACGGCGAAAAGATCGCTTCAAACTATGATGAAGACCGCGCTCACGTATATCAGTGCGTAGAAGGTCTCTTCGAAAGACTTCACGAACTCATGCCGTTCGACGAATCTCTCCTCCTCTTCTACGAAGAACCGGAACTCCTCGGCGAATGGTTCGACAAATGTGCTGATTACAAGATCGATACAACAGCAAAGATCTTCGAAAATTACGGCAGAATCGACGGCGTTCTCTATCATGATGACTGGGGTACACAGCGCGCAGGCTTCTTCTCAAACGAAATGTTCCGCGAAATGCTCTTCCCGTATGAAAAGAAATTCTTCGACTTTGTAAAAGGTCAGGGCAAATTTGTTGAACTCCACTCCTGCGGAAGAAACATGCAGTACGTTCCGATGATGATCGAAATGGGCATTGATATGTGGTCACCGCAGGCAAACTGCAACGACGTTGACTGGCTCATCGATACATACGGAGAACAGATGACATTCCCGATGGCAATTCCGGGACTCAACGACAAGGAAGTTATGGACGAAGCTGAAATCCGTCAGATCGTAAGAGACTTCGTTGACAAATATAAAGACAGAAGAGTTATCGCTTCATGCTACACAGCCCCGCAGAAAGCTGAAATCGCAAGAGACGAAGTTTACAAATACTCTATGGAAGTTTACGCTAAGAAACAGAAATAATTTTTCAAAGGGTGCTACGGCACCCTTTTTTGTACAAAAAAGCGGCTTTCAGCCGCCTGAAGTTTATAATTGAATTACTGTTCATAATCGTCATACGTTCCCGTATAATCCGAGAAGAGTGTGTATTCCGGACGGAAGTCGAGCTTGATGGTCTTGACTTCACCGTTACGGTTCTTGGTGATGATGAGTTCCGTTTCCTTGGTAGGATAATCCGGATTATAATAGCTCTCACGGTAAAGCATCATGACGATGTCTGCGTCCTGCTCGATGGCACCACTTTCACGAAGGTCACTCATGATCGGACGCTTGTTTGTTCTGCTTTCAGGTCCGCGGGAGAGCTGTGAGAGAGTGAGTATCGGGCAGTTAAGCTCTTTTGCAAGCCCCTTGAGTTCACGGGAAATAAGGGTGATCTCCTGCTGACGGTTTTCCGTCTTGAGGTTTGAACTCATGAGCTGAAGGTAGTCTATTACCACCAGATCAAGCCCGTGACGGGCTTTGTGTTTGCGGAGCTTTGAACGCATCTCTCCGATGGTGATGGAGGAGGTGTCGTCAATAAAGAGCTTTGTGTCGTTGTCCGCAACTTCCTGGTTCATAGTGAGGATCTTGCTGTAAACAGAGCTGATGCTTGAAGGGGAATGCATGAGCTTCGTATCAAACATCTTTTCTGCAGACATGATTCTCGTCGCAAGCTGTTCCGAAGACATTTCAAGAGAGAATACCGCAACGGACTTGTCGTTGCGGAACGCGGCATTCTGGGCGATGTTGATGCCGAATGCCGTCTTACCCATTGACGGACGCGCCGCAAGAAGGATCAGATCTCCCGGCTGAAGGCCGTTTGTAAGCTCATCAAGTTCCCTGAAGCCTGTGGGAACACCTGTGAAGGTTTCGTTGCGTTCATACAGATCGCCGACTTTGTCGACAAGAGGACGGATGATGTCCTTGATCTGGGTGAGGTCATTGTTTGCGGAGCTGAGGGAAAGATTATAAATAATTCTTTCCGCCGCTTCTAAAATATCCTGATTGTCGTCAGCCTGTTCGTAACACTGATTGATCACGCTTCCGAGCCCCGAGATAAGCTTTCTGAGGGTACTCTTTTCGGAGATGATGCGGCAATACTGACTCGCGTTTTCCGAATACGACATTATCGCCGTGAGTTCCGTCAGGTAAGTCGCACTTACGATCTCTGTTTCGCCTGTGGAATTGAGCTTGTCAAGAAGGGTGACGTAATCGATGCTGTAACCGTCGCGATACAGACGACTCATCGCGGAGAAGATTATCTGGTGCTGCCGGGAATAAAAATCATCTGCCGTAAGGGTGTCCATCGCCACCATTACGGCCTCTTTATCCAGAAGCATAAGCCCCAACAAACTCTTTTCCGCTTCGTCACTGTGAGGAGGGAGTTTCGGGGTAGCCACTTTTCTCTCCTCTTATTTTACTGTTACCACTGCATAGATCGTGGTTTCAACTTTCGGGTGAAGCTTGAGTTTTACAGTATATGTTCCTGCGCTCTTGATGGGGCTGTCGAGGACAACTTTTCTTTTATCAACGTCAACTCCGAACTGTTCTGTGAGAGCTGAAGAGATGTCCATTGATGTGATTGAACCGTAAAGCTTGCCGTCCGGACCGCCTGATGCTGTGATCTTTACGCTTTTTTCTTTTACTGTTTCCTTTACGCTTTCAGCCTGCGCCTTGATTGCTGCTTCCTGAGCTCTTTTTTCTGCGAGCTGGTCGTTGAGCACCTTCATATTTTCATCGTTGGCTACTACCGCAAGTCCTTTTTTGAAAAGGAAGTTGTTTGCGTAACCACTCTTTACGTCTATTACCTGCTGCTGTTTGCCTACGCCTTGCACGTCAGCCAAGAGAATTACTTTCATTTTCTTTCCTCCATGTATTTCATTATAATAATTGTACCACAAATTTTGCCTTTTGGACTATGATATTGCAATTTTATTTCAGAATAAACTGCAGAAACGTCATATATACCGCCACTCCGCCGAATATTGACAGAAGGGAATTTCTTTTCCACAGATGAAGCAGTATTACGGTCACTACAGACACGATCTCCGCAATGCCGTAAGGCGGGGATGTAAAACTTACATCTTTCAGACAATACACTACCAGAAGCCCCATCATCGCCGGCGGGATCAGCTCTTTTAAGTTTTCAAATTTCGGGGACATCTTCTTTTCCCCGCGAAAGAGGATAAACGGCAGAAACCTCGTCACCATTACCCCCGCCGAAACGGCAAGGATGGTTATAAGCGCCTGATACGGACTCAGCTGCATAATCTGTCACCTCCGAAGAAAAATACGACGAGAATGATTATCATCGCAGGAATTATCATATTCCCGGAACCGAACACCATAAGGGACAGAATACTTGCCGCAAGACCCGTGAGTCCCGGAATACGGTTCTTCTTTTTGAGCATCTGTTCAAGGAACAACACCACAAACAACGCCGTCAGGGCGAAATCCATGCCCATGGTATTGAATTTCACGCCTCCCGCAATAAGCCCGCCTATAGCGGAGCCTGCGACCCAGTATGAATAATCAAACAGGGTGATATAAAAATTCATTTTGTCACGCTTTTTCCTGTCAGCTATCTCAAGGCTTGAAGTTATGGAAAATGTTTCGTCACACATCCCGAAAATGAGGAAATTTTTGTATTTACCGGAATCCTTGTATTTATCCATAAGTGAGATGCCGTAAAACAGGTGCCTTGCGTTTACCATAAGGCTGACGAGAAATGCGTTTATGGGATTGAACGCGCTTGTCAGAAATGATATGGACAGATACTGTATGCTTCCGGCAAATGCCACAAGTGAGAAAAATGCCGACCACATCCAGTTATATCCTATGGAATGCATCAGTATCCCGAATGCCGCTCCAAGGGGCAGAAATCCCGTTGCCACAGGAACGGAGAGGGTAAATGCTTCCCTGATTATGCTTTTGTTATCTTCTTTCATGTGTTACTCCTTTGGTTGGGATATTGTACCATAACGGAAAAAGTATGTAAAGCTTGATAATGTGAAGATGTCATAAATTCTGCCGTTCTTTACAAAAATATACCCAAGAGTTATAATATCGAAAAGGAGGGTATTAAAAATGATGAACGTTATAAGAAACAACGATGATATAAATGCGTTTCTCAGTTTCAATGCAGGATTTCACGACAGCTGTATTGTCAGTGTAAATTATGTTTCGGGAAATTACGTCGGAAGCGACGGCGGAATGTACGGTGCAGCGGAAGACGAACACATCCTGAAGATCGTGTTTCACAGTCAGTGGTGCAAAAACTTCGAGCTTGTATTTACCGGCGTCAGGAAATTCTCCGTCGTCGGATGGCGGAAAGATTATTTCTGCGACATATTAGACAGCTTTCTGTCCTTTGTCCGGAATGAAGATGGTGAAGAATTGATATTATGGGCGGACAACGAATATTTTTCACCGGATATACAGGATAAACCATTCAGTCAGAATGACACTTATGTCATCGCAAAGGGACTGATGTGGCGGATCATAGAATGAAAACATAAAAACAAAAACGGCCTACACATATTGTGTAAGCCGTATTTTTATTTCTCCGTATATCCGCAGTCTTTGTCCGCACAGAAAAGCTTCTTGCTTCTTCCGGACGGTTCATAAAGCATCTTGCCGCACTCCGGACAAGTCTTGTTTGTCGGACGGTACCATGAAACGAAAGTACATTCCGGATAGCCTTTGCAGCCGTAGAACGTCTTTCCTTTTTTGGAACGCTTCACGAGAATATCGTTTCCGCATTCCGGACAGCTCACTCCTGTCTTTTCGTCAAGGGAGCGTGCGTTCTGACATTCCGGATATCCCGGGCAGGCGAGGAATTTCTTGCCGAAACGGGATGTCTTTATAACCATCTTCCTTCCGCATTTCTCGCATACTTCGTCTGTCTCGATATCGGGGATCTTGACTTTTTCCATCTTGTCAGCTTCGTTTAAATATTTCTGAAGGTCTTCGTGGAATTCCCTTATTACTTCCTTCCACTTCGCCTGACCTTCCGCAATATTATCGAGCTGTGATTCCATCTGTGCTGTGAATCCGAGGTCGATGATGTCGGTGAAGTTGTCGACCATGAATTTTGTCACTATCTCGCCGAGTTCCGTAGGTTTGAATTTTTTATCTTCAAGCTCCACGTAATCCCTCTGCTGAATGGTGCTTATCGTCGTTGCGTACGTACTCGGACGACCGATACCCTGCTCTTCGAGAGCTTTTACGAGGGACGCTTCGTTATAACGCGGTGGCGGCTGAGTAAATTTCTGCTGATCTTCGAGCTTTACGTTATCAAGTCCTTCACCCACCTCAAGCGGCGGAATGGAGAGCTTAGCTTCTTCCTCTTCATCAAAGTCGTATACTTTCAGGTATCCGGGGAAAGTAAGACTCTGACCGGATGCGTGGAAAGTATAATCTCCTGCCTTGATGTCAACAGCGAGAGTGTCGTACCTGGCATCGCTCATAAGGGACGCTACGAAGCGATTATAGATGAGGGTATAAAGTTTCAGCTGATCGCGGTTTAAGTCCCCTGAGAGCATTTCAGGCGTTAAGAACACGTCTGTGGGACGGATAGCTTCGTGAGCATCCTGAACGTTGCCTTTTGCCTTCGATGTTTTGACTCCGCCGATATATTCCTTACCGAAATTCTGTGCGATATACGCTACCGCCGCATTTTTCGCAACATCGGAAATTCTTACTGAGTCCGTTCTGATATACGTTACAAGCCCGAGATGACCTTTGCCTTTCACTTCAACGCCTTCATAAAGCTGCTGAGCAACGGACATGGTGCGTTTTGAAGTGAATCCAAGCTTGCGGTTTGCGTCCTGCTGAAGGGTACTCGTCGTGAATGCGGGCGCTGAACGCTTTCTTCTTGTGCCGTTTTTGATACTCTCAACGACAAAGTCAAGGCTTTTCAGTTCATCAAGGATCGCCTGCGCGTCTTCTGTGGATGAAACTTCTATCTTCTTGCCGTTCATCTTCGTGAGCTGGGAAACAAAAGTTGCCTTTTCGCCTTTTTTGCGGAGAGTTGCAAAAATGAGGTGATACTCCTCTGCGACGAAGTTGCGGATCTCATTTTCCCTGTCAACGATCATTCTCGTCGCAACAGACTGAACCCTTCCGGCGCTGAGCCCTTTACGGAGCTTTCTCCACAGAATCGGGCTGATCTGATAACCTACGAGTCTGTCCACGACCCTTCTCGCCTGCTGTGCGTCAACGAGATCGAGATCCACTTTTCTTTTGTGGTCCATAGCATTCTGCACGGCAGACTGTGTTATTTCATGAAATTCTATGCGGTTATTGTCGTTGAGATCCATCCCGAGATAGTTCGCAAGGTGATATGAAATCGCTTCGCCTTCCCTGTCAGGGTCTGTGGCAAGAATGACTTCATCCGCCTTTGCGGCCTTTGCTTTGATGGCCTTGACTGCGGCAGCTTTTCCGCGGATTATCTGATACTGCGGTTCAAAGTCATTCTCGATGTCAACACCGAGCTTGCTTTTGGGCAGGTCGATCAGATGTCCCATGGTCGCTTCAACTTTACAGTCCTCGGGAAGGTATCTTTCGATAGTCTTCGCCTTAGCGGGAGACTCTACTATGACTAATCTCATTATATATCCTCCGAAGCCGTGGCATCAGACGACAAACAGTTTCCCCATATCGACGGATATCAACCCGTCTATTTCCAGAACTGATATTATTCCCGAAACTGACCCGACCGGCTTATTTAAATACTTGGATACGCTGTTAAGTGTATCATTCCCTAATGAGATTGCATTATATACCGCAGATTCATCTTTGTCAAGTTCTCTATGGGCGTTTTTCTCCTGTTTGGCAGGATACATCCCCCTCAATATGTCGTACATATCTTCAATGACGTCTTTTCCGGATGTGATAAGCCTTGCGCCCTGACGGATGAGATCATTCGTCCCTTCAGACTGTGAAGAGTTGACATTTCCCGGAACCGCATATACATCCCTGCCCTGTTCGAGGGCATAATGTGCAGTGATGAGAGAACCGCTCGATCTTGCGGCTTCAACAACCACCACTCCGTCACAGATACCGCTGATTATTCTGTTTCTCTGAGGAAAGTTGGTCGATACCGCCGCCGTCCCCGGAGAAAATTCCGTAAGGATCATACCTCCGCTCTCACGTATCTGAGTATAAATCTCCCTGTTTCCCGTAGGATACACAACATCTATCCCACATCCCAGAACACCTGTGGTTATTCCCCCGCTTCTGAGTGCCGCACGGTGAGCTGCCGCGTCAATGCCTTTTGCAAGGCCGCTGACCACATTTATTCCGCAGCTGCTGAGCTCTTCGGAGATTGCTGAAGCAAGGCTTAATCCGTAAGGAGTGCATTTGCGGGAACCGACGATGGCGATTGACGGAACTTCATCTCTGAAAATGTTATCACCTTTGTAATACAGCATCGGGGGTGCGCCGTATACCTGACGGAGTTTTTTCGGATAGGCCTTTGACCAGAAGCTCACAAGACCAATGTCGTTTTTCTGGGTAAATTCAAGTATCCTGTTTGCTTCGTCGAGATTTTTGCTTTGCATGATCGCTTTTGCCGTTTCAAGCCCGATACCGTCTATGGAGAGATATTCCGAGAGATTGTCGTTTTCGTATACATTCATCGCGGAACCGAAATAATCTATAAGTCTGCCGATGCGTATTGTTGCGAGATTTTTCTGAAGGCACAGCCAGATGAGGTACAAGATATCCATATAATATTCCTTTCATAGATATATATTTGCAGTCAAATGAAAAATACCTTCTTTTATTTTCGATTTTTTTATTTTTTTACACATAAAAAGCGAAGGAACAAAATTGTTCCTCCGCTTTTCCGGGCATATGTTTTAACTATTGTAAAATGTACAGTTCAAATTGACGTCTTCCGAAACGAAGCGCCTTTTCATGGGTGGAGAAGTACACATCTATTCTGTTGTTCTGAATAGCTCCTCCGCGGTCTTCAACTTCGAATACTCCGTGGTTTGGTGCCGAATCAAAATACGGGATGTACACCATTGTTCCGAAACTGAAGAATTTTGATGTGGCGATAGTATAGTACTCTTTCGGGCGGGATCCGTCTGCCGTGCGGGTTCCGTCATACGGTCCGCAGCATGAGTAGCATGAGCAATATGCCGTCGCTTCAACTTTTACCTTTTTCAAATATCTGAGTGTTCCGCCGGACGTCTTTACCGTTCCCGGTGTGGAGATCAGAGTAAAGTCATCAAGACTCGTGGGGTTTGACAGCGGATTCACCGCCTTTAATGATGCGTATTTTATATCTCCGTCCGCAGTCGCGGTTACCGTCTTTTTCGACGGGTCTGCCTGAGTAGGTGCTATTTCCGTTACGGGATCCTTCGCCTCTTTATTATCAATACTTCCTGCGCACGAAGCAATAAGTTGTCCCGTCAGCTTATTCAGATGGGACGCTTCATCGATGTGCATAGGGCTCATAAGCAGGAGATACGAAAGAAAAAAGCACATTACTGTCCTTAATAATTTTTTCATATTTTTCCTCTGAAATTTATGTGACAATTATAGCATATTTCCTATGCAAAGTAAAGAAAAATCCCTTTATTTTTCGCATTTTTATGCCAATTTTTCCAAAACCAAAACACAAAAAGATCCTTCTGTTTTGGAAGGATCCTGAGTGGGAAGTTATCAACATTTCAACATACTTATATCTTGAAACGCTGCTCAAAACTGCGGTACTGAAGGGCTTCGGAAAGATGTCTTACATCTAATCTCTCCGAATCGTCAAGGTCCGCTATTGTTCTGGCAAGCTTCAGTACACGGTGATAGCTTCTTGCGGACATATTGAACTTCTGAAATGCGGCTTTCATGAGTTTTTCTTCACGTTCCCCGAGGAAACAGAACTCATCGATCTGCGTTACGGAAAGCTGCGAATTGAAATGCTGGTTGGTATCTTTGAATCTGTGAAGTTGTCTGTCGCGGGCAACGTCTATCCTCTCACGTATGTCCCGGCTGCTTTCGGGCTTTTCTTCGTCACGTGAAGTCAGTTTTTCATAGCTTTCCACGGTGACATGGGTAAAAATGTCGATTCGGTCAAGAATCGGTCCGGAGAGTTTCTGCATATATCTGTCAACTGCACTCTGAGAACATTTACAGGTGTTGTTCGGGTCGTTGTAGTATCCGCAGGGGCATGGATTCATGCTTGCGAGGAGCATGAAAGATGACGGGTATGTGATCATAGCCTGTACCCTTGAAATATTTACTTTCTTGTCTTCTATAGGTTGTCTGAGGACTTCAATGGAGGACTTTGAAAACTCCGCAAACTCGTCAAGAAACAACACTCCGCAATGGGATAGGGAGGCCTCTCCCGGTCTTGGGATCCTGCCGCCGCCTACAAGAGCTGCAGAGGAAATGCTGTGGTGAGGAGAACGGAATGGCCTTGTCTGCACAAGAGGTGTGTCATCACTGAGCATGCCGCAGACGGAATATATTTTCGTAACCTCCAGGCTTTCCGCCTTCGTCATCGGCGGAAGGATCGTGGGAAAACGTTTTGCGAGCATACTCTTTCCGCTTCCGGGAGGTCCGATCATAAGCATATTATGACTTCCGGCAGCAGCGATCTCCATTGCACGCTTTACGCTTTCCTGACCTTTTACGTCGGACATATCCACATCGTATCTATTGTAATATTCCATTCTGATGCTGCTTTCATCCCGTTGCGGTTCGATCCTTTCGATACCTGTCAGGTGATTTACCGCCTGTTTTATATCTTCGGCACCATAAACCTCACATCCGTCGACGAGTGCCGCTTCTTTCGCATTTATTTTCGGAAGGAGTATCTTCTTAAAGCCCATTCTGACGGCGGAACTTACCATTGGAAGGACTCCCCTGACACCTTTTAATTTTCCGTCGAGGGACAATTCCCCCAGAATGAGGTATTCGCTGAGGTCTTCCCTGACGTTTATCTGCATTGAGGCAGTAAGGATAGCGACGGCGATGGGAAGGTCAAAAGCAGCGCCTTCTTTTTTAATGTCCGCAGGAGCGAGATTGACAAGGACCTTTCCACGGGGGAAATAAAAACCGTTATTCTGATATGCGGAGCCGATCCTTTCACGAGATTCTTTTACTGCCATATCAGCGAGCCCGACCATATAAAATGCGTTCATGGTTCCCTGGACATCGGTTTCGATGGTTATTATAGTAGAGTCTATTCCGAACAGTGCGGAAGAATATGTTTTACACAGCATGGTATTTCTCCTTTCACTATATATATTTGCAATCTTTTGTCGAATACCTTCTTTTTTCTGACAAATTTTTTAAAAATACAGCAAAAGTTATTTCCCGAGGAATAAAATTGGTCCTTGAAAATCACATAGTCCGATATGTGGCTTTGAGCAAATGCTCAAAGCTTTTATTGCATCCCCGCCACCCACCCCCACCGCGCGGACACGAAAAGATCCTCTTTTCGCGCGAAGCACAGCTTCGCGGCCGTGGCCCCGCCGCGCCGCGCCTGCCGCAAGCGGCAGGCCCCCAAAGGCTCCGCCTTTGGGAACCGATGCACAGCATCGGTTGCGGCGCGGGGCGGGGTACGGGGTCGCAGAGCGAGGGCGCGAAAAAGCGGGCTGCCGGAAGGCAGCCCGCTTTTGGGAAGAACACACTAATTTATATTTGATGCGGGAATATATTCAGCGAGGGTTACGCTGATATCCATTCCCTGCCCGTTTCTTTCGATGTACATTGTGACCGTATCGCCGACGGACTTTGTCGCAATATACTGAACAAGTGCGTCGGAACGACTGATGAGTTCGTCGTCAATACCTTCAACATAATCCCCTGCTCGGAGCCCCGCGTTATCTGCAGGAGAACCGGTTTCTACTTCAAGGATGTATACCCCATAACGGTTGACGCGATATGACGCAGCCGTCATATAATCATTGATGTCGATGAGCGTAACGCCCATATAAGCCCTGCCGGACACGTATCCGAGATCAATAAGCTCTTCAATGACATCTCTCGCATCATCAATGGGAATGGCAAAACCAAGACCTTCGATCCCGCTTCCGCTTGTCTTTGCATTGACGATACCGACAAGCTCGCCGTAAAG
Source organism: Eubacteriaceae bacterium (assembly GCA_017531485.1). GTDB lineage: Bacteria > Bacillota > Clostridia > Eubacteriales > Anaerofustaceae > SVCP01. The sequence continues at coordinate 25,640 of JAFXKY010000077.1, read as the reverse complement.
ATTGAAAAGTCCGCCACCTGAGTTTCCGGGGTTAACGGCAGCATTCGTCTGAAGAAGATTCATCCTCGCACCTTCAATGGTCATCTCCCTTTCAAGGGCACTGATGATCCCGTCAGTCACCGTTCCGCCAAGCTCGCCGAGAGGATTTCCGACTGCGATGACGCTCTGACCGACTTTCAATGATCCGCTTGATCCGAACACAGCAGCTTTGAGATCCTGCGCCTCTATCTTGATTACCGCGAGGTCTGTCTTTGAGTCCGTACCGATGAGTTTTGCAGTATATTCCGTTCCGTCGATCGTTCTGACCTTAATGGATGAAACGCCTTCTATAACGTGGTTGTTTGTTACGATATATCCGTCTTCGGAGATTATTACTCCGCTTCCGGCACCTTCCGTTACATACTGCTGAATGAACCAGCTTTCCTGAACGGTTTCCGTCGTGATCTCAACAACACTGTGTTTGACGAGTTCCGCCGTGCTTTCAACAGAAAGTGGGGAAGTGATATATTCGCCGTCGTCATCAGTAAGCTGAACAGACTGATAGAGAACTGTTCCTCCGGAATTTCTGATGGCGTTATACATTCCGTAATATCCGCCGATATATGATCCTATAAGAGAGAAGACAAGACAGCAGACAACCAGCAAAATTCCTCTCGAAACACGTGTACCATTTTCGGTACGTGACTTTTTCTTACGTTCTTTCTTCGGTGGTTTGGAGAATCGTGGATCATATTTCTCCTCTTCCGCTTCTTTTGTACTTTCAGTCTTTACTTCTTCAGTCTCCTGAACAGGCATCTCCTCTTCGTCAGCTTTGGATGCACTTTCTTCATTGTCAAAAACTTCCGTTCTGTCATATTCATATTCGGACAGCTTTTTCTGCAAGATCACGTCTGTACTGTCTTCACCTGATGCTTCACCCTCTTCAAATGTTTCCTCATCAGAAGGTGTAACAAGTGTAAAGTTCGGCACAAAATTTCCTGATTCCGCAATTCCGGACATATCTATATCTTCTTCGGAAGAAACATCTTCATTATCCATGTCTTCTGTGGCAGGAACATCAATTTCTGCAGACGTCACATCCTCTATGATCCCTTCCTCTGATTTATCAAAACACTCATCTATATCCGGCTGGATCGGTTTGTTATAATCATTATTGTCAAAATTATTTTCATTCATAATATCTCCTCCTGATGATGTTATTATAGCCTGTTTTTGTGACAGATTTATGAACAAATGATGAGAATAAATATATTTTGTGATATACTGACCCTATTATAACTCATCCGGAGGCAAATTATGAGATTATTTATCGCAATCGACTTAAATTTTTCAATGAAAGAAGAACTCATATACCTTGCGAAACAAATAAAGATAAATTCTGACCGTTGCAGCCTTACAAACGAAGACAATCTGCACCTGACCATGGCATTTATCGGAGAATATGATGATCCGAAGAAGGTAATATCCGCCCTTGGGAATATATCTTTCAATGAGTTTGATATAGCTCTTTCTCACATCGGATATTTTGACAGGCGAGGCGAGATGCTGGTATATGCGGCACTTGAAAAAAATAAAGAGCTCAGCTCACTCAGAAACAAAATAGCTTCCGCCCTGAAAAATGAAAGCATTAATTTCGACAATAAGAAATTTCTCCCCCACATAACACTTGCAAGGCGCGTTACAGGAACAGACAAAGAGGATATTGATCGCATCAAACCTGAAAAGATAAAAATGACTGTCAATGAATTTCATCTTTACTCTTCTGATCTTTCAGGAAAGCGTCCTGTATATACCATCCTCTCATCATTCAAAGCCATATAACAAAAAGAGTGAATACCCACATATTCACTCTTTTTATATTCAAAACTGCACTATTTACCATGCCCCTTTTTTGGTACAATAGGCGGAAAATATTTTTTACACCACGAATAGACCGTAAGGGAACCTCACAGTCTATCCATTCTCGGCATTTAGCCTTATTTATCAATTAACCAAGCGAATTACTTCGCTTTTTTCCTGGCGATCATCAGGATTCTGATGATTGCTACTGCAAAGATGATGAACAGTCCGAGGTAGAGGAGGACTCTGCTGTCGTCACCTGTTTCAGGGTTATCCGGTTCATCCGGCGGATCAATGGGTTCATAGATATTTACGAACTCTGCCTGAACATTTTCAACGTCTTCATCATTTACAGTAAGCTCTGCTTTAAGTACGTTATCATCGCCAAGAATTACTTTCACTCCGATTTCATATACAACTTCACTGTATGTAACGCCTTCTACGCCATCATTGATTTCATAAAGAGTGTATTCATAAAGTTTGTTGATGTCGGATTCTGTGTATGTAAGGCTGAACTTCGCAATACCATCTTTGTCGGAAACTGCGCCGTATGTCTTGCCTGATGCAGAATCTTTGAGCTCGAAGCGGAAACCTTCCGGAGAGAGTTTTTCATCTTTTACATTTTCTACTGTCTTCACAGCAGTAATGTCAACATTAATATCCGTTGGTTTCGGTGTATACACATTTTCGAAGAGAATTACCGCATTCTTGCCCTTGAGCTCAATGTCGGTTTCGGCAACAAGGCTGCCTTTGCCGTCATCTTTGACTGTTACAGTAACTTCGAATACATCATCATCGTAAGTTACTCTGTCAAGAGCATCGGTCTGGTCTTCGGTTACAAGGTAATAATACGTTCCTTCTTCAGTATACGTGAACTTATCGAAGCTGATAGCGCCTTCAGCATCATTCTTAGCTGTGCGGATCGGTTTCTGATCGTCAGCAACTTCAAATTTATCATTTGTTTCGTATACGTTGAACGTAAACTGTCCGTCGGCGAGTGATGCGCCGGTATATTTCTTGGTACCTGCAAGGATTACTTCAGCATCTGTCGGAACATATGCGTTTTCAAATACTACTGAAGATACTTTCGCACCGTCTTTTCCGATGGAAACGTCAGCTTTAAGCTGTCCGCCGATATCTGTTACATCTACAAGAACGTGATATACTGAGTTATCATAGATGACTCCGCCAAGTTTCGAGCCGTCATCTTCGGTAATTACATAGTAATGTTTACCGACGCTCGTATATCCGATCGCTCCGAACGTAAATGCACCGTTTTCATCAGTATTTGTGGTCGTAATCACAGGTGCCTGATCATCTGTTACGATGAAGTGTTCACGTGTTTCATAGAGGTTAAACTTGAATTCGCCGTCTTTCATCTCTCTGCCGGTGAGATTCTTGTCGCCTGTAAGAACTACTGTTGTCGGTTTAACATCGTATTTATTGTTAAATACTACCGCTTCAACAGATTTGCCCTCAGCATCGGTTACAGAAACCGCTTTTGCTTCGAGTGTAGCCGTATTTTCATCTTCCTCAACTTCAACAGTGATGTGGTATTCTGCATTGTCGTAAGTTACTCCGACTAAAGCTGCAGAAGTATTTTCTTTAACTACAAAGTAGTATGTTCCCTTTGCATCGAAATCTCTGTCAGCAAATCTGAACGTACCGTCCGCATCAATATTTCTAGCTTCATCGATAGGTTTCTGATCCTTCGCTACGGTAAATGTTTCATCAGTCTGATAAAGTTCGAATAAGAACTCTCTGATGTGCATTTCTCTGCCTGTAAGGTTCTTGTCACCGCCGATAGGCCATACTGTCGGAGCTGCTTTATAGTAGTTTGTGAAAATGATTTCATCGACAACCGAATTGCCGTCAGTCATGGACACTTCGGCTTTAAGCTGTCCACCGATATCAGTTACTTTGACCGTCACATGATACTTCGTATCATCATATGTGATACCTGCGTGTTTTACGGATGTATCTTCAGCAATTACATAGTAATACTTGCCTGCTTCTTCGTAGTGAAGGGCGTTGAACATAAACTTTCCTTCTTTATCCGCTACAGTTGCAGTATCATCAGCCTTAGCAGACGGAGATACAGCGAAGGAAGAATTCGTTTCATAGAGGTTGAATGTAAATTCTCCTGCATTCATCGGTCTTCCGACGAGGTCTTTATCGCCTGAGAGTCTGATATTTGTCGGTTTCGGCTGATATGTGTTGTTGAAAGTGATGTCTTCGACTGTCTTGCCGTCCTTCGTTACAGTTACTTCCGCTACGAGTTTCGCATCAACGTCTTTAATTTCAACAGTCACATCGTATTTCGCGTTGTCATAAGTAACTCCCGGAAGGAGATCTGAAGAATCTTCGAGAATTACATAGTGGTGGATACCTGTGGATGTGTATTTAATGGTTTCAAATACTGCTTTTCCGTCAGCATCTTCGTTTTCTGCCGTGAGATACGGTTTCTGGAGATCTGAAACGATGAAGTTCGCACCTGTTTCATAGAGATTGAACCTGAATTCGCCGTTTTCCATATCCCTGCCCGTAAGATTCTTGTCGGCAATGAGTGTTACGGATGTATCTTCCGCATCATATTTATTATTGAATACGATACCTTCAGCAACCGAAGTCTTGTCATTTACGACTTTCGTTACAGATGTTACCGTAACAAGCTGTGCAGCAACGTCTTCAACGCTTACTGTGATATGATATTCAACCGTATCATACGTTACTCCCGGAAGAGCAGCTGATGTATCTTCTCTTACGATGAAGAAATATTCACCTGCTTTATCGAAATCACGGTCTTTGAATGCAAATGAACCGTTTTTGTCGATATTCTTCGCAGTATCAACGAGATTTTCGTTTTCGAAGTTTTCATCTGCTTCATAGAGGTTGAATGTGAATTCTTCTGCGCCCATATCTCTGCCTGAGAGATTTTTGTCACCACTGATAGGCCATACTGTCGGAGCAACCTTATATGAGTTTTCGAATACGATATCCGTTACAGGTGTACCATCCTTCGTAATCGTTCTTTCGGCTTTGAGTTCTCCGCCGATATCCGTCACTTTCACCGTTACGTTATACTGAGTATCATCATATGTGATTCCCGGCTCATTTTCGGAAGAATCTTCCACGATAACGTAGTAATATTCGCCTGTCTTGTCATATTCCACGGCATCGAACACGAATGAACCTTCGCTATCAATGTTTGTGACATCATCAAGAGCGGTCTGACCTTCCTTGATCACGAAGTCAGCCTCTGTTTCATAGCGGAGGAATGTGAATTCGCCTGCATTAAGAACCTTACCAACGAGATCTTTATCACCATGGAGTCCTACTGATGTCGGTTTTGTTGTATAAACGTTCGTGAACTTAACGATATCCGCTGTTTCACCGTCTTTTTCGATCGTAACGCTGTTTACAAGGTTACCTTCGCCGTTGTCTGTCACGACAATCGTAACTTCATATGTGCTTTCGTCATACTTGACTCCTGCGACAGGTGCTGTAGTTGCGTTTTCTGAGATCACGTAATAGTACGTTCCGGCCTTGTCAAATACGAGCTTATCGAATGCAAATGTGCCTTCCGTATCCGTATTCTGTGTTGTCTGAACAGGAACAGCATCCTTGAGAACTTCGAAATCTTCGTTTGTTTCGTAGAGATTGAAGTAATAATCACCTTTTGCGATATTCTTCGGACCTGTAAGGTCTTTATCGCCGCCCAGGATCACTTCTGTAGGCTCAGTGGTGTATTTATTTTCAAATACTACTGCTTCAGCCGCACTTTCCATGCCTTCTGATGATTTCTTGGCTACTGAAACAACTTCTGCTTTAAGTTCAGCGTTTACATCTGTGACCTTGACTGTGATGTGGTATTCGCTGTCGTCATATTCAACTCCGCCGAGGGCAGCTGAGCTGTCTTCTTTTACTACGTAGTACTTATAAACAGATTCTTCACCGCCGAGAACGTCCTGTCCGTACAAAACATCCTTGAACCGGAATCTGCCGTCAGTATCCGCAACTGTCGTATCGATGGCTGTCTGACCTTCGTTGATCACGAAATCGTTGCCTGTTTCGTAAAGCATGAATGTGAAGTTGTCGTTTGCACCGATAAGTCTGCCTTCGAGGTTCTTGTCACCGTCAATAGGCCATGAAGTCGGCGCTACTTTATAGTTATTTGTGAAGAGAAGCGGTCTGAGTTCTTCTCCGTCAACAGTTGCCGTCGCTGTAAGCGTTCCGGCATTGTCCGTTACAACTACTGTCACAGCATATTCCGTCGTGTCATAAGTAATACCCTTATGTTCAACAGACGTATCTTCTTTGACTACGAAGTAATATGTGCCTGTTTTGTCGAACTTAATAGCTGCAAAGCTGTATGTACCGTCCTTGTCTGTGTTTGTAACAGTCTGAATCGGTTTCTGATCAACTGTGATATCGAAATCATCGCCCGTTTCGTAAAGCTCGAATGTAAATTCGCCGATATTCATCGGTCTGCCGACGAGATCTTTGTCACCTCTGATGATAAGTGACGTATCCGCAGGATCATATGTATTCGTGAATCCGATACTATCGGTTTCATCGCCATTTACGGAAATTACCGTTTCGGCTTTGAGACCGCCTGTTCCGTTGTCTGAAACAGTGATAACAACGTCATAAACCGTTTCATCATAATCAAAGCCGCCGATGACGTTTTCTTTAGATATATTTTCTTTTACCGTGAACTTATATTCGCCGATTTCGTTGAAAGTAAGCTCTTTTCCGCTGAATCTGAATGTTGCGGAATTGTTTGTCGGTGCAGAGTTATTTACAGTCTGAACAATGTTTCCGTCTTCATCAATGAGGTCAAAGAAGAAGTGGTTTGCTGCGAAGATGTAATTTCCGTCTGTGATTACGACATCTTTCGTTCCTTCGATCTCAACATCAACGAATCCCGTTACAGAATACGTGTTCTTGAATTCGATAGCTTCGAGATCGTCCGTTACTTTGTTGTTTCTGATAATAGTTTCAGCGTTAAGATAGCCTTTTCCGCTGTCGGCAACTTCCACAGTCACATAATATACCGTCGTATCATACAAAATACCGTCTTTCGGGTTGGTTGCGGGAACCTCTTCTGTTACGACATAGTAATATGTGCCGACTGTATCAAATGTGAGATCCTTAAATACGAATTTTCCGTCCGTATTTGTCTTTGTATCGATCGGCGTTTCGCCTTCAAGGATGAATGAGCCGTCTGTTTCATAAAGGTTAAATGTGAATTTACCGTTTTCGAGTGTCTTGCCTTCAAGAACTTTTGTTCCCTGAATTGCCGTTTCACCTGTAAGTGTTACTTTTTCAGGCTCATATACGTTTGTAAACTCAACTTCTGCAGACGGAACGTTGCCGTTTGCTCTGTTATTGTCTATATCAACTCCAGTTGAACCTTCATCTGTTGTAATGACAGCGTAAATACCACCGTTGGTGTCATCAACGATATCGATATAAATCGGGTATTCATTTTCGTCATATTCCATACCCGGGATCTTATCCGCATCAGCAGGGATAACTTCTCTTACGTAATATGTAAATTCCGGAGAAGTTGCATCCATAACGTATGAAGACGCGTCAAATACAAGTCTGATGTTGGTTTCGCCTGAAGCACCCGTCAGACCTGACGTACGGATCACTTCTTCGCCGCTTTCACCTTTTGTAAAGATTTCAAAACGGAATCCTTCCTTGCTTACAAGGTTGGAATTTACCTTATTTGTGAGTTCCTTGCGGAAAATGATGTCAACAGCCGTATTGCCTTCCGGTGCATACGTATTATAGAAGTCTGTTTTGACATACCAGTGCGTGCCGTTGTTTTCTGCTTTTTCTTCAACAGTAACGTCACGGCCTTCGTTGTACGTTGTAACGTCAGAAATTTCGAGCTTTCCGTCCATATCAACATCTGTTACCACAACGCTGAAGTAACCGATGATCTTATCGTATGTTACACCCGGAATCGTTCCTTCGATTTCGGATACTCTGAACGCATAAGTACCTATCGCGTTGAAATTGAAGTTTTCAAGCGCGTCAGAGAAGTTAAATGTCTTATTCTGAGCATTTACAGTCTGAATTTCGCCTACCTGTTCCCAGACAGCGCCGTCTTTGCCGCTGTGCCAGTCAAGACGGAAGGTAAATTCATCGGTATCTTTCCAGTTTCTGCCTGTGAAGTTCTTGGAACCTGAAAGTGATACATTAACCGGATCAGCCTTTGACGGTTCATATACGTTTTCAAACTGCATTACAACAGAACCCGCTACAGGAATCTCAACTTCTTTGAGTTCTGCTTTTTCACCATCAATATATGATGAGAAGCCTGACGGGATATCAGTTTCTTTAACAGAAACCGTGCTGCCGCCTTTAAGTTCGTCTACAGCGACAGATTCGTTGTGTTTTACGCCCGCAATTGTAATATACGGGCTGCCTGCATCGTCAACAGACACTGTATAAGATGACGTCGCACTTCCCTTTGTTACGTTTACCGTATCTCCGTCATTATAATGAGTCGCATCAAGGTAAACCACGAAATCGAATGTGATCGTTGCAGGAATTACGTATGACGAACCAAACGGGTGTGTTACACGTTTACGGATAATGAGTTCACCGTCCGTATCCCACTCGTTTGTGTATGAAACATGAACCGTGTCATGCTCAATTAACTCTACTGTCGCAACTTTATCTGTGGTTTCGCCTACGATCTGGGCCAAAGGTCTTACTGAAACATCTGTAAATTCATATTCCGCATCATCATCGAGAATTTCTTCTACTTTAAACTTCCAGCCGCCTTCAAGATCTGCGATCTGTATCTTTTCATTGCCTTTAATGGAAACCTGAACCACACCATCGACAAATGTCACAGTCTGCGGAGTGCGCACACCGTTTGCATCAGTATGAATTGCGATATATTCGCCGTCAAATGACGAATCCACGTTGCCTGAAGAATCAAGTTTTGTCACTTTGAATGTAAATGTCGGAGAATCTCCCGGTTTTACAGTAGTGAGAACCTTATCAATGTAAAGTGCTGTCGTCGGAGCGAATGTGATCTTACCGTTGTTGCCGAGAACACTGTCCACGTAGTGGTTGTTATATCTGTCTTCCTGCGTAAGGTAATAAGAATATTTCAGTGTACCTGTTTTGTTTTCTGTCTTTTCGGCGTAGTTGATAAGATCTTTCGCATCAGCAAAGGCTGCTCTTGAACGCATTGTTCCCTTCGGGATCATTACAATGCCGTCAATAAGCCGGAGTTCACCGAATGTGTTTGCGCCGACACGTTCATATACATCCCTTACGACAACCTGAGCTCCTGACCAGTCAAATACAGAAATCTTAACATAGTACTCACCGCTTGTCGGAATCGTCTGAGATGTGTATTTTGTGTATGTATTGCCGTTTTTTGTATAGATCGGTGTATTTTCCGTGAAATAATATCTTTCGTTTTCAGTATTCGGAACGAAGACAGCCGCCGTATTTACGCCGAGAGTCGGAGCAACAGCATTTCCGCCGATAACCTGATCTGCATTCCACCGATTTGTGTAGAATGCATATGTACCTGTGCTTTCGTTGTAGTACTTGTAATCTTTTCCTACGATGTCATGTACGTTTGTCGGATAGATACCATCAATAAGTCCTACTTCATATACAAGACGGATGGGGTCCACTTCATCCGCATTGTCGCCTTCCATAGTAACTTCGCCCGGATCATCAACAGAATCTCCCGTAATTGAGAACTCTCTCGTTACAAGCGGGATCATACTTGCCGGAATCATCCATCTTACGGACTGTTCGCCTGTTTTTACAGGTGCAGTTCCTTCGTATACAGTCTTTCCGCCTTCAACAAGGAGACTTTCCATTACGTTGACTGAGCAGAAGAGGAGGTTTCCTGCTTCATCAGAGATCTTTGTTGTATCCATATAACCGTATGAAGATACTACAAATGCTGCGTTCTCATAATGAGAAGCTTCTGCATACTCTTCATCATAGAAACCGAGGAAGTGCCCCTGATCGTCAGCATACCATTTGATCACTGATGAGAATTCTGTCGGTGATGTGTATGAGAGCTGACCGTATTCGATTGCAAGACGCGCGAGTTCACGGGCTTCCGCCGCATCTTCAATGTTAAGTCTTGTCTGAATCGCTTCAAGGAACTTTTCTCCGAGTTCCGTAAGGTTGTTTACGTCTGTTCCGAGATTTCCGAGACCTGAAACGTTCGGCGAGAAGTTCTGTGCGAATGTTGCGCCGCTGTAGAATACGTCGCCGATGATAAAGCCTTTTACATCCTTGACTTCCATATATTCGCCGATGTCGTCAACGAATGTGATGTATCCGTCATAGTTTACATGTCCGTGAACCGCCGTCGGGAGGTATTCGGACTGAAGAATAATTTCTGATACGATGTTATTGAATGCGTTTTCAAGGCTGTTTTCGCCTGTAGCGTTTGCCTGGAAATATTTATCAACGTAAAGTCGCTGATTGGTTGACGTTATGTAATCCGGTGTTGTATATACATAACGGGGGGAATTATTCGAACCGATATTGATGCGTTCATTGTCATAGGTAATGTCCGGTGTGATCTCATCAATGAGGTCTTCCCACCATGAGTTGAGTGTTGCATATACTGAACCGTTCCACGGACGCTGGAAGTTTGTGTTTTCCTTCGTCGCATTCATTACTGCGAGTGCATAGTTATTGCTTCCTACTTCAAGACCTGCTGTATAGAACAACGGAGTCGTCTTTTCGTAGTGCTCATCCACCTTCGCTTTGGCGTATGCTGCTGTGAGCTGAGTAAGGAACGAGAGTGCTGCTGTGCCGCTGCCTGAACCGTCACCTACGTTTGACGTTCCGAGCGTATTGTTTTCGGAAGCATTGTAATTTGTGGTTCCCGCCGTCGGAGCACCGTCACTCATGAGTACGAATACCGGAACTCTTGTTGTTCCGTCCTCGAGTGTTGTATCCTCAACTGCGAGGAATTCTTTAAGCGCCTGATAAATCCCGTTCTGGATGTATGTACCGCCGACAACACGTTTTGATGTGGTCGGAACGCGGTTGTTACCCTGATATACGTTGCTGTTTACTGATACGTATTCTCCGTCATAATCAGTGTAAGCAATGAATCTGTCGTTGCTGTGAGTGTATCTTCCGAGAGGGAAGAGAAGTGTTGCTGTATTTTCCTGTGAATTTCCCTGAGTTGATTTTCCTGAATAAAGCACCACGCCGACACGGTTGTTGGGGTTCGCATCAAAAAGGGCCTTCATTGCGGAGTTTGCCGCATTCACGAGGTTTCTGACCTGATTGTTGTTCTGTTTGTTCATCGAGCTGGAAACGTCGAGGATAAGCATCGTATCCGTCGGAACGTGAGCCGAACCGTGAATAAGTTTATTGTTGGCGATAGCAGAGAGAACGACGAGGAAGTTGTCTTCGTCCGTAAGGCCCACTTTAAGACCTGAGAGGCTTTCTCCCTGAATCTGGCTTACTCCTTCCGTAACCGCATTCTGAAGTGCATCAGCGTTCGTAAGGACCGTCTTGTCCGTCCATACGCCGCCTGCATATTCCGTATGCTTCACGTCTTTTCCAAACCAGAGTTTCCACTGATCCATAGTGCCCGGATCCGATACCTTTTCCGTTATTCCGACGGGGCTTTTGTCTCCGTCGCCCGGCACCTCGGCCGCCATGACTCCCATAAAGCTTCCCGGTATTGCGGAAAGTATGAAGAGCATCGTCAGAAGCATTGCACTGAGTCTTTTCGTTGAACCGGCTTTTCTCATGTTATAATTTCCTCTCTTCCACGTTCATTTGTATGTCATCCCCGAAGGGGTGAATGTCTTGTGTAATTACGTACGTGCGCGTACGCGTGAGGACACAGTCTCCCCCACCCTGAATTTTATGCAAAAACATGTTACCATAAAATGACTCCGATCGCAACTTTTTTTGCACCGAAAACAAAAAAAACTTTTTTGCAGCGAAAACAAAAGATCGGAAAGGAAATTTTGTATACATTCAATTTTTAAACCAATGTTTTTACTGTTTTCTCCGCGAGCATACAACATGCCGGGATCGACACTTGAATAAATCTAAAAGGTGCGCATCGTTAAAGCACGCATTATTACTTTGTGTTATATCTGTTTGTAAGACACAACGAATGACATTCTCTGCAAAGAACACCTGCCCCCTGAAATCGTAAGCATAGCGACGCGTCAAGCAACGTCAATTCCCGGGTTGAATGAATCGATATTTTCAGCCCTTTGAAAGGGCCGATATCTATCCTCTCCCGAGCCTGACACAACCTTCTGCAGAATGATGATCCGGACACGCTACGCAGGGTATCGGCGACGACGTTCAGCCCCCTCTCACCCCCTCACTCCAATACCTCTGCGACGCCCGCCTTAGCCACGCATCTGACTCTGATCACACACATGAAAAAACTCTGGAAATATTATTTCCCACTTATTTCCCATTGATCGTTTTTATGCCCTTTACGCACTTCCCAAGCATGATTCCAGGTCGATCTGACGACAATATTCGGCCCGGACGAGTAAAAAAGGAAATCAAAAACAATAAACATCATTTTTTCGCTTAAAAAAGCCATATTTATTACTTAACCAATTTTGGGACACCCACTTTTTAAGCATATAAATGGCAGAAATAAAAAAACAAATCAGGTTTTGCATCGTATTTTTGACGTAAAAAAGTCAATACTGTATCTTCCGCCGTTCATACAGCCCAGATACAGCATCACGCAGCACCATATATTTCCACATTCATATCAGGATCTGAATTTCCCATTCATGTCCTTAATCGATTCAAAGTCACCGATTCCGGAGCAGTAAAATCTGCTGTCAGACATCTGTAAAAACAGCTCTTTCCAACCCCATCGACGGGTGGTCGTAAGCACATATTATAGTACCAATTTCCCCACTCGGATCAGACCCATTCCACACACTATACCGGGCACTTTTTACTCGCCGAATCATGCTCTCAGAGGATCAAAAAAAAACATCAAAAACCGTTCCCGGACATGATTTTTCGCTAAATTTCACCGCAAACCCATATTTTTATCATTACGATGTCATTATAATATATGTGCAATTCGCATACATAATGTATGTATTATCAATACTATGTTATTACGATGTAATGATATTGCACTGACACACAATGTCATTACATTGTCTTGCGATATGTTCTGTAATCTTTACATTGTCATTATTTTAATAACCTCATCTTCATTTCCCCCAAATCAGAGGATCTTCAGACGTTGTCCGACAATGGATGGGTGGTAATTGGGTAAAAATTGAATCTATCCGCTAAAATATGAGGTATAATACAAAAAATGTCTTGATTATCCCACTTTTTTATGCTACAATACCCCCATATTAAAAACTTTGACGGAGAGAAGTAGTTTTTCCCTGACTTTCCAGAGAATGTCCGGTGGGTGAGAGGGCTAAAGTGAGGAATTATGAATACACTCCCGAGTTTCTTTTCTGAAAAATGGCTTATTTAAGGGATTTTAGTAGGGAAAGACGTTTTCGGTACGTTACAGCCGCGAGTTATATACTCACTGAGGGGTATTTCCGCGAGGAATATCCGTTTTATGAGGTGGTACCGCATATTTTGCCCTCTGTAGCATGGTCTACAGAGGATTTTTTCATTTTAAGGAGGAAATATCATGAAAATTTATGATGAACTGGTAGCAAGAGGACTTATTGCCCAGGTTACCGATGAAGAAGAGATCAAAGAGCTTGTAAATAACGGAAAAGCAACGTTTTATATCGGCTTCGACCCGACAGCTGACTCACTCCACGTAGGTCACTTCATGGCTTTATGCCTTATGAAGCGTCTTCAGATGGCAGGAAACCGTCCTGTAGTCCTTCTCGGCGGCGGAACAGGCCACATCGGCGACCCGTCAGGCAGAACCGACATGAGAACGATGATGACAAAGGAAACTATCGATCACAACTGCGAATGTTTCAAGGTTCAGATGTCAAGATTCATCGATTTTGAAGGCGAAAATGCTGCAATCGCAGTAAACAACGCAGACTGGCTCCTCGGTCTTAACTACGTTGAACTTCTTCGTGAAGTTGGCGCATGCTTCTCAGTAAATAACATGCTCAGAGCCGAATGCTACAAACAGAGAATGGAAAAAGGTCTGTCATTCCTTGAATTCAACTACATGATCATGCAGGCATATGATTTTTATTACCTTTTCCAGAAATACGGCTGCAATATGCAGTTCGGCGGAGATGACCAGTGGAGCAATATGCTCGCAGGTACAGAGCTCATCAGAAAGAAACTCGGCGAAGATGCTTACGCAATGACGATCACTCTTCTCATGAACTCAGAAGGCAAGAAGATGGGTAAGACAGCAAACGGTGCAGTATGGCTCGATCCGAACAAAACTTCTCCGTTCGAATTCTATCAGTACTGGAGAAACGTAGGTGACGGAGATGTTCTCAAATGCATCAGAATGCTCACATTCGTTCCTCTCGAAGAAGTTGAAAAAATGGAAAGCTGGGAAGGCGCTGACCTGAACAAAGCAAAAGAGATCCTCGCTTACGAACTCACAACTCTCGTCCACGGCAAAGAAGAAGCTGACAAGGCAAAACAGGCTGCTCTCGCACTCTTCGCCGGCGGAGATGACGATTCCAATATGCCCACAACAACTCTTTCCGAAACAGACCTTACAGACGGCGTGATCGGAATTATGGATCTTTTGGTCGTAACAGGTCTTGCGGCTTCAAAATCAGAAGCAAGAAGACTCATCACACAGGGCGGCATCGCCATCGACGGAGAAAAGGTAGAATCTATCGACCAGAGCGTTTCAAAAGAAGCTCTCACAAATTCCATCAAGATCAAAAAAGGCAAGAAAGTATTCCACAAAGTGCTTATCTAAGCGAAAAACAAGGCTGTCCCAAATTGGGGACAGCCGTTTTTAATTTGTATTGAATTTCGGGAAAATAATATTTCCCTCATATTTCCTTATTTACAACTCGATGTTTTCCAGATCGCTCTTTTCGAGAGTTTTTAATACTTCGTCGGTAATTTCTCCGTCGATTATCGCCGCAAGTCGGTCTGCCTGATTGACAGCAGCCTTTTCAAAGAAGTTACGCACATCTCTTCCGTTGGCAAAATTTTCAGGCTTGTTCTCAACGCGTTTAATGAAAAATTCCCTTGCGTATTCTTCAGCTTCCGGACTTAAAATATAATCTCCTTTGCCGCAACGCATTTTAA
This sequence comes from Eubacteriaceae bacterium, assembly GCA_017531485.1. Classification (GTDB taxonomy): domain Bacteria; phylum Bacillota; class Clostridia; order Eubacteriales; family Anaerofustaceae; genus SVCP01. The sequence goes on along the minus strand of JAFXKY010000077.1, from coordinate 10,559 downwards.
GCATCGCTACAAGTTCTTCCGGGGAATAATCCGGGAAATAAATATATTTATTGAACCTTGAACGCAAACCGGGGTTTGAACAGACGAATCCGTCCATCAGATCCGGATATCCTGCGACGATGACGATGAGGTCATCACGGTTGTCTTCCATAGCTTTGAGAAGAGTGTCGATTGCTTCTCCGCCGAAATCATTTTCACCGCGGTTCTCTGTCAGGGCGTATGCTTCATCAATAAAAAGCACGCCGCCGAGAGCGGAATTTATAACTTCCTTTGTTTTCAGAGCTGTCTGTCCGACATATCCTGCAACAAGCCCGCTTCTGTCTGTTTCCACAAGATGTCCTTTCGGAAGAAGTCCGATCGAGCGATAAATTTCGGAAAGAAGTCTTGCCACCGTCGTTTTGCCTGTTCCCGGATTTCCGGAGAACACCATATGCAGTGACATATCGATCTCTTTTATTCCCCTCTCCTTGCGGAGTTTTCTTACTTTGATAAGATTTACGAGGCTGTTGACGTCCTTTTTTACGTTTTCAAGACCAACAAGTTCGTTCAGCTCATTTAAAAGCTCTTCTGTGGTTTTCTCAGGGGCAGTATTTCCCGCTTCGGAAGTATTTTTCGCTGAATCAGAAAAGTCTCCGGAAGAAGTCTGTGCCCTTGGAAGGTCGTCTTCGATATAGTTCTGAAGAAGAAGTACGTATTCTGTCAGCTTATACACCTGATCTTCTCCCGCAACGTTATCGCAGGCGGTATAGCATATTCCGAGATTGCGGTAAATATCAACGAGAAGTTTTGCTGTAGATGAACTGCTTTCCTTGTCGTTCTTGATGAGAAGTTTAAGGGTCTCGGGGATATAGTTTTTATAATCCTTCCCGTCGATCATCGTATCGTATATGTTTTTAAGGGCTTTTGTGTTGAAATCATATCCGAGGTTTTCATTGATGAAATACATCTCGTTGACATTCACTTTTCCGCCTTCTGTCAGATGCATGAGATATTTCAAAAACTCAAGCTTCGCATAATCTCTGAGATGATGGTCTGCGGTGGGGGTAAAAAGGCCCTTACTTTCAAGTTTGTCGCAAAGTTCGAAAAAGGTATTCAGAGTTGATCTTATTTGTTTCTGTGACATAGTTTTCTCCTGAATGGTCTTTTGGTATTGTACCATAATTTAAAAACATTTCCCATATATTTTTGTGATAATTAGTCTTCATAGAAATAAAATGTAGTATGAAAAGCACGAATAAAATTATATCAAAAGATCTCATCATCAGAACCGTATTTTTTATCATGGTTATTTCGGTACTGGCATTTCCCGAAAAATGCTCTGAAGGCGTACGCGAAGGAGTCCGATTATTCACAGACAGCATCTTTCCGAGCCTGTTTCCGTTTTTTGTGTTGTCGTCGTTTGCCGCAAACTCAAATGTGTCCGACGGACTCGGAAGGACGTTCGGGGCTGTGCCGAAACTTCTCTCGGTGGAAAGCGGAGAATATTCATATATCATTTCCGTACTGTCCGGGTATCCCACTTCGACGAAGATGATATGCGAAGGATATCTTGGCGGAAATATAAGAAAGAAGGATGCGGAGATACTTCTCATCCTTTGTTCAAACGGCTCCGCTGCATTTATTATGTCCTTCATCGGAAGCACTCTTCTCGGGAATACTGCCGCCGCTCTCATTCTTCTCACCGCAAATTACCTGACCCCCATCGTAACAGCGTATATGTTTTCAAGGTCGTGTCCCAAAAATGGAACGGGTAGAAAAATGCAGGAAACAAGCCAAAAGTTCACATATATTTCTGCATTCACAAATAGTGTAAGCTCATCTGTTATATCCGCGTTCAATGTTGGTGGTTATGTCGTCATATTCAGTATTATTATAAACATACTTCGTGGGTTTTCAGGAAACACCGTTATTGCATCATTACTCCTATCCGTCCTCGAACTCAGCAGTGGGTGTCGGGATATCGCGGGGATGAATATATCGCCGGAACTCCGGATCGCATTTATGGGGTTCATGGTATGTTTCGGCGGTGTATGCGTAATGTTTCAGTGTATGTCTTTTATAGAGAAAACAGATCTTGACGTGAGAAAATTTTTCATCTGCAAATTAATCAGCGGATTTATCGGTGGAAGTATATGCTTTGTTCTCTCGAAGATATTTTTATCATCTCACGAGGAAGTATTTTCCCCCATGATATACGGGAGCAATTTTAATTATCGTGAAATAAACTTCTTGCTTTTAAGTCTTATGGTAACTATAATTTTATATACCGTAATATCATTCAAGGCAGAAAGTGAAAATGAAGATAAGGGAAATTTTAAGAGAAGCGACAGCTGAGCTTGAAAATATTTCAGACTCTCCGTCCCTGGACGCAAGAGTTCTCATGTGCGAAGCTCTCGGAGTTGAAAACATATATATTATAACTCATCAGGCGGATGAACTGTCTTCTGAGGCAGAGGGAAGATTCCGCAAGATGTTGTCTATGAGAAAAGAAAGTATGCCTGTAGCGTACATTATCGGAAGAAAAGAATTCATGTCTATGGATTTTTATGTGGATGAAAGGGTACTTATTCCGAGAAGTGACACAGAAACACTTGTTGAAAGAGCCATTTCCATCATCGGCGGAAAAAAAATGAGAGTTCTTGATATGTGCTGTGGAAGCGGATGCATAGGGTTATCCGTTAAAAAATATGCGGGAAGTATTTCACTCACGCTTGCGGACATATCTGACGGAGCTTGCGAAGTAACGGAAATCAACAAAGAAAAGTATTTCCCGGGAAATAGCGATGTTGAGGTAGTGAAAAGTGATCTCTTTGAGAATATCACCGGGATGTATGACATGATCCTCTCAAATCCGCCTTACATTTCTTATGAAGAGATGAAAACTCTCTCAAAGGATATTTTATCATATGAGCCGCATCTCGCCCTTGAAGCGGACAATGAGGGATTATATTACTATGAAAGAATTGCTGACGAATGCAGAGGTTATCTCCGTACAGGCGGTTACATCATTTTCGAGATCGGATGGTCTCAGGGAGAAGATGTTAAAAAAATATTGGAGAAAAATAATTTCACGGAAACAGAAATATTAAAAGACCTGGCAGGGCTTGACAGGGTCGTTCTTGGGAAAAAGAAATGAACAGGCTTACAGAAACAATAAAAACAAAATACATCATACGACACACGAAAAAGCAGAAAGCGGATTTCAGGGAATTCATTATAAGCGAGCTTACAAAGGACGGTTTTTCCGCAAATGAACAATCCGCAAATCTCATGGGAATTCCGGTACGAAACATAATAATCGGGAATGCCGAAGCCGCAAAGTATCTCATAACGGCACATTATGACACGCCGAACACGTCGTTATTTCCTATAGTAATGTTTGCGGACAGTTTTATCTTATCACTTATGAGTCAGATGACGGTACTGATACCCATATTCATCTTATCTGCCGCGGCAGGGCTTATCAATGCCGCATTATCCCTTTTGGTACTGTACGGAGGGATGATATTGAGTATGTTCACATTTACAAACAAAAACAATTTCAACGACAACACCTCAGGGGTATTGAGTGTGCTGGAAATATTATACTCAATGGACGAGGAAAACAGGAAAAACTGTGCATTTATTCTCTTTGACAACGAAGAGAAGGGGCTTATCGGCTCGTCATATTTTTACAAAACGACCATAAATAAAAAGGCGGAAGTGTTCAACATCGATTGTGTCGGTGACGGAGATGAGATAAGGCTTTTCTGCAAAGGCACTCTCAAAAAAGCCGGAAAACAGATAGAATCATTCTGCGAAAGCGGCAGGATAAAATCCACTGAAAGGTCGCTTGAAAATGCTTTATACATGTCGGATGACAACAGTTTTCCAAATGCCATATGTTTTGCGGCATTCCGCAGTTCAAGATTCGGAAAATACATTTCAAGGATTCACACAAATCGCGACACTATATTAAAAGATGAAAACGTAAAAGAAGTATCTTTCGCGATCAGGAATTATATCGCATCAAAAAACAGGCCGTGATACTCCGTGTCAAGAAAAACGGAGTATGCGGTCTGTTTTTTATATACATTCTTACATCGCCCCTCCCGCGGTGCTTCCACATCACTACCCATTCCCATTTTCATCCTCCTCTCTCTCGTATATTTATTCTGCACCGCCTCCCGCCCGCCCTTTTTGCCTCGGTCGCTCTTCGTACTCCCTCGGCGCCGCCGCGCCGTGCAGGCCGCGAAGCGGCCTGCACCCAAAGGCTTCGCCTTTGGGAACCGATGCTTCGCATCGGTTGCGGCGCGGGGGGCGGCGGGCGGGAATGAAAATAAAAGAAAAATGCAACGCATTTTTCCACCTTACTGACTTTGAAGGAAACGGAGTTTACGAAAAGTCGAACGGGTGGGCTGCGGTGGCACGCAAAGCGTGGGGAGCGCATGGCGAAGGGCGAAGAACTGAGCCATGCCACTCTGCCGGTATAAAAAAAAGCTGTGAACACACAGCTGAGAATTACAAAAAATAAAAATGGTACGCCCTGCGGGACTCGAACCCACGACCTTCCGGTTCGTAGCCGAACGCTCTATCCAACTGAGCTAAGGACGCACATCTGATACCGTGATAGTATAACACACTTCTCAGAAAAAGAACAGTCTTTTTTGCAAAAAAGTAAAAAAATTTATTCACAGATATAATATAGGGGACAGCCGGGATAAACCGGCTGTCGTATACTGCGCCTTTAAAAACGCATTACACCTTTCATCTCTCTCGCTGCAGCCTTCATTCCGCCTGTAATGTCATCCTTTGCATTCTCAAGAGCATTGATCTTTTCATGCGCCATCTTTGTGATCTTATCTTTGTTCATTAGTATTCCCGTCGTGGCGAGCGCCGTTGCCGCAACTGTAACAGAACCTAAAATAAGTTTTGATGTGTTGTTCATGTTGTCCTCCCGAAATATATTTCACTTTAAGTTTTTGTATTAAGGGAAGAATTATTCTTTAAAGACTGCTATATCATGTGGTAAAATAAAGATATGGAAAAAGAAAAAATTTTACAAATACAAAATAAACTCATCGCCCGCTTCCCCGATGCTCACTGCGAGCTTGACTTCAAAACACCATACCAGCTTCTGGTCGCAACGATCCTTTCCGCGCAGTGCACTGACGTGAGAGTAAACAAAGTAACAGATGAACTCTTCAGAGTTGCCGACACACCTGAAGCGATCCTCGCTCTTGGCGAAGATACTTTAAGGGAATACATAAAGACCTGTGGTCTCGGAAACAGCAAAGCGAAAAATATAATTTCCATGAGCAGGGATCTTGTTGAGAAATATAATTCGGAAGTCCCGAATGACCACGCAAAGCTTAAGGCCCTCGCAGGAGTCGGTCAGAAGACAGCAAATGTGGTGATGTCCAACGCTTTTGATTATCCCGCATTCGCGGTGGATACTCATGTTCAGCGCGTTTCAAACCGCATCGGCATTGCAAAATCAGAGAATGTTACGGGAACCGAAAAACAACTCATGGCAGCTTTTGACAAAAACATCTGGACCAGGATGCATCACACACTTATTTTTCACGGCCGGAACATATGCCATGCAAGAAAACCGGATTGCGAAAATTGCCCCATTGAGGATCTTTGCGAGAAAAACGGTATGAAATAGACATATGCTTCGTCATTATGCATGACAATGCAAATTACAGTTATGTTATCATTGCATTGTCATTACAAAATATATGAATATAATATAAAAAAGACTGCCATAAGGCAGTCTTTTACACATTGTAATGATTATTTTTCAGCTTTCCAGAGGCCGTGAAGGTTGCAGTATTCATATACAGCTTCGATTTCTTCGCCTTCGAGAAGTACGAACTGAGCTTTCGGTTCGCCGTCAGCTGAGAGAACTTTTCTCTGGTTTCCTTTGTTAGTCTGGATAGAGATCCACTGAATAAGGTGTTCTTCGCTCATCGGGTGAATCACTTCGCCTACTGTTACTGTAACGATGTTGTCTTTAACTTCGTATACGGGCATATGTTTTTCTACTGAAGCTCCTGAAGAGTTCGGTTCGATCTGTGTCATTTTCTGACCACAGCACATAACTTTAGCGCCGCCGCCTTTTACTTCTGCATAGATATTTCCGCAGTTTTCGCAAATGAAAAATTTCTGTTCCATGTTTATCCTCCATTGAATTTGCATTTTCTGATGCGATAATAATATCATAATTTCATTATACAATCAATAATTTATGCGTACTTTTACAGATTAAAAATAAGCCAATTTTTTTCTTATCCGTTAACAACCGTTATTCCCACGTCCCTCATGTCCTCCATGAATCCCGGATACCATCTGTTGATTATCTCTGTTCCCGTTATCTCCGATTCTGTTACGCAGAGCGCCGCAAATATTGCCAGAGCCGCCGCAAGGACAGGGTCATCATGACAGTCGAAATTGCTTCCGAAATATATCTTTCCGCCCTTTATCACAAGCTCTCCGTTCTCCCCGATCCCTATATTGACATCCGATTTTCTGAGTTCATATATCAGGTGTGATATCCTGTCACTTTCAGCATATTTCACGCTGTCACATCCTTTTATCACGCAGTACCCTTCAGAAAACGCCGCCATGACGCTGATTATGGGAATCAGCTCGCTGTAATGCGTGAGGTCTATTGTAAACGGAGGGATATGCGTTGCAGATACGGTAAGTCCTCCGTTTTCTTCCCGTACCGTACCGTCGCATTTTCCGAGGATGTCGAGGATACTCACTTCAGGACTGACTACCTTATCACCCTCAAATCCCGTCACGAAAATTCCGTTTCTGATCATCCCGAAGACCATGAACTGTGAGGCCTTCAGATAGTCTTTTTCCGGCTTTATTCTGCCATCGGTGAAATACTTCCCGCCGCCGGCGACCTGCACGCAATCTCCGCTTACAAGGCATCTCACGCGGAACAACTCCATATAATCCACCGTATGCATCATATGGGATGCGGAAGAGTATTCGGGAAGATAGTATATATCCGTACGCGATCTGAAGTGCGGGGCAAGAAGCATAAGACCGTCAAAAAAAGGAAACGTTATGGGGAATACGCTTTTATATTCTCCGCCGCCGAGTCTGCCGGATACGTTGACCGCATCATCCGTGATCTCAAAATAATATCCGCGTTGTCTGTAAATGTCTTCATAAGCTCTCAGATTGAAAATACGGGGATTTTTCACTTTGAACGTGACTCTCTCAAACAAAAACGAAGCCAGGGGCAGAACAAGGCTCAGGGTGGCATAAGAATCCCTTACGTCGATGATTATATGTTCGTGTGAATATTCCCTGTTCATATCTATTCCCGAAATGAGGACACCTCCGCCCATAAACATCACTCCTGCACCGAGAGTTTTTACGGCTCCGAGCGTGATCATAACATCATCGCAAAGATCGATGTCTTCTATTTTCGTCACACCGCGGCACATCGCTGCAATGACAACAGCTTTATGGGATGCGTCATATGACGGCGGAGCATTTAAAAATGACAAGACTTCTGACGGATATATTTTTACGTTCATAACTTTCCTCATAATGATTTTATACGCATTTCACGCATAAATTATACCTTTACTCAGACGAAAAATAAATATGTAATTACCCCGGATCATAAAAAATTCATGCGGCACAATCTTTGTTTCCTGCCAATAAAAATTTTTTAAAAAAATTTTTTCTGCTCCCCCATTTTGACAAAATTTTCAGAGCGTTTGAGTTATCATATAGAAAAACTCAGGAGAAACATATGCAGTTAAAGGTAGCGATCGCAGAAGACAACAGAAAAGATCTGATGAAGATAAAAATGATGTGTGAAAGAGAGTTCTTTTCGGTTCTCACCGCAAGAGACGGTAATGAGATGAAGGACATGATTGATGATTATCTTCCGGATGTCATCATTACCGATCTCGTCATGCCATTATCCCACGGAATCGATGTAACAAAATATTCAAGAAGCAAACGTCATTACGCACCCATAGTAATCGTTATTTCAGAAATCAAAACACAGAAATACATAAACCTTGCATTTGATTCGGGTGCCGATTATTTTATGGAAAAGCCCGTTGACATGAACAGGCTCCGCGAGGTCCTTCTTGAGATATCAAGAATATGCAATATCAAACGATGATTTCCGCAGCAATACGGCCGCTTCACATACACGTGAGGCGGATTTTTTAAGTTTATATAAAGGTTCGGGGAGTAAAATGAATAAAAGATTTTTTTATTCAGATTATATTCTGTCCTTTAAGATTTCTTTTATTGCTTAATTTTTCTTAGACTATTCCGTTTACAACTTCTGAAATTAAGCATTTTTGTATATCAGGTATCAGGGTGAGTATTATGTTCAATAATTTAAAAAAAGACTATGAAAAAGCCAAATTCATCAAAGGCTTTGAAAAAATCATCAGACTCAAAGACAGAAAAGAAAAGGATTTCTTCGGGGTGGACGGCTGCGGCCTTGAGATCGAATTCGGCGTAAGGTACTCACGCGACAGCATCTCATACATCGAAACCGGCCTTCAGAAGCTTGTTGACATTGTTTCAGGAAACGGCAAATTCGTAATTGACAACACTATCGGCAACGATCTGAACCTTGAGATCGTCCTCAATCCGTTCCACAAAGAAGAGCTGAAACCCATAATGAACAAGATCAATCAGATCTTCGACTTTTATGAAAACTTCGAGATCACTGATTCATGCGGAGTTCACGCGAATTTCAAGGCAGACGACGGATTAAAGAGAGCTTTTTTCGAAGACCTGGCAAACGGAGGGTATGATCCGAAATATTTCGTACATAACAAATTCAAGGTGGATTTTCTGACGATCATTCACCGAAAAGACGGAACCGTGATGACGTATGACGAATATGTGGAACATCAGAAGAATATTTCCGCAAAGTACGTCGCAGTAAATTTCCTTAAAAAAGACCTCATCGAATTCCGTTCACTGGATCTGACATGGGAAAACATCGAATATGTAATAGATATGTTTGAGAGAGTAAAAAGTGAATATGATCAAAGACAAAAATAGGGCATCTGCCCTATTTTATTTTTAAGTCGTCGAACACTTCAATCAGTTTCAAAGTCATCTTTTTATTTATATCAAATATATCTGTGTATTTTTCGTACCGTGAGAAATACCCTGTGCAGACGATCTGATTAGCAAGAATAATATACGGGATCGCTTCTTTTTCGTTATCTGTCAGGTTTACCGAATCACTATATCCCTCAATCATCCCTCTATATATTTTCAGCCATCTGAGGAACTTCTCAGGGTTCTTTTCGTCATACGTTTCTGACAAAACTGATGTTGCAGCGTAGCAGATGTCATAGATCCTTACGTTTATTTCAGACAGTCCGAAGTCAGAAAATCCCCATAAGTCCCCTTCACCTATAATATTTGACGGATTCGGATCACGGTGAATGATATGTTTCGGGAGAGAAGGGTACAGACGATGCAAGGTATCCATATAATCCACACAAAATCTTTCAGACAGATTGAGAAGAACTTTTACTTCTGAAATATACTTTTCAACTTTCTCAGTCAACACATTTTCCGAAGCAGGGAAATCAATTTCCGAAAGAACATGATGCAGTCGACCGATAATATTACCGACAAACCGGGCGTCAGGGAAATAATTATCATCATAGAGAGATGCCGCCACTACGCTTTGCCCGTGGGTACGACGAGTAAGATAAAAATAGAGTTCCCCGTCCAAAACATAATCACATCCCGAAATAGTTTTAACACACGTCGAAGACAAAAGTCCGTTTGCATACATAGCTTCGGACAGAGAAATGTCGTTGGTAATACCACCGAGGTTCGCAGAAAATTTAAGGATATAATCATCGCCGACATAAAATCCGTTTTCACTCATATTGCCTGAAGAGGGATATAATATATTCCTGACAGAGAGATTATGCAGATTCCAATATATAGCGAGAATATCATTTGCGGTTTTGATCGTAACGTTCATAAATTCCTCCTTGAAAAGATCTATTCTGTATGGCTTGTTGCGTTTTACAGAGGCAAATTCAGTAGGAGAGAGCCCGAATTCTCGCACAAATGCGCGATAAAATCCGGAATAAGATAAATAACCGTATTTAAGGGCTACTTCCACAGCAAATTCACCGCGTGAAATCTCATGTGATGCATGGAGAAGCTTTCTGCGGTCAATGAACTGCTTTACGGACATACCTGTATAAGCACGGAAAAGCCGCATGAAATGATAAAATGAATATCCTGTCATATCCGCAAGTTCCTCGGTTTTCAGATCTGCAGTAAGATTACTTTCTATATAATCTATTATTCCTTGAATGAGTATTTTACGATCCATTCTTTCTCTCCTTTTACAAAGAGTATATCATAAAATATAATAAAAACATTTCCGTATTTGGCGTAAATAAAAACCACCTACCGAAGCAGATGGCGGACAAAATAATAAAAAAATACCCCGCGACTACCTAGTCTCCCGGTCCGTTACCAGACAAGTACCTTCGGCGTGGGCGGGCTTAACTTCTGTGTTCGGAATGGGTACAGGT
>JAFXKY010000076.1 GCA_017531485.1 Eubacteriaceae bacterium | reverse complement strand
GTATCAGGATTTCACAGCAGTAGATATGCAGAAGTTCCTTAATGCGGATAATAACAAAGACAAGCTTGTTGATACAAACGATGCTGCTGCGATCGTAAATGCGATTCAGTAAATGAATTTCAATAAGAGTTTCCCTGCCCCCATATGGGGCAGGGAAGCTGTTTACAGATGAGGCATATACCTCTTTCGGAGGAGGGGGGATTTGCCTCATTTGTTTGTCAGACACAGAGCCCTCAGGACGTATGTTTTTTTGGTAAATTTATTTGTGTATTTTCCTCCTGGTTAACGCATAAAAGCTGTTATATGTCCCTGTGAGCTCGTTACAGACGGTATATGGATGTGTGGTGTATTTGGTATCTATTGTTTATGCTTTTTTTCATGACATAATACATCCAATATGTCATTTGGAAAGTATATGTATAAATTCCACACAAATTCCCCCGTATTAATTGCATTATTACGGCAAAAAGAATATAATACCTGTTTGAACGACTTTAAATTACGGAGAACATCATGCGCATAGAAAGAAAAAACGATCAACTCAGAAATATAAAAATAACACGCAACTTCCTCACAAATCCGCAGGGAAGTGTCCTCATTGAATGCGGAAACACGAGGGTCATCTGCACTGCTTTTGTTGAAGAAAAAGTTCCCGGATTCCTCAGGGGACAAAACAAAGGCTGGGTCAGCGCTGAATACAGCATGCTTCCCGGAGCAAATGCCTCAAGAAAACAGAGAGATATCTCAAAACTTAAACTTGACGGAAGAAGTGCCGAAATTCAGAGACTTATCGGCAGAAGCCTCAGAAGTATCGTTGACCTTGAAAAACTCGGCGAAAGAACTATCTGGCTCGACTGTGACGTAATAAACGCAGACGGCGGAACAAGAACCGCAAGTATAACGGGATGCGTCGTCGCACTGCGCGATGCACTCGACAAGCTCATGGCTGAAGGCCTTATTTCCGAAGACCCTATGCCGAAATATGCTGCGGCGGTATCAGTAGGCGTAGTTGACGGGGAAGTATTGACAGATCTTTGCTATGAAGAAGACAGCCACGCAGAAGCGGACGTAAACGTCGTAATGGACGAAGACGGAAACTTCATCGAACTTCAGGCAACGGGTGAAGCACGTCCCATAAAGAAAGAAGAGATGAATGCCATCATCGATAATGCACAGAAAGCAATTTTCGAACTTATAGAGATCCAGAAGAATGCTGTGAATAAGGATAAAGAAAAAAAGACTATCATCTTTGCGACGGGAAATGCCCATAAAGCCGAAGAGCTCAGAAGGATCCTTCCAGAATATGAGATCCTTACTCTCAAAGACGTGAACTTTGACGGCGACATCGAAGAAAACGGTGAAACATTCGAAGAAAATTCACTCATCAAGGCAAGAGCTATCCATAAAATATATAAAAAGACAGTCGTTGCCGATGATTCCGGAATCTGCGTTGATTACCTCGGCGGTCTTCCGGGAATCCACTCCGCAAGATATTGCGGCGAACATGGCAAGGATCACGAAAACAACGAGCTTCTCCTTAAAAATATGCAGGACTGTCCGGATGACGAAAGAACGGCGAAATTCGTTTCGGCGGCGGCAGTTGTGTTTGAAGACGGCAGCCAGGCCGTAATGAGGGGTGAGGTGAAGGGAAAAGTAGGATATGAATACCGCGGCGAAAATGGCTTCGGATACGATCCGCTGTTCATCGTTGACCTCACAGGCAAGACTTATGCCGAAATGACGGATGAAGAAAAGAATCACCTTTCTCACCGCAAGCTCGCGTTTGAAAGATTAAAACCCGTTATTGATATGTATTACCGTTAAAATAAAATACCCGCAGCCGGAATATAAACCGACTGCGGTATTTTTATGATTTCATTGTTATAATTTCAGTTTTGCATCCGTATGGTCATACGGTCTGTAAGATCAGAAGATCTCCTGATCCAGTTCATAAAATTCCTCTGATGAGAAGAATTCATCAAGTCGCATATCAAGTCCGTCAACTAGTTTTTTTACTGTTATCAGTGAAATGTCATGTCTGTTGCTGTCAAGCATGCTGTATACTGTGGACGGGCTTACTCCGCTGATGTTTGCGAGCTCGTTGTAAGAAATGCCTCTCTGACTGCAGATTTTTTTAAATCTGTGTACTGTTGCTTCTTTTATTCCCATAATAACACCTCTCTCTAACGCATTGTATGAAAAATTACGCCTGCGCGTATTCGCATATGCGTAAGAATAGCGAATTTTGTCGAAAATTTTACACTTTAAGACAAAAAATTAAAGGAAGGCAAGAGTTCTTCCCTGCCTTCCCGTATCTGTCTTAAACTATTCACCCATGATTTCTCTCATTGCTCTTTCAACGTTGCCGTAGAAGATCTTTTCGATCTTGTCATCTGAATAACCTGCTTTGTTGAGAGCGAGAGCGAGTTTGCCCATTTCGTGTGCGCCTTTGAGTTCGAGTTCGCCGCCGATGCCGTCGAAGTCTGAACCAAGACCCATTACGTCGATTCCGCCTACGTTTACGATATAGTCAATGTGTTTTACCATATCAGCGACGAAGTTAGCTTTGTCGTTTTCTGAAAGGAACGGCGGGCAGAAGTTGATTCCTGTAACGCCGCCTTTGTCAGCGAGGACTTTGATCATGTCATCAGTAAGGTTTCTTGTATGATTTGTTACTGTTCTTGAGTTTGAGTGTGTTGCAAGGAAGGGTTTCTTTGTTGTTTTTGCGATGTCATAGAATCCGCCGTCTGAGAGATGGGAGACGTCGATAGCGATGCCGAGCTCGTTCATGTATTCAACTGCTTCAAAGCCGAAGGGTTTGAGACCTTTTGCCATTGCTTCCGGATCTGTTGACTGCGGGAAACCGAGAGTGTTTTCAAAGTTCCATGTGAATCCCATTACTCTAATGCCCATGTCATATACTTCCTTGATTCTTTCGAGGCTTCCGTTCATTGAACCGCTGTCTTCGATCGTGAGAAGAGCGTTTACTTTGTTCGGATCGATGTCGTTCATTGATGTTATGATCTTGATCTCATCAGGATACTGACCGAGAAGGGCCTTTGTATGGCTGATGTAGTTTTTCATGTTGTCATAATCATAGTTTGTCATCGGGAACATATCGAAATGTGCAAAGAACTGAACGAGGCATTCGCCTTCAATGAGTTTTTTGAGGGAGATATGTGTTTTTTCGTTTTCGTAGAAGTTTGTCTTTTCTTCTTTATCTCTTTCCATGTAGAAAAGACCCATCGTGTCGCAGTGCATATCCATGTATTTCATAGTGGTATTCTCCTTTTTAATTATTATCCTGATTATACCATAAAATCCTGATTTGAAAAGCCTTTTGAAGTATAAAATAAAAACATTTCTGAAAAATCATGAATATTTACAAGACAAGGTCCTTTGAAATCATAAATTTGTTTTGTAAACTTAAATTTGCAGAAGTTTTAAAAAACATAAGATATTGAGTATTGACACATAAAGGTCCATGTGCTAAAATCAATTTATCTTCAGGGCAGGGTGAAATTCCCAATCGGCGGTTAAAGTCCGCAAGCTGCTATATTGGCCGAACCGGTGATATTCCGGTACCGACGGTTAAAGTCCGGATGAAAGAAGATGCCGTTTTGCGCATATTGTTGTGTCTCTGAAGATGCAACATTTTTTATTTTGAGAGGTAAAACTATGACAGACAAAACCAGAAAACTCGTTATCACAGCTATGCTCACAGCTCTCGCTGTAATTACCCTTATGGTACCGTTTTTACGCACACCGCTTCTTCCCGCAGCACCGTTTTTAGAGTATGACGCAATGGATGTTCCCATTATGATCGGCGCTCTCCTTCTCGGTCCCGGAGCCGGTGTTACTATTACGGTCATCGCATCCATCATCCAGGGCATCACAGTCAGCGGAGCAAGCGGAATTTACGGCATAATCCAGCACATCATCGCAACAAGCGCGTTTGTTTCGGTAACAGCTTTCATATATCACAGAAACAAAAACGAAAAATTCGGCCTTCTCATAGCTCTCATCGCCGGAACGGTCGCAATGGCAGTCATCATGATCCCCGCAAACCTCATCGTTACCCCGTTCTTCATGGGAACACCGGTCAGCGCGGTAGTATCAATGATCATCCCCATCATTATCCCCTTTAACCTCCTCAAAGCGGGAATCAACAGCGTAATCGTGTACATACTCTACCCGACGATCAAGAAGATCGCGAAGATGTAGTCAATAAAAATATAACAGGCGAGCATTTGCTCGTTGTTCTTAACGGAGTAAATGGTGCGGTATGTAACCGGAAGGCATAATGCCTTCCGGTTACTGCTGTTTTTAGGCATTTAATGTTGCCATTTGCAGTTCCATCGGTATCACCGTTATTGTGGATACCGCCGTCTTGGAGGTTGTGCGCGGCTTTGGTTGGATGGTGTAATGGATTTCAACGTAGTTTCCGCATTTGCGTGAGAATTTCTCCGCTTTCTCATATACGTCGATG
>JAFXKY010000075.1 GCA_017531485.1 Eubacteriaceae bacterium | reverse complement strand
GCTATGGAAGATGAGTTTAACGAAAACTCACTGATTTCCCATATTGTTCATAATGACAGTGTGAGGAAAACACTTGAATATCTGAAAAATATTCTTGCTGAAAAACCAAAACATCGTGAACTTAGCAGTATTTTGTGGAGTCTGTTCTCAATGATTTGTGGGATCTATCCCGTAAACAAAATAAAAGTTTACGATACGATGCAGCATCAAAAAGCAATAAAAGATATTAAAGATGATCTTGATTGCGAAATGATGAACCTGTCGAGTATCGGAAACAGAATCGCATACCCGCAGTATCTTGATTTTGTTTATGGACAAAATGTGGAATGGAAAACATATTTTGAGTGGAGCCTTTCAGAAAATCGTGATGGTATTGATGAGAAAATTGTAGCACAGTCTGCTCAATTTAATAAAAATCATATCTCATGGTCAAATACTCCCCGATGGGCACTTCATCCTTTTCTGAATCTGATGTTTTTGATGGGAGTATATGTGCTTTTAATGATTCCCTCAACAGTATTCTTCTGGGCAGCCAATAGTTTCAATATGTATGGGATAAGTAAAACAGGGATTATTATTATGAGTCTTGTTTATACGCTATCGTTGGTCACGGCATATTCTACAGAGTATGCTTTCAAGAAAGACAAGATCACTTTAAAAGTATGTTTTAATCCGTTTACTATGGATAATGACAGACTTGTTATGCGTGGTCGGTGGTCATATTTTCGCTTTGTCGAATACGGCACCTTCCGCAAATGGGGTGTGAAGTATATCTATTTCTCCAAGAAGCACATGACGGATGCTGAATTCAAGGAGTTCAGGAGAAAGATGATCCCCTATGATTATGACAGCATAGCCGTGCCATACAGGAAGGATTATATGAAAATTGCGGAAAATCTCATTTTTGCAACGAGGAAAGACAGATGAAAAGGGCTATCACAAGACAGCCCTTTTTTATTCTTCATTCTTCTTTGTAACTATAAATACCGGTTCATATTTCGACACATCTGTTTCAGGCAGTTCTTCCGCCGTTTTCTCCGTCCAGTTGAAATCGTTTTTGAAATCGTCGAAGCATTCTTGGCAGACCCAGTAATACATATCTTCCGTGCAGTAAAATGTGCCTTCTGTGTCGCTCATTGCCTTATCCCAGCAAAACTCGCAGTGCTCATGCCAGAAAAGGCCGATCTTCTCTCCTTCGAGATATTCATGTCCTCTTTTTAGTTCTCTGACATACGTTTCGGCGTATTTTTTTATCTTCTGAAAGAATGAGTTTTTTGTTGTGTACGCTTCCTGCCAGTAATCCGGGAGAACGATCCTGTAAAGGGTTTTGCCGGTCAGGTACTCTTCTTGTCCGTTTAATCTCCAGTCGGTCATGTGATCCTCCTTTGGGGTATGCTGCGGATAATGCAAGAATATGACATAAAACAGCCTGCCGATGATGCAGGCTGTTTTTGTTGAGTTTGTCAGTTTAGCATTTTTCCGGTTCCGGATAATCAACTCCGAAACATTCTACCGTTACTTCCTGCATAACCTGCGGAGTGATGGGTTTGTCGCCTCTTGCAGTCGGTGTTTCAGCGATCTTGTTTACAACTTCCATACCTTCAATTACTCTTCCGAAAGCTGCATATTCCTTGTCGAGGTGCGGGGAAGTTTTGTGCATGATGAAGAACTGTGAGCCTGCGCTGTTGGGGAACATCGTTCTTGCCATTGAGAGAACGCCCGGTTCATGTCTGAGGTTGTTTACGAAACCGTTGTTTGTGAATTCACCTTTGATGCTGTATCCGGGACCGCCTGTGCCTGTGCCCTGCGGACATCCGCCCTGAATCATGAAACCGTTGATTACGCGGTGGAAGATTATTCCGTTGTAATAGCCTTTTTTAACGAGGCTGATGAAATTGTTTACTGTGTTCGGTGCGATATGCGGATAAAGCTCCGCTTTGATGACAGATCCATCGTTCATTTTAATTGTAACTACAGGATATTTGTTTTCCATATTTTCCTCACTTTGCTTGTAGCGGTTTTTACATATTATATCACAATTTAAATGTACGGTAAACATGAAAGTGTGATGAAGTCATTATTTGAGGAGGAGTTATTTTTGTTTCAAAACATTATCCGGTATGGTACAATATAAAAAAATCAGGGGGTGGTTTTATGATAAGTGTTATGTTTGTTTGCCACGGCAACATCTGTCGCAGTCCGATGGCGGAATTTGTAATGAAGGACATTGTAAGGAAGAATGGCATGGAAGGCATGTTTGTGATAGATTCCTGCGCCACGAGCAGGGAAGAGATCGGAAATGACATGTATCCGCCGGCAAAGAGGATGCTTACGGAAAAAGGCGTCCGGTTCGGAAAAAGGAAGGCAAGGCAGATCACGGAGGAGGATCTTGCAAAGTATGATCATCTGATCTGCATGGACAGAAACAATATGCGCAACCTTACGAGGATGTTCGGAAACAAGGCTGACAAGGTCAGGCTGATGATGAATATTGTGGGAGAAGAGCGGGATGTTGCGGATCCATGGTATACGGGAGATTTTGAAGCGACGTATGATGACGTACTGAGAGGATGCTCGGCGCTGTTTGAGGAGATAGTGGGGAAGAAGTAATGGAAATTATAAAACTCACAAAAGAACTTATCCCGGAGCTTTTGTCTTTTGAGCGGGATCTTCGCAGTGAAGAGCCTGAGGTCTTTATGTGGGAGATCGACGAAGATTACATAAAAAATCTTGAGAGCAGTTTCGGAGACGGAAGATTTGATTCTTCGGCGGTGAGTCTTCTTGCATATGACGGAGGTCGTGTTGTCGGAAGGATCGATGCGAGCCTCATATATTCCCGCTTTGACGGGACTGTTTCGCAGGCATATCTTGACTGGATATGCGTTCTGAAAAGCGAAAGGCATAAGGGTGTCGGACGGGCACTTCTTGCTGCGCTGAAGAGTGAGCTGAAAGAAATGGGAGTAAGTTCTCTTATGGTGCTTACGGCAGAAAACGGAGAAGCTGCAGCGTTTTATGATAACTGCGACGGCATAAGATTCATGCGCGGAGCGATGATAGATATGATGTGAAATGAAAAAGAGGATAGTATCTGAAAAGACGGCGTATCAGAAATTTCTTATATGTATGCTGATTCTGATGGCAGGGATGTTCGTTATGGTGGATATTTTTATGATATTCATCATGCATAAAGAAGGTTCATGCGATGATTGGTGGATGGTATTGATGCTCCTTCCTGTAGAATGTATCGCATGTTATCTCTCGTTCAGGGATCGTGGACTTCATAATGTGATGGTTATTGACGACAGGAAAATAAAGATGAACTATGCTGTTGCGAAATCAGAAAACAGAGAAAAATCGCTTTTGGTAAACGGGAATTATGATCTTTTTATCATGCGTACCGAATATATCTCACACAGAGCCCGCGGCAGGGAAAAATGCGAAAGAGGATTGTTGTTGTCTGCAGTTCCCTTTAGTGCAGAAAATGATGAAAACTGCATTATCATCAAGGATTCCGGGAAATACATTGATGCGTTGAAAGAAAGTTTTAATTGCCACTTCCATGAAAACTTTTATGAGAACATAGGGTAAATAAAAAGTGCTGTCAGTTAAAGACAGCACTTTTTTATCAGAATTTTATTTTTTCAAATATCTCCTCTATTTCGTGTTCTGCGCCGTTAAATACAGGCCATGCGTCGATATTATCACCGTGTTTTCTCGGGATGATGTGGATATGGAAGTGTGCGACGGACTGACCTGCGCTTTCGTCGCTTGCGTTCAAGAGGTTTACTCCGTCATAGCCGCAATTTTTCACAAGATGGTCAGAAACTTTCTTTACTGCATACATAAGATGATTCATGGTTTCGATGTCGCAGTCGAGGATGTTTTTGATGTGTTTTTTAGGGATGGCGACGAGGTGTCCGTCAACGTCCTTTGCTATGTCCATGAAGACGAGGGAGTGTTCGTCTTCGTATACTTTCATTCCGGGGAGTTCTCCCGATACTATCCTGCAAAATGTACAGTTCATCTTATTCTCCTTCATATATTCTCG
Organism: Eubacteriaceae bacterium; assembly: GCA_017531485.1. GTDB lineage: Bacteria > Bacillota > Clostridia > Eubacteriales > Anaerofustaceae > SVCP01. The sequence goes on along the minus strand of JAFXKY010000075.1, from coordinate 23,038 downwards.
GCACTCTCTTTGAGACTGCACAGAGAAGTTCATAATTTATTGTTCCGGCTTTCGCGGCAAGTTCGTCGGCAAGGATGTTTTCGCCGAACAGTTCTGCGGCATCGCCGATATTTATATTTTCTGAGTCTGTTATGTCCACGATCATCATATCCATGCAGACATTTCCGATGATGGGACAGCGGCATTTGTTGATGAGGACTTCCGCTTTATTTGAAAGTGCGCGGTGATATCCGTCAGCATAGCCTGCGCTGATGACGGCGGCTTTTCTTTCCTTGTCGGCGATATATTTTCTGCCATAGCTGACGGCGGAGCCTTCTTTGAGGGAAAAGATATTGACGACGCGGGAATAAAAACTCATGACGGGTCTGAAACCATATCCCGTAACGGCATCGGAAGGATTCAGTCCGTAAAGTATTATTCCCGGGCGGACTGCCGTCGTTTCGGGCATGTCGAGTTTGTCTGAAATGCAGATCCCTGCGCTGTTCTGGATGTGGACGTATTTTGGATCGATCCCTTCTTTTCTCAGTGTATCAAGGCAGGACAGAAAAACTGAGTACTGCATTTTTGTATACTTAAGGTCTTCTTCGTCTGCTGTGGAGAAGTGGCTGAAAATGCCTTCGAGGGATATGTTTTTGAGAGTTGAAAGCACTTTCGCCGTACGGCCGAATTTTTCAGGATCGAAACCGAGGCGGTTCATGCCTGAATTTATCTTTATGTGAAGACGGGCGGGGATATTGGTCTTCTTTGAGATCTCATCAGCTTTTTTCGCGAAATTCAGGGAATAAAGACACATGGAGAAGTTATTTGATACAGCGTACTCAATGTCGTCTTCGTCCACAAATCCGAGGATGAGGATATTGCAGGTGGGGTTATGTTCTCTGATAATGACGGCTTCGTTTATGTTCGCAACGGCGAAAAAGTCGCATCCGAGGGAGGATAATATTTTCATGCATTCGACGCTGCCGTGGCCGTAGGAGTCGGCTTTGATGATGGAGATTATTTTCTTGTCTCCGGAAAGCCGTTTTATTATATTATAGTTATGTTTTAAATTGTCCGTATTTATCTTTACGTATGCATTTGCCTTTGTCATAATTACCTCTTTATATGGTATGAGCTAACTATTAAAGTATACCACAATAAAGCAGACGGTCAAATGTAAAAGAAAAATTATTTTCAAATATTGTTGTATTGGGTTTGCAATTTTAGTAAAATAACTTCAGAAGTTACTGTTGCGGTCTGAGAATGATCGGGGAAAGGAAAGAAAATGTTTGCCACAAAGCTAAAAACTCTCCGCCTTACGGCAAAAATGAATCAGTCGGATCTTGCTGAGATCCTTCATGTGGAACGCTCCACCGTTTCAAGGTGGGAAAGCGGGACTTCCATGCCTGCGGTGAGCATGATAGAAAGGATCGCGGAAGTTTTTGACGTGAGGATAGACTATCTTATGGGAAAAGAAGTCGTCGTTGAAACAGCCAAGATCCCCGTCATCGGGAAGGTTCAGGCAGGGCTGCCCGTGGAAGCTGTGGAAGAGATCCTTGCGTATGAATATATCCCTGCGGAGATGGCAGAGTCGGGAGAATTCTTCGGTCTTATGGTGAAAGGCGACAGCATGAGCCCGAGAATGATCGAAGGCGACACGGTCATCGTCCGCCGCCAGAGCGACATCCGTTCGGGAGATGTGGCGGTGGTGTTGGTAGGAAATGAGGACGCGACGGTGAAGAAGGTAATAAAGCATGAAGATGGAATAACGCTTATCGCGTTCAACCCCGCTTATCCGCCGAGGTTTTTCACTCTCCGCGAAGTCATCAACACTCCCGTGGAGATCCTCGGAAAGGTCGTTGAACTGAGAGGGAAGTTTTAGTTACTGATGGATTTTGGTTGTCGTGACATTCGTCGGTATAGTGAAATAAAACCGGCTGAAAGCAGGTATTTTACTTGTATCACGAATAATGATAATGATATGTCGGAATTTTTAAAGGCACGGAGATTTATCCGTGCCTTTATATTTTAAAGAATTTCCGTGATTGGTTTATGGATTACGTATTATTCCAATCCTTTTACCTTTCTGTATTCCTTAAGTCCCTTTTCAAGGATGTTTGCTGCCTTTATGAGGCGGTCTTCAGCGATGCAGTAGCTGATTCTGACTTCGTTGAGACCTTTTCCCGGAGTTGCGTAGAAGTCTTTAGCCGGGCAAAGCATGATCGTTTCGCCGTCAACATCGAATTCTCCAAGCATCCAGCCAGTGAAGTCTTCGGCATCTTCAACGGGAAGACCGAGGATGAAGTAGAATGCTCCGTCGGGGATCTGGCATACTGTGCCTTCGATATTCTGCATGAGCTTGATGCAGAGATCTCTTCTGTCGCGGTATGACTTTATAGCTTCGTCGATGTATGAGTGGTCAACTTTGAACATTGCGGCAGTACCGATCTGTTCAACGTACGGTGCGCAGAGACGTGACTGACAAAGCTTCAATACTTCTGCGATAAATTCGTCGTTCTTTGAAGCAACGCATCCGATACGGATTCCGCATCCGCTGAAACGTTTTGATACGCTGTCAACGACGACTAAGTTTTCAAGACATTCCGGATATTCGGTGAATGAGATATATCCTTTATCAGCGTAGATGAATTCTCTGTATACTTCGTCTGCAATGATAAACAGGTCGTTTTCAAGGGCGAGCTTTACGATAAGTTCGATCTCGCTTCTGTCGAGGACGGAACCTGTGGGGTTGTTGGGATTGGTAACTAAGATAGCTTTTGTTCTGTCCGTAATTTTTTCTTTGATCACTTCGTATGACGGAAGGGCAAAATTATTTTCCGGAACTGTCGTTACTGCAACGATCTTCGCGCCTGAAATCTTGGCGAGTGTGTTGTAGTTTGCATAGTACGGTTCAAAAACGAGGATCTCGTCGCCGTCATCGCAGAGCGTGGAAATTGCGAATGTGAGAGCTTCGCTTCCGCCTGTTGTGATGAGGATGTCTTCGCTTTCGAAAGGCATTCCGAGGGTCTTGAAATAATCTCTGAATGCATCAATGGCTTCGTTGATGCCGTTTGAGGATGTATAAGCTATAACGGAAGAATCAATGGCGGCAATAGCAGAGAGATATTCCTTCGGGGTAACTACGTCAGGCTGTCCGATGTTAAGGGGGATGACTGTCTTACCTTCCTTTTTGGCTTTTTCGCTGTGGGATGCAAACTTACGGATGGGTGAAGCGTTGATCCCTTTTACTCTCTTTGAAAATTCATAGTGTTTTGTGCTCATAATTGTTTCTCCGTTCTTTTATTAAGTTTATTGCCGCTTTCGGAATAAAATCGGTTCCTTTAAAGGTTATTTCTCTTTTGGGATTTGTGCTGAAAGTTTTCTGACAATTCAGGCGATAAGATTGTGGGTGATAAAGGAAAAATGCCTTATAAAATAAACCGGATTGTTTTTCCGATGTTGTGTATTATAGCATAAGTGACCGAATAAGGCAAGGGATAAATAATATTTCCTAATAAAATTATAAAATCCTCATTTCTTTATTATTTAATGAGGATTTTTATTTGCAGTTTACATTTTTGTCTTTATATATGACGGGTGCATAAGGCCTGTGGGAGCATAAAACTCGTCGTGGGTGTAAATGAATCCGAGTTTTTTAAGGGTTTTGCGAGATGCTTCGTTTTTGGGGTTATGACCTGCGAACAGCTTTTCTTTGTTAAGCGTTTCAAAAGCATACTTTATCATTGCTGTCGCCGCTTCCGTTGCGAATCCTTTTCCCCAGAATTCTTTTTTAAGGTGAAAACCGATCTCAAGGGTGGTATCATCATCTACGTAAGGGCGCAGTCCGCAGCAGCCGATGAAATCTCCTGTGGCCGTTTCGAAAATGGGAAAGTACTGTATGTTATATGTTTCGTAATTCTTTATTTCCGTACTGAGGCGGCTGAGGATGTTTTCTTCCGAAAAGGTGCCTGTAGCGGAAATATATTTTGTGACGTCCTTATCTCCCCAGAGGCTTCTTGCCAGGGGAATGTCGTCATGGTTCCATGTTCCGAAAGAGAGGCGGTGGGTGTGTAAAAAATATTTTCTCATTGGTATACGTTCCTTATTATATTTTATAAAGGCTTCTGTGCCTTTTAAGAGTACCCGTTTCGGGAGATATGCAGGTTTTTGCTGTGGTGTACGGCATAAAAAGGAGATTTCTGCAAATTGGTCCGTCAGGGATATGGATTTTATGATATTATACTATAAATGTTTGGAATTACGGAAGATATTTTGATATAATACATTATTACAAATAATAATGCGGTGAAGATATGAATACTGAAATATATGATCTTACAGACGATAAAATTTACGAAACTGCCATAAACAATGCGGCAGATGCAATAAAAAACGGCGGCATCGTCGTATTCCCCACAGAAACTGTATACGGGCTCGGGGCGGATGCGACGAACACGGAAGCGGTAAAGAAGATATTTACCGCCAAAGGACGCCCGCAGGACAATCCGCTTATTGTACATTTTGCGAGATTTGAGGATTGTTATGAATACGTAGGGGAAGTAAGCGAGTGGGCGAAAGTCATTGCCCGAAAGTTTATGCCGGGGCCGATAACCGTAATAGTAAAGCGTTCGGACAGGCTGAGTGATTCGGTTACGGCAGGGCTTGACAGCGTCGGAGTCAGGGTTCCGTCGGACAGGTTTGCCCGTGATTTCCTCGCAAAGGCTTCTGTTCCCGTTGCGGCGCCGAGCGCCAACATTTCCGGCCGTCCGTCGCCTACAAAAGCGGAATACGCCATTGAGGACATGAACGGCAAGTGTGATGTGATCCTGGCAGGAAATATGTGCGAAGTTGGGCTTGAATCCACCGTTGTGGACTGCACGGGGGACAAAGTCCGCATTCTGCGTCCGGGAGCTGTCACGGCTGAGGAGCTTTCAGAGATCGTTCCCCTTGATGAAGCATCTTTGAGTGAGGACCAGAAGATACGTCCGAAATCGCCGGGGATGAAGTACCGTCATTACAAGCCTTCATCATACGTCATTGCCCTTGACGGAACAGACGAGGACACGGCGGATTATCTCAATTCTGTTTCTCACGATGAAGATACGGCAGTTATTGCTTTTGACGGAGTGTTGTCGCTTGCGGAGTGTCCCGTAAAGCTTTCTCTGGGAAGCAGGGAAGATCTTGCTACAGCGGCACACGAGCTTTTCGCGCACTTCCGTTATTGTGATAAAATCGGTATAAAGAAGATATACGTATGCTGCACCGATCTTCGCGGAGTCGGAGATGCGTACATGAACCGTCTTACAAAAGCTATGGATGAATACATCAGGCTCTGAGTTTTCTCAGGGCTTTTTTATTTCCCGCGCGCCGCCGTAAAATCCGCGGATGCGGATTTTTGCCGAAGGCGGAGCCTTCGGCGCTCAGCGGGGTCCGCTGAGCACGGCGGCGGGGAGGCGGGCGGGGAATCTGAACAAAAGAAAAGTGCGACAGCACTTTTCAACATTATTGTCACGCGTCAGAACGGAGTTCGGACGCGTGTGGGCGGGCAGCGGGGCTGCGGAGCAGGGGCGCGAAGGGCAGGCGAAAAGCGGAGCATTTGTGCCTGCCCACGGATGGGTGTGGGCATACGTTGAATTCTTTTTGAAAGTTCCGATCAGTGTTTGGTTTTTCTTTCGAAAATTATTTTGAAATAAAGATTTAAATGTTGACTGCAATATGATACAATATACTAAATAAACATTACTTGGGGGAGAGCATGAAAGAAATACTTTTCGTCTGCACCGGCAACACCTGCCGCAGTCCCATGGCTGAATATATCATGAATGATCTGCTTGCGGAACGCGGGCTTGACGGTGAGTATTTCGCATCTTCCGCCGGAGTTTCCACCATGGACGGGCTTATGGCGTCGTCGGGAAGCCTGCATGCCTGCTCATTGAGAGGACTCGACATTTCTTCTCACCGTTCAAGGCAGCTCAGCGAAGAGATGCTGAAAAATTCGCATCTTATCCTCACAATGGGAAATTCACACAAACGCATCATTGAGATGTATTTTCCCGAAGTTGTAAACGGGAAGGTATTTACTCTCGGAGAGTTTGCGGGAAAATGTGATGAAGGTGTTATGGTGAAAGATATATCTGATCCGTACATGATGGATGACATAGTGTATGAAAAGGTATGTGAAGAAATAAGCGCATATCTTGAAATAATAATAAATTACCTGAAAGGAAACAAACAATGAAAATTGCAATTGGCAGTGACCACGGCGGATACAACTTAAAAGAACATATCAAGAAAGTATTTTCGGAAAAAGGATATGAATTTGTTGATTTCGGATGTGATGACGCGGTAACAAGCGTTGATTATCCGAAATACGCCTTTGCCGCAGGTGAAGCGGTGGCAAACGGAGAGTGTGACCTCGGAATTCTCGTGTGCTCCACAGGCATCGGCATCAGCATCGCCGCAAACAAGATCAAAGGCATCAGATGTGCGCACTGCTGTGATGAATACAGCGCTATGATGACGCGCAAACACAACAACGCAAACATTCTCGCCATGGGCGAAAAGGTCGTCGGAGTATGGACGGCTGAAAGAATGGTTGAAAACTTCCTCACAACGGAATTTGAAGGCGGCAGACACGAAAGAAGAGTAAACCTCATTACAGATTACGAAAACAAATAAGGAGACAAAGACAATGAGCAAAGTAATGATATTTGATCACCCGATGATCCAGCATAAAGTAGGTATTATCAGAGATGAAAACACAGATCACAAACTTTTCAGGGAACTTATCAGCGAGATCGGTATGTTCATGGCATATGAAGTAACGAGAGATCTTCCCCTTGAAGATGTCAACGTCAAGACACCTATCTGCGAAACGACGGTAAAGAGAGTAGCGGGAAATTCAGTAGCTATCATTCCTATCCTCAGGGCAGGTCTTGGCATGGTTGACGGAATGCTCAACCTTCTTCCGAATGCCAAAGTGGGTCACGTAGGTCTTTACCGTGACGAAGAAACAGCGAAACCCGTTTCTTATTACTGCAAGCTGCCCGACAACATCACAACAGCAACATGTATCGTGCTCGACCCGATGCTCGCGACAGGCGGAAGTGCCGTTGCGGCAGTTGATTTCCTCAAGGAAAAGGGCGCGAAGAACATCAAGTTCATGTGCATCATCGCTGCTCCGGAAGGAATCGAAACGCTTTCAAAAGCGCATCCTGACGTAGAAATTTACTGTGCCGCAAAAGACGAAGGCCTCAACGAACGCAAATACATCGTTCCGGGTCTCGGAGATGCAGGCGACAGAATCTTTGGTACGAAATAATATGAAAAACAGACCAACATGGGATGAGTATTTCGCGGAAATGCTCGGTACGGTGAAAAAGCGTTCCACATGTCTCCGCAGGGACGTTTCGGCAATAATCGTAAAAGACAACCGCATCATTTCTACGGGATATAACGGTTCGCCTAAAGGAGTTAAGCACTGCGAAGAGCTCGGCTGTCTCCGTGAACAGATGGGAGTACCTTCCGGACAGCGCCATGAGCTTTGCAGAGGCATCCACGCCGAACAGAACGCGATCATCCAGGCGGCGGTATACGGAGTGTCCATAACGGGAGCTACCATATATATAAGTCACTCTCCGTGCGTTCTTTGTGCGAAGATGATTATCAATGCGGGGATCAGAAACGTAAAATATCTCGAAGGATATCCCGACGAAGCGTCTCTTGAGATCCTGAACGAAGCGGGTGTTATAGTGGAGAAACTGGAAGTATGACGGATAATAAAAAAGACGACAACAGGCAGGATAACGAACAGCCGGTCATGCAGAGAACTGTCAGACCCCTTGTTCTTGTCAGTCAGCTCGGTTACAACATGATATCTCCCATCGGTGCGGGAATATTCTGCGGGTATTGCCTTGACAAGTGGCTCGGGTGTGCGCCTTGGGGGCTTATATTCCTGACGGTCATGGGGATCGGTGCCGCATATAAAAATGCATTTGCGACTTTCGGAAAGTACATGAAGAAAGATCCGGAAGAAACAGACGACAAAACAGACGAAAATTGAATCATTGAAAAGCACTCCTGCCGGTTTTTGCGGCAAGTTATTTGCTTTTGAACAATCGGCAGGGGTTTTCAATAAAAATGAGAGAAATTTGAATAAGAATTCCACTCTAAAGCTTTCGTTCAAGTTTTTCGGGGGTCAGGTTTAAAAATCTTGATTTTTCAGAATTTGTATAGTATGATATGCGGTGTAGCGCTGTGGATACGGCGCGGTATTTTTACAATAATGGATACAATCGGGTGTAAGTAATGAGTCAAAGAAATTCTATAAGGGAAAAATTTAAAAATGCAGATCTTTTGTCTTTCACAAGCATTTGTGTCGGGGCAGTCGTCATCTGCGTTATTCTTTGTATCGCAGGCTTACTTTTTTCAAACAGAAGGGAATTTATTTCGGGAATTCTCTTCGGTCTTATATTCAGTATAATCAATTTCAGATTACTTAAATCGGCAATGGAGCGCTCTGTTTACAAAGAGGATTCCAAAGCGGCGGCTTTTTTCGTTACGATACAGTATTTCGTGCGTTTCGTGATGAAGGCCGGTGCGCTTTATATCGGCTTCGCATCGGACAGACTCGATACGGTAGCGGTTATAGTCGGACTCTTGTCTGTAAATATTGCAATTTATGTGCTGAATTTAATTAATACAAAAAAAACAAATAAGGAGTGATGTATTCTTGGAAATCAGTTCAATTAAGGCCTTGTTCTGGATCGGCGATGTTCCGATTACAAACACAATGGTGAATACTTGGCTGTTTATGGGGATCATTCTGATAGTTTTCTTCGTTCTCACGAGAAACCTTTCACTTGTTCCTCAGTCAAAAGGTCAGGTTCTTGCCGAAATGATCGTAGGCGCTATTGACGGCTTCGCAGAAAGTGCAGGCGGCAAGAAAGCGAAGGATAAATACGCACCGTATTTCCTTTCACTGTTTTCTTTCTTCATCGTCTGTAACTGGAGTGGATTTATGTTCCTCGGTATCTTCAGAGCACCGACAGCAGACATCGCAACGATGCTTCCGCTGAGTTTGGCGACAGTATATCTTATGGAATCAAACAAGATCAAGACAAACGGCATCGGCGGATACATTAAGTCATTCTTCGAACCGTTCTTCTTGTTCCTTCCCATGAACATCTTCGGAACGATCGCACCGATCATTTCGCTCGCGCTTCGTATGTTCGGTAACTTGTTCGCAGGTATCGTTATTTCCACGCTCTTCTATCAGCTTTACGTAAACAACGGATTCGTTGTAGCCTACACATGCCTGATAGGTCTTGTCCTCGTCTTCCTCGTTGCAACAGGCAACATCAAGAAGATCCAGGCAGCTCTCAAGAGCATTGACAGCAAGTTTGCAAGAAGACTTGCAACAACAGGACTGGCAATTTTATGTGTTCCTATCCTTGCTGCTACGTTCATTCACGGATACTTCGACCTGTTCTCAGGTTTCATTCAGTCGCTCATCTTCACAATGCTCGCGGTATGTAATATCGGCGATGCTATGGGTGGAGAATAATCGGAGGCTAAAATGATCGAAGGTATTCATGTAGTACGCGGAATGTGCGCAATCGGCGCAGGTCTTGCAGTAGGCTTCGCGGCAATCGGACCCGGTATAGGTCAGGGATTCGCAGCAGGAAGCGGTGCAGACGCAGTAGGAAAAAGACCGGACGCATCAAGCTCAATCACAACAACAATGCTTCTTGGTGCAGCGGTAGCGGAAACAACAGGTATTTACGGACTCGTAGTAGCCCTTATCCTTATGTTCGTTAAACCGTTTGGTTGATTTGGAGGAAAATAGATAATGGAAATTACAAACTTCACAGGTGATCAGTTCATTCACGCTTGCAGTGCAATCGGAGCAGGCCTCGCAGTAGGTTTTGCAGCTATCGGACCTGGTATAGGTCAGGGATACGCAGCAGGTAAAGGTGCGCTCGCAGTAGGAAGACAGCCGGAAGCATCAAGCCAGATCACAACAACAATGCTTCTCGGTGCAGCGGTAGCAGAAACAACAGGTATTTACGGACTCGTAGTAGCACTTATTCTTATGTTTGTTAAACCGTTAAACTAATTGGCTGTTAAATTACATAATAAGGAGATAACAAAGTGAACGAGTGGTATATTAATTTGAATCTTCCTCTGCTTTATCAGATTGCTATCCAGGGCGTTTCATTCTTCCTTTTCTTCACGATCGTTAAGACGATGTTTTACGCAAAAGTAAAGGGCATCATGGAAGAAAGAGAAAAACAGATCACATCAGGTCTTGACAGCGCTGATGAAGCAACAAAGAAAGCTGAGCAGATCGAAAGAGAATGTAAAGCAAAGATGGAAAGCCTCGAAGAAGAACGTATTCAGATGCTCAAAGAAGCATCAGATGCATCTGAAGCTTTAAAAGCAAAGATCATCGCAGACGCTCAGAAACAGGCAGCGGAAATCGTAGAAAACGCAAAGAAAGACATCAAAGTACAGCAGGAACGTGCCGAAAAAGAATTCGTGGGCTCTATGATCGACCTCACAATTGAAGCGGCAGAAAAGATCGTTGGAAAGTCTTTAAACAAAGAAGATCATATGAATCTCATCAGCGAATCCATAAACCAGTTTAAAGAGGTTTAATTATGAGCTTAGCTGTAAAAAAATATGTGAATTCATTGATGGAGATAGCTGTAGAAGAAAACTGCATGGATGAGATCTATGAACAGTTCAAGGCAGTAAACGAAGAACTTTCAAACAATGCTTCTTTCGTGGACTTCCTCAACATGGACATGGTTTCATCAAACGATAAAAAATCGTTATTTGAAGCCGCACTCAAAGGCGGAAACATCTACTTACTCAACTTCCTTAAACTCATCGTTGACGAATCACACACAGATGAACTCAAGGAAATGTTTTACGAATTCGAAGAACAGTACAAAGCCAAGAAGAATATTCTTGAAGCTCTGGCAGTAACAGCTATCGAATTGACAGATGAGGATATCGCAGGAATCAAAGATATGCTCACAAAGAAATATAACAAAACAATCGTTCTTACAACACAGGTTGACCCGTCAATCATCGGCGGCATGAAGCTTTATGTAGGAAACGTAATGCTCGACGCAAGCGTCAGCAGCAAACTCAACGGTTTGAAAAATGCTTTAAAGCAAATAAAAATTTCGTAAGAGAGGGGTATGACACAAAGCAATGAATCTCAGACCCGAAGAAATTAACAGATTAATAAAAGAACAGATCAAGAGCTATGAATCAAAGCTCGAAACTTCTGATTACGGTACTGTTGTTCAGGTTGGTGACGGTATCGCAAGAATCCATGGCCTCGACAAGGCTATGGCAAGTGAGCTTATCGAATTCCCGAACTCAATCTACGGCATGGTTCTCAACCTTGAAGAAAACAACGTAGGTTGCGTTATCCTCGGTGACGACAGCGAAATCAAAGAAGGCGACAAAGTTCGCTGCACAGGAAGAATCGTAGAAGTTCCCGTAGGCGACGCTATGCTCGGAAGAGTTGTAAACGCACTCGGACAGCCCATCGACGGCAAAGGCGCTATTACAACTACAGAATCAAGAGCCGTTGACACAAAGGCTCCCGGTGTAATCGAAAGAAAGAGCGTTGACCAGCCGCTCCAGACAGGTTACAAAGCAGTTGACGCACTCATTCCTATCGGAAGAGGTCAGCGTGAACTTATCATCGGCGACAGACAGACAGGTAAAACTGCTCTCGCTATCGACACGATCATCAACCAGAAGGGTGAAGACGTAATCTGCATTTACGTAGCTATCGGACAGAAAGCTTCTACAGTTGCTCAGATCGTTGGCAAACTCGAAGAAGCAGGCGCTATGAACTACTCAATCGTAGTTGCAGCTACAGCATCAGAATCTGCACCGCTTCAGTACATCGCTCCTTACGCAGGATGCGCAATCGGTGAATACTTCATGGGCGAAGGCAAAGACGTTCTCATCGTTTATGATGACCTTTCAAAACACGCTGTTGCTTACCGTTCAATGTCACTTCTTCTCCGTCGTCCGCCAGGACGTGAAGCTTTCCCGGGTGACGTATTCTACTTACACTCAAGACTTCTCGAAAGAGCAGCTCGTCTTGAAAAAGGTGGTTCACTCACAGCGCTTCCGATCATCGAAACACAGGCCGGTGACGTATCAGCATACATCCCGACAAACGTAATTTCAATCACAGACGGTCAGATCTTCCTTGAAACAGGCCTCTTCAACTCAGGTGTTCGTCCGGCAGTTAACCCGGGTATCTCAGTAAGCCGTGTTGGTGGTTCTGCTCAGATCAAGACAATGAAGAAGATCGCAGGTCCGCTCCGTCTTGAATATTCACAGTACCGTGAACTCGAAAGCTTTGCTCAGTTCGGTTCTGACCTTGATAAAGAAACAAAGGCAGCTCTCGAAAAAGGTAAGAGAATCGTAGAACTCCTCAAACAGGATCAGTATTCTCCGATGAAGGTTGCTGACCAGGTTCTCGTAATTTACGCAGTTTCAAACAACTTCGCAATCGATGTTCCTGTAACAGAAATCAAGAGATTCGAAAAAGAACTCATCGAATTCGCTAACTTACGTTACTCAGACGTTCTCGATGAACTCAAAAACGCATCTTCACTCAGCGATGAGCTCTCAGCTAAGGTTGACAATCTCATCAACGAATTCAAAGCAACATTCAAGTGCTAATATTAATTTGTGAGGTGAATTATGGCAGCTTCAATACGCGCTATTAAAGACAGAATCAACAGCGTAAGCAGCATGAAAAAAATCACTCACGCAATGGAGCTCGTATCAAGTTCTAAATTCAGACGTACAAGAGAAAGAGCCGAAGCAAGAAAAGCTTATACAGCATACATCATCAGCTCTCTGCAGACTATCGCAGCAGCAGTTGATGCTCCGCAGAACACATTCCTCGTGAAGAATGGCGTAGAAAAAGACCTTTATATCGTTATCACAGCAGACAAGGGTCTTGCAGGCGGTTTCAACTCAAACCTTCTTAAATACGCTCAGTCACTTATGAACGAATCAGGAAGACCCGCTGCAGTTTTAGCAGTAGGTAACAAATCTGCAGAATACTTCGCAAGAAGAAACAACATCGAAGTTCTCGGAACATACACAGGAAAGAGCGAAACTCCGTCACTGGAATTCTCCACTGACATCGCAAACACTGCAATGAACCTTTACAAAAACAAGGTTGTCGGAAATGTATATGTAGTATACAACCGCTTCATTTCAGTTCTTTCCCAGAGACCTTCACACGTTCAGCTTTTCCCGCTTACAGCAGATCTTACGGAAGTTCAGGACGAAGTTGACTCATTCGGATTCGAATTCCCTGTTTCAACAGCTCCGAGAGTAGGCAAGAGTGGTCTTATTATGACATTCGAGCCGGATGCTGAAGAACTCCTTGATTACCTTGTACCGAGATATATCATCAACGCAATTTACGGTGCCTGCATCGAAAACAGCGCAGGTGAACAGGCTGCGAGAAAGACAGCAATGGAAAACGCAACAGAAAATGCGGATGAAATGATCGCAAATCTTTCCCTCAGCTATAACAGAGCTCGTCAGGCTGCAATTACTCAGGAACTTACTGAAATTATTGCAGGCGCAGATGCTATCGGTTAAGGAGGGCTAAAGCGTGAGTAAAATGAATTTAAAAATAATCACACCGGAAAGATTATTCTTTGAAGGTGAAGTTGAAAGATTTTCAGTAGACGCAAAGGGTGCGGTAGGCGGTTTCTCTGCCCTCGCAAATCACTCACCTCTTACTGCGGAAATAGGCTACGGCACTATCTCCATTTTTGAGGAAGGTGATACACCGACGAAAAAAGCAACACTTTTCGGCGGATTTGCCCTTGTTCAGCCAACTGAAACAATTATCCTGGTAGACGTTGCCGAATGGCCGGAAGAAATCGATCTTGAAAGAGCTATGGCAGCAAAACAAAGAGCCGAAGCGGAAATCGCAAAGAATGACGCAGCATTCGAAGTTGCAAGAATTTCGCTTATGAAGGCTATGGCAAGAATCGACCTTGCTAATACCGGAGACAGATTAAAAAAATAGGAGGTTATATAACCAATGAGCAAAAATATCGGTACAATTGTTCAGGTAATCGGACCGGTCGTTGACGTTAAGTTCGAAGATGGACATTTGCCACAGATTTATAATGCTATAAACATTAATACAGCTAACGGCGTATTGGTTATCGAGGTTGCTCAGCACCTTGGTGACAACGTTGTAAGATGCATCGCTATGGACTCTACGGACGGTCTCGCTCGTGGTCAGGAAGCTGTTGACACAGGTTCTTCAATCAGCATCCCGGTTGGCGACGTAACACTCGGAAGAATGGTTAACGTTCTCGGTCAGGCTATCGACGGTCAGGAAATGAACACAGAAGGTGCTCAGTTCTCATCAATCCACAAAGAAGCTCCGAAGTTCGACGAACTTACAACAACACCGGAAATCTTTGAAACAGGTATCAAAGTTATCGACCTTATCTGCCCGTATCAGAAGGGTGGTAAGATCGGTCTCTTCGGCGGTGCAGGCGTTGGTAAAACAGTTCTTATTCAGGAACTTATCAACAACATCGCTACAGAACACGGTGGTATCTCAGTATTCGCAGGTGTAGGCGAAAGAACAAGAGAAGGAAACGACCTTTACTATGAAATGAAGGAATCAGGCGTTTTACAGAAAACAGCCCTCTGCTTCGGTCAGATGAACGAGCCGCCAGGAGCACGTATGAGAGTTGCTCTTACAGGTCTTACAATGGCTGAATACTTCCGTGATGAACAGAATCAGGACGTTCTCCTCTTCATCGACAACATCTTCCGTTTCACACAGGCAGGTTCAGAAGTTTCTGCTCTTCTCGGACGTATGCCGTCAGCAGTAGGTTACCAGCCGACACTCGCTACTGAAATGGGTACACTTCAGGAAAGAATCACATCTACAAAATCCGGTTCAGTAACATCAGTACAGGCAGTATACGTTCCTGCCGACGACCTTACTGACCCGGCTCCTGCTACAACATTCGCACACCTTGACGCTACAACAGTTCTTAACCGTTCTATCGCTGAAAAAGGTATCTACCCGGCAGTTGACCCGCTCGACTCTACAAGCCGTAACCTCGACCCGCAGGTTGTTGGTCAGGAACACTATCAGGTAGCAAGAAGCGTACAGGAAATCCTCCAGAGATATAAAGAACTCCAGGATATCATCTCAATCCTCGGTATGGACGAACTTGGTGAAGACGATAAACTCGTAGTTGCACGTGCAAGAAAGATCGAAAAATTCCTCTCACAGCCGTTCCGCGTTGCTGAACAGTTCACAGGTTTCGTAGGTCAGTACGTTGCTATCGAAGATACTATCAGAGGCTTCAAGGAAATCCTCGAAGGTAAACACGATGATCTTCCGGAAAACGCATTCTTCATGGTTGGTACAATCGAAGACGCTGTTGCAAAAGCAGCTACAATGAATGCTTAATCCGATTTATGATTTCTATCATAAAAATACACACTCTTTTTACGGAAGGAAGCTCAGGCTTCCTTCTTTTTTATGTCTTTACAAGTCTTTTGATATTATATTTTTCATCGGTCACTTCTCCGACGGTCTGTTCCGGATACGCGTAAAGAAATTTGATGGGGTCGACGGAGTATTTTGCACGGTTTTTCTCGGTCTGAGTATATCTTTCGGCATATCCGGCTTTTATCAGGTCAAAATGAAGGTGATTACCTTCTGCATCGCCTGTTGATCCCATTTTACCGATCTTGTCACCGAGAGATATGTTATCTCCCGCTTTTACGGTTATTTCAGAGAGGTGTTTATATATGCCATACCAGCGGCAGTTATTTTTCGTATCATCAAAATATATCCTGACCATATTGCCTGCGCCTCCGGAGTAAAAGCCTGCCATGTCGACGGTTCCTGAGAAGGCTGAGAATATGTTTTGTGACGGTCCGCCGTTTGATCGGCTCCACCCGAAATCGACGGCATAATGTTCCTGCGGAGTGAACGGGGTTGATACGGCGATATAATTCACGGGGAAGCGGAATGGTTCACTTTCGTCATCCGGTGCATCGGGTGGGGGAATAACGGGCAGGTCGAGCTGCTTGCGGAGGGAGAGTATTTCTTCTTTGAGGGCGGCGTTTTCCGATAATAATTCTTCGCAGGAAAGATCCTGAGGTGGAGAGAACGATTCGGTGATTTCGCCGAAGCTTCTGAAATATTTTCCAAGAAAGCCGTCACTTTCTTCGAGGGAGATGAAAAATCCCTGAGAACCGAGCCACAGACTTGCGGAAAGCCACAGAGAATCGGCGAAAGAGAGGTCGTTTTTCGCAAAACAGAACCGCCAGAAAATACCCACAAACAGACTGACCAGACCGCTTAACGCTATCATGCAGGTGGAATTTTTCCCGCAGAATTTTGGTGCGAGAACGTTTTTCAATACTTCCGTCAGCGACGTACAGAATATGCTGAGGATCATTGCAAGGGCGATTATTTCCATAAAGTCGGAGATCGCCGTAAGGTATGGGAAAGGTAAAGTGATTTTATTCATAAGTTTCTCCTTTTTAATATAATATTAAAAAAGTAATATTCTGACATATAAAATAAGAATAAGATCCGTTTTGCCGCAGAGAATAGTTCATGGAGGTGAAATTATGAGAATTGCATCTAAAATAGCACTTATACTCATGATCGTCGGCGCCGTGAACTGGGGGCTGATCGGTCTTTTCGGGCTTGACGTCGTTGCGCTCCTGTTCGGCGGCTCTCAGAGCATGCTTTCAAGGATCGTTTATGTACTCGTAGGGCTCTCCGCAGTTGTCTATGCGACAGCAGGTGCCATGGAATCGACCGCCGCATCATTATGACGTGGAATGTCGCAGGGATATGTAATATAATGTGTATGGAAAGTGTTTTTGCTTAATGTAAAAACACTTTTGTTTGCGAAGAAAGGAAAACTATGAGCACATTTAATGAAAATTATCAGAGGATCGCAGAGATCATCGTCGATGTCAAAAGAATGATGGATGATGAGAAAAGATCTGCGAAGAACGATCTTTTGATGCATACGAAAGGTATGGCATCAATGAAAAACGTATCGGCTGTTGACGGGGCGGATACTTCCGTGGAATACGGCGCATATCTCACAAGAAGCGGCGCCGCAGACAAAAATCAGGCGGATTATGAAAATGAATTCGGAAGGGCTGTGAATGATGCGCAGTTTGTAAATACTCTCAGCGAACTTGACAGTCTGAAGACGATGTACAAGACGGATCTTCTCGATTCGGAGTATGAATACGAAGCGGATTACGACAAGGCGCGCGATGAGAAGGAGGATTATTTTTATGATCTCAAAGCGGATCTGATAGAGAAATACGAAAAGAAGAAAAAGAAAACGTCGTCTTCTTCCGGAAGGACAAGCAGCAAGAAAAATGATGAAGAATACGAACAGTTCAAGGAACCGACGAGGGAAAATATCCTCTATGCGATGCCGAAATTTGCGCCGCTTGTGGAAGGGGTGACGCAGAACTTCACGAATGACATCTACGCAAAGGCATTCCGTCAGAAAGCTATCTACATATCCGACAATGCAACGGAAGTGGCGGATATAAATGAACTCAATGCGCTTTTGAAGATGGCGAAGCAGTACGGCGCGAGCGAGGAATATCTCGACTGGCTGTGTGATGTTTGCGGATATTAAGTTGGGAAATCATAAGTATTTGTTTTGAATGCACAAAACGGATATTGTGAAGAGTTACGGAAATGTGGGGAAAATACGAAGTTGCCGAATAATAAAAGAAATATTTGACTGATAACCTTACAGAGTGATAAGATAATTACGAAAAAGGGTATATTTTTCGTAAGAAAGTATATTTTTGAACAATAATGTAAAGGAGAATATTTTATGGCACGCATTACAGAAAGAGAAAATTATCTCATGCTTTCAAAGGGCGAAGTTCCGCACTGGGTCCCGAAAATGTCTTACGGATATGATAAAAACGGTACATATCCCGAACCGACAGGAATGATCTTCTCAAGCGTTATTCCAATGCAGAGAGGCGAACCGGGAAAACCCTATAAGGATTACTGGGGAATTGAATACACACCGACTGTCGAAACAGGCGGCGCAGCTCTTCCGACACCGGGCAGATTCATCCTCGAAGACATTACAAAATGGCATGAAGTGGTAAAGGCACCGGATCTTTCAGACGTAAACTGGGAACTCGTATGCAAAAGAGACCTTGACAACCTTTATTTTGACAGAAACGAATCAGCTCTCACATACGGCACACACGTAGGTTATTTCCAGCTTCTCATGAACTTCATGGGATTCACGGAAGGTCTTTGCGCTATGTACGAAGAGCCGGATGCAGTAAAGGAATTCATGGAATATCTCTGCGACTTCTTCTCACTCATAACAGAAAAGACTATTGATTATTACAAACCGGACATCTTCAACTGCACAGACGACATGGCAACAGCAAACGACCCGTTCATTTCAGTTGAAATGTACCGCGATCTCGTAAAACCGTTCCACGCAAGACAGTGCAACATCGCAGCAGACAGAGGAATCCCCGTTGCTATGCACAACTGCGGAAGATGTGAAGATTATATCCTCGACTGGATGGATTTCGGTGTAAAATACTGGGATCCTGCACAGTACATGAATGACCTCGTTGCTGTCAAGGAAAAATTCTGGAAAGAATATAACTTCTCTATCGTAGGCGGATTCGACCTTCACTATCCGGCAGGACACCCGTCAGTAACGGAAGATTCCGTAAGGGAAGAAGTACGTCGTCTTATCGACACTCTTGCCCCCGGTGGCGGATACGTATTCGCAGGCGGCGCTATGGTTGGTATCGGCGATACGGATGCTGAAAGAGTCAACAGATGGATCTTCGACGAAGTTGATACATACGGCAGAAACTTCTACAACAAATAATTTCTTTATCCCTCCCGTTTCGGGAGGGATTTTTTTAACGGAAGGATGCAGACTGTGATTTTTCATATATATTAAGAAAAGCATCTATTTTCATGAGATTATGAATGTTCAGTCTTGGCAATAATTCAAAAATCGTATGGTACAATCGTACAAAGAATTTCGGAGAGTTGAAGTTTTTTTTGTTGCAAACATACGATAATGTAAAACTTATCTTTGAGTGGTTGACTAAAAGTCAAATTTCTGTTAATGTAGTCTCAGGCAAATTAAAGATATAGTCGGTACGAAAAGTACAGACGGCTCCATTGGGTCCGGCGGGAAGCCGGGGCTCCTTCATATTTTATTATCTTGGCAATGCTTCCGTTCGGCAAAGGGAGCATTGTTTATTTTAACAATAAACGAATAAATTTCAGGATGCGATACAATAATCATACAAAGACTATTGGAGGAAATATGGAAAAAGAACTTTTGGAAGGATATACCATCCTGCTCGGCGGAGTGAAGGACGTAAAGGCTGTGGTAGTCAAAGCTCTTCTCGATTCGTCGGATATGGAAAACGTCGTGAGATATCGTCATGTGCCTTTTGAAGAGGTAGTGATCGGATGGATAGATGATGAAGTTGATGTATATGTAAAGACGGATGAATTTTCTCTTGCATCTGAGATAGTAAGGGAATATGAAGGAGGAACAGAAGTTGTATAAGGCATATTATCTCGAACCCGAAAGGAGCGAATTTGAGTGCAGGATCGAGGAGAAGATAAGTATCAACGACAAGACTTATTATCTCTTCGACATTTTTCCGTTTTATCCCGGTGGCGGCGGCGAGGAAGCTGACTGCGGATACTGCATGGATAAAAAGCTTGAGGAATGTATTGAAACCGGCGAGAAGGTGTATTACTCGTTTGACGGAAATATCGGCGAGGTGGGAGATACAGTGAGATGCTGGGCAGATATTCCCCTCAGAAGGGAAAGAAGCATCATGCACACCTCTCAGCACATTCTCTCTGCAATTTTTGCGGATATGTTTTCGCTTGTGACGGAAAGTGTACACTTTTCGGATACATACGCGGCGATAGATCTTTCGTCCGATGACATTACGGATGAAAACATCAGGTATACGGAAAATAAAGCAAACGAGATCGTCAGAAGCTGCATAGACGTTTCATGGAAGGTGGTTGAAAAGAGTGATCTGAAGAATTACCGTCTCAGGAAAGTTCTCGGTGATGTGGAAAGTCCGAGGGTC
Source organism: Eubacteriaceae bacterium (assembly GCA_017531485.1). Lineage (GTDB taxonomy): Bacteria > Bacillota > Clostridia > Eubacteriales > Anaerofustaceae > SVCP01. Next base: position 2,845 of record JAFXKY010000075.1, on the reverse strand, counting down.
GTGAGCATTCCGTCTGTTGATGACAGCCTTTGTTGCGCGGTACACGTAAAAAACACGGGGCATATCGGAATCATCAAGATCCTTCGTATTGAAAGAAAAGCTTCGAAGATGAAAGTATTCTTCACGGCGGGACAGAGCGCTCTTGAAGATTATTCAAAGAAAAATGACATAGTATCGAAGATCAACACTCATCTTTCATCGACTGTGGATAATGTCATTGACAGGCTCCTAAAAAAGGACGATGACATTGCGTCCCTCAGAAAGAAGCTTTCCGCAGTCAGGGAAGAACTTATGGTGTATGAACTTGAAAAGTTTGTTCAGAGCGACATCAGGGTCATAACCAAAGAGGGAAGCATTGACGAGATGAAGGTCCTTGCCGCAACACTTATGGAGCGTTCGGAGAAGGTATTTGTGGGAATCGACAGGAGCGAAAGAAAGCTCATCATTTATCAGAACATCAACCGTCCCGTAAATGCGGCCATCGGCGCAGTGAAAGAAAATTTTGATGCTAAAGGCGGCGGAAACGCCTCTTCGGGGCAGGTCATGGTGAATTCTGATATGGATGAGGTAGTGAATTTCCTTATTTCATATTTTGATCCCATGGACGGAATGGAAGGAATGAATATGTGATGAAAGGTCGCCCGGGTGCGGCCTTTTTTAATTCATTTTATTTTGTATTCCCGAAAATTATTGCTACTGAGCCATGATTATCGTATAATTACAGTATTATAAGGAAAAGGTAGAAGACATGGATAATAATATTTATGACATTTGTATAATCGGTGCAGGTCCCGGAGGACTCAGCGCAGGACTTTACTGCTCAAGAAGCGAACTTAAAACCCTCATTATAGAAAAAGAAACTGTCGGTGGACTTATCACGACGACGACGGAAGTGGAAAACTATCCGGGAAGCGAAAAGGGAGCAACGGGAACATCCCTCACTCAGAGAATGTGTGAGCAGGCTGAAGAGTTCGGATGTGAATTTGCGTATGATTACGTTTCCGCTGTTGAGAAGGCAGAAGGCGGGTATAAGGTAGTCTGCGATATGGGAGAATATTTTGCAAAGGCGCTTATCATCTCCACGGGAAGTTACCCGAACATGGCAGGCGTTGCAGGCGAAGAAGAATTCCGCGGCAGGGGAGTATCTTACTGTGCGACGTGTGATGCGGGCTTTTTCAAAGGCAAGAAAGTCGCTGTTATCGGCGGCGGGGATACTGCAATCAAGGAGGCTCATTATCTCAGCCGTTTTGCCGGCGAGCTTTATGTCATTCATCGCCGCGATGAACTCCGCGCGAACATCTCAAACGTAAGAAAGATCGAAGGGGATGAGAATGTGAAAGTTTTATACAGTCATGTTCCCGTTGAGATAAAAGGTGAGGGGAAGGTAACAGCGCTTACGGTAAAAAGCCTGAAAGAAGACAGAGAGTATGATATAGAGCTTGACGGAGTATTCGTATTTGTAGGATACAAACCGAACACTGATTTCCTCGAAGGTATTGTTGATCTGGATGAAGGCGGATACATTATTACAAACGAAAAAATGGAAACATCCGCAGAAGGGATCTTTGCAGTAGGGGATGTAAGAAACACACCGCTTCGTCAGGTCATTACAGCGGCGGCAGACGGCGCTGTTGCGGCGGTCTATGCGGAAGAATATATCGGTAAGTAATATGAAAAGGAAGATGACAGTATTGATCATATCCATCATAGGGATAATTCTCATGAGCGGATGTGTTGCAAATACGCCGATAGATGAAACGGTAAATATTTCTTATGTATGCGATCCTGTCGGGATGGAGAACAACAACGATGAATTTGTTGCTTCCGCAATAAGTGAGATCGAAGATTATTACGGAGATTATTTTGATTTCAAAAGCCACATTTACAAGGTGAAGGATCTTGATGATGCAAAGGCCGTATCAAAAAAAGCGGCTGCGGACGGAGCAGATCTTTATATCGGAACGTCGTATGCTGTCAATAATGAGCTTTTACACGCCATAGACGACAAAAGCAAGGCGGTCCTTGCAATGATCGGATCAGACATTCCGACGGAAAAGAATAATGTGGTGAGTGTAACGTTCAGGGATGAAGAGTCCGCATTTCTTGCGGGATATCTTGCGGCGGCAGAGTCAAAGACAGGCGTTATAGGGTATATCGGCGGATACGATTCGGATGATACGGAAATATTCGCGGGATTTTATTACGGCGCGAAATACAAAGATCCGACGGTTGTGGTTTATGATGCATACACCAACTCATACACAAATTCCGTCAAAGGACGCAACGCGGCAGAGGAGCTGAAGGGCAAGAATGCGGATGTCATATTTGTCAACTGCGGTTCCTGTGCGCTCGGAATATCGGAGCTTGTCAGGGGAAGCGAAGTAAGGCTGATACTTTCGTCCCAGTATGAGATATCCTCCGATGAAGTCATTGCGTCATGCAGGCAGTATGTAAAGAATGCGGCGATGTTTGTGGTGGATGAGTACTTAAACGAGCAGCTTGAAGCGGCTTCATATCGTCACGGAATCAGTTACGGATTTGTTGATCTGAAGATCGAAGACAGCATTTCCCGGGAAATAAAGGATGAAGTGGCGCTTGTGCGTTCTGACATAAGGACATCGAAGATAAAAGTGCCGACAGAGGTGGATGGAAATATTCTTTCATCAAAAGATGCGGCTAAGGTTCCGGAAGGACAGTAGAGTAATTAAGAAAAGTGCAGGTGCACTTTTCTTTTTTTTTGATTCCGACCCGACCGAGAAATCGTTTTGATGTAACGTAAAAAAATGATAAGGATTTTGAGAAAAACAATGAAAAAGCTTGATTTCATATATATATATATATATAT
>JAFXKY010000004.1 GCA_017531485.1 Eubacteriaceae bacterium | reverse complement strand
TACACTTCACGCTGACGCTTACGGTTGGTGAGGGCGGTAAGGTTGGGATGCTGTGAGGTGGGTCATGGGGATTGGTGAGATGTAAAGAGTGCGTGAGATGCGGATGTCCCACGAACCAAACCCGCGGAAATCCCATTTTCGCGGAACAGGGCGGAGGAGCACCTGCGGAGTCAGAATCGGAGCTTGCCGCAGATTCTGAGGGATGCACGGTGCTTTGACGCCCATCCTCCTGTCACCTTCGCGGACAGCCGCTCGATGACGTCCCCCTTATCCTAAGGGGGAAAGAGGGCGAAGCCCTCAGGGGGATCGGTGAGATGTAAAGAGTGAGGGAGAAGTTGATGTCCCACGAACGTTGCGGAACACGCAGGATTCGACACACTCTCTTATTACAACGATCCCTCAGTCGGCTTTGCCGACAGCTCCCTTATTCTAAGAGAGCACGTCCGTCCCCCTTAGGATAAGGGGGATAAAGGGGGATGCGATACGCGCAAGGTCAGGGAAAAACGGGTGTTCCACCAACCGGACCCGCTGAAATCCCATTTCAGCGGAACAGGGCGGAGGAGCATCTGCGGAGTCAGAATCGGAGCTTGCCGCAGATTTTGACGGATGCACGGTGCTTTGACGCCCATCCCTCAGTCACTCCGTGACAGCTCCCTTATCCTAAGGGAGCCGCTCGATGACGTCCCCCTTAGGATAAGGGGGATAAAGGGGGATGCGATATACACAGGGTCAGGGAGATAGGGATGTTCCACGAACCTCGCGCATCTCTCAGCACCGCGGGATACATTATTTACCGATATTTAAATTGTCAGAAACATTAGAATTTCACTAATTGTAGTTAAAATTGCGAAAATTTTTATGTTTCTGTTTGCAATCGGCGTATATTGTGGTACAATAGAAACGGTGTGAATTTGCAAAAAATTGTTAAAGATACAGGAGAAATAATTTATGATGAGAGCAACCACGATCCTCGCAGTCAAAAAGGACGGCAGGATCGCAATCGGCGGTGACGGACAGGTCACCCTCGGTGAAGCAACCGTTATGAAACATTCCGCACAGAAGGTCAAAACGCTTTACGGCGGCAGAGTCGCAGTAGGCTTTGCGGGAAGCGTTGCGGATGCTTTTTCCCTCAGCGAGATGTTTGAAGGAAAGCTTGAACAGTACGGCGGAAATCTCCACCGCAGCGCCATTGAGCTTGCGAAACAGTGGAGAGGTGACAGCATTATGAGAAAGCTCGACGCTATGCTCATCGCCTGCGACAAAAATGACATCCTCATTATTTCCGGAACAGGCGAAGTTATCGAGCCTGACGACGGAGTTGCGTCAGTAGGAAGCGGCTCGATGTACGCAATGGCAGCCGCAAGGGCGCTGAGCCGTCATACGGACATGAGCGCGGAGGAGATCGTGAAAAATTCCATGAAGATCGCTTCCGAGATCTGTGTTTATACGAACGACAACATTAAAGTTATCTCAATGGAGGATGTAAAATGATAGATCTTACACCGTCCGCAATAGTAAAAGAACTGGATAAATATATCATCGGGCAGACAGACGCCAAAAAGAGCGTCGCCATCGCCCTTCGCAACCGCTACAGAAGAAAGCTCCTCTCCGAAGAAATGAGAGAAGAAGTGACTCCCAAAAACATCATCATGATGGGACCCACCGGCGTCGGCAAAACGGAGATCGCAAGAAGGCTCGCAAAACTCGTGGATGCGCCGTTCGTGAAGGTGGAAGCCACCAAATTCACGGAAGTGGGATATGTGGGAAGGGATGTTGAGAGCATGATCAGGGATCTCGTCGTCACATCTATCCGCATGGTACGTCAGAGAGAGCTTGACAAAGTGTCTGAAAAGGCGGAAGAACTCGTCAACGAAAGACTTCTTGACGCAATCGTTCCCCTCAAAAAGAAGGAAGACAAAAAACAGCCCACACCTTATGAGCTTGTCTTCGGCGGAGTGAACGGAAAACCTGCTGAGGAGCCTATGAGCGAAGAGAAATACAACGAACTGTCTTCACGCAGGGATAAGCTCATGGAAGAGCTCAAGGCGGGACATCTCGAAGATTACATGATCGAGATCCTCGTTGAAGAAAACAAATCCATTCCCATCGGCTCCATAAACGGCGGAGGCGGAGAAATGGACGAGATAAATATGGATATCGGCGGAATGCTCGGCGGACTTCTTCCGACGAAGAAGAAAAAGAGAAGAACCACCGTTTCACAGGCGAGAAAGATCTTCATGAACGAAGAATCCGCCCGCCTTATTGACGAAGATGCAATCGTTGAAGAAGGACTGCGCCTCGCGGAAAACGAAGGAATAATCTTCCTTGACGAGATCGACAAGATCGCTTCCGCGTCATACAAGGGTTCAGGCCCGGACGTAAGCAGGGAAGGGGTTCAGAGGGACATTCTCCCGATCGTGGAAGGATGCACGGTAAATACGAAATACGGCTCTGTAAAGACCGACCACATCCTCTTCATCGGCGCAGGTGCGTTCCATATGGCGAAGGTGTCCGATCTCATTCCCGAGCTTCAGGGACGTTTCCCCATCAAGGTGCAGCTTAAGAATCTGACGGAAGAGGATTTCAGAAAGATCCTCACTCAGCCGCAGAACGCCATCATCAAGCAGTACAAAGCCCTCCTTCAGACAGAAGGATTAGAGCTTGAATTTGAAGAAGAAGCCCTCAATTATCTCGCGAAGATCGCATATCTCGAAAACGAAACAAATGAAAACATCGGCGCGAGAAGGCTCTTCACGGTCCTTGAGATGCTCCTTGACGAGATCTCATTCTATGCACCGGAGTATGACTGCGACAAGTTCGTAATAACGAAAGAGTACGTTCAGAGCCGCTTTAAAAAGGAAGAAGAAGGTCTTCTCGGAGATACGGCGAAGTATATTCTTTAACAGTAACTAAAAAAACGAAATATATAATGCATTAATGAAAGGGGCAAAAATGCAAGACTTATTAATCAAGATCAGAAAACTCAACGAGATCCTCAAGCGTTCCGCAATTGAAGACGTATCTTTCAAGAGCCTTTCAAAGGAAATCACGGACATCCTCGATGCAAGCTGCTACGTTGTGGATATGAACGGTACGATCCTCGCTTACGAAACAAGCTCAAAGTATGATTGCAGCATCAACAACGAAAGTCTTGAAAGCGTATCTTCCTTTGACGAAGAATTCAACTCCCAGCTTCTCTCTTACGAAGACACGGAACCGAATATGTACGAAGCAAATCCGAAATGCACATACGGCGAAAAGGGCGACTGCATCTTCAAGGACAGATACCTCACAGTCATTCCTATCCTCGGACTCGGAAAAAGACTCGGCAGCTTCGTTCTGAGCAAATACGGTGAAGAATTTACTATGGACGACATCATCCTCTGCGAATATGCATCAGCTATCATCGCCATGGAAATGATCAAGAACGAAGAAGTAAATTATAAAAACACCATCGCCCAGAAGACAACTGTCAAAATGGCTTTCTCAACGCTTTCATATTCCGAACTCTCTGCTATCAAGCTCATCATCAGGGAACTTGAAGGAGATGAAGGACTTATCGTCGCAAGCGTCATCGCCGAAGAAGTGGGCATCACGAGAAGCGTCATTTCCAACGCTCTCCGCAAGCTCGAAAGCGCAGGCGTTATCCAGACGCGCTCTCTCGGCATGAAGGGAACATACATCAAGATCACAAACCCGTTCGTTACGGAAGAAGTTGAAAACTGATAAGACACCGAATGATATTTTAAGACATTAGCAGGCACGTTTTGTGCCTGCTATTGTTTTATTTTGGAAATGGTGATATAATGCGGGTAATGAAACTGCGGAGGTAAAAAATGACGATCAGGGATATAACAAACGGTCCTGAGTGGATTTTGTGGGGTGTCGGAATCCTTTGTATATTAATGAGCGCACTGCTTCTTTCAGGGCGCGGAGCGTGGCTCATTGCAGGATATAACACATCACCAAAAGAGAAAAAGAGTAGATATGACGAAAAAAAGCTCTGCCGCGTATCAGGCGGCGGCATGGCGGTGATAAGTATATTCGTTTTTATTATGGCTTTGTGGGATGAAGTTCTTCCTGCGGGATTTATGTATGTATTTCTCGGAATTACTCTCCTCGTCACAATAATAATGCTGATACTGATGAATACGTATTGCAGGAAACATTAATTTATAAAGCAGAGGGATATATGAATAAAATTATAATAGCCGTATTGATAATTTTCTGCATCATAGGCTTTTCGGCCTGCAGGAATGAAAAGGTTGACACTGTTTCGCCTGTCTTCAGGACGGAAGATATCGTAAGCATCACGCTTTTCAGCATTCCGGATCACTGGGACGGAATTAAAATTCCCGATGAATATATGGATGAGATGACAAAGTGGATAGCATCTTTCCGCATTTCAGGCAAGGCGAAGGATGTGGAATGCGGAGTGAATATGATAACATTTACGATAGAATACTCCGACGGGACGAAGGTTCATAATGGCATCGACACGGTGACTGTCGACGGAATAATTTACGATATGACGAAGGATCCGAGGCCCGGATTCTTCGGAGAGCTGTTTTCCGCAAGGGGCAGTGACGGGCAGGAAAGATAAGATACTTAAAATAGCGGGAAATTCGCAAAAATAAAAAAAATTATGCTTTTATGCGAGAAATATGGTGAAAATTCTTCATAATGGGTGTATAATAATATGAGTTTACTATGCGGGTCTCCGCAAAAAAATCGTAAGTTTAAGTAAAGAGGTACTTTTATGAGATACGATTATTCAAAAATCGAAAAGAAATGGCAGGCAGTGTGGGACGAAAACAACACATTCCATGCTCCGAACACATCGGATAAGCCGAAGTTCTACGCTCTCGTAGAATTCCCGTATCCGTCAGGACAGGGCCTTCACGTAGGTCACCCCCGTCCGTACACAGCTCTGGACATCGTTTCCAGAAAGAAAAGACTTGAAGGTTACAACGTTCTCTTCCCCATGGGCTGGGACGCATTCGGTCTTCCCACAGAAAACTATGCAATCAAAAACGGTATCCACCCGAAGAAGGTAACCACAGACAACATCGCTCACTTCAAGAGCCAGCTCAAAGCCCTCGGTTATTCATTTGACTGGTCAAGAGAAGTTGATACTACTGACCCGAAATATTATAAGTGGACACAGTGGATCTTCTTACAACTCTTCAAGAAGGGTCTTGCGTATAAAAAAGAATTCCCCATCAACTTCTGCACAGTATGTAAGGTAGGTCTTGCAAACGAAGAAGTAGTAAACGGCGTATGCGAACGTTGCGGCGGGGAAGTAGTAAGAAAAGTAAAGAATCAGTGGATGCTCAAGATCACAGAATATGCACAGAGACTTATTGATGACCTTGACGGCCTTGATTACATCGAAAGAGTAAAGACAAGCCAGATCAACTGGATCGGAAGAAGCGACGGCGCTCAGGTCGACTTTTCTATCGAAGGCAAAGATGACGTCCTCACAGTCTTCACAACACGTCCGGACACGATCTTCGGCTGCACATACATGGTAATTTCTCCGGAACATCCGCTTATCGACAAATATTCTTCAGAAATTACAAACATCGATGCAGTTCTCGCTTATCGTGAAGAAGCTGCAAAGAAATCTGACTTCGAAAGAAGCGAGATCGCAAAAGACAAGACAGGCGTAAAACTCGAAGGCATCAATGCGGTAAATCCCATTTCAGGCGAAGTCATCCCCGTATTCATTTCAGATTACGTCCTCATGACATACGGAACAGGCGCTATCATGGCAGTTCCGGCACACGACGAACGTGACTATGAATTCGCAAAGAAATTCGGTCTTCCCATCATTGAAGTAATCAGCGGCGGCAACATCGAAGAAGGCGCATTCACATCAAAAGACGGAGTATGCATCAACTCAGGCTTCATCAACGGCCTTAAATCAACGGAAGCTATCGACAAGATGATCGAAGTTATGGAAGAAAAGAAGATCGGACACCGTCAGGTCAACTATAAGCTCCGTGACTGGGTATTCTCAAGACAGCGTTACTGGGGAGAACCGATACCCCTTGTTCACTGTGACAAATGCGGCTGGGTAGCTATTCCCGAAAGCGAACTTCCCCTCGAACTTCCGGAAGTTGAAAACTATCAGCCCACAGACAACGGCGAATCTCCCCTTGCAAATATGCCTGAATGGTATGAAACGACATGCCCCGAATGTGGCGGTCATGCAGTAAGGGAAACAGACACAATGCCGCAGTGGGCAGGATCAAGCTGGTATTACCTCAGATATATGGATCCGCACAACGACGAAGCTCTCGCAAGCAGAGAAGCTCTTGAATACTGGGATCAGGTAGACTGGTATAACGGCGGTATGGAACATACAACACTCCACCTCCTTTATTCACGTTTCTGGCATAAATTCCTTTATGACATCGGCGTTGTTCCCACAAAAGAACCGTACGCCAAGAGAACATCTCACGGCATGATCCTCGGTTCAGACGGAACGAAGATGAGTAAATCCCGCGGCAACGTAATCAATCCTGATGAAGTTGTTGCAAACTTCGGCGCTGACACACTCAGAACATACGAAATGTTCATCGGTGACTTCGAAAAGACAGCTCCCTGGAGCGAAAACTCACTCCGTGGATGCAAACGTTTCCTTGACAGGGTATTCAATCTTTATGAGATCGTAAACGATGCAGGCGGATACTCCAAGGATCTCGAAGTTACAATGCACCAGACGATCAAGAAAGTAACTCAGGACATCGACGGACTCAAATTCAACACAGCTATCGCGGCTCTCATGAGTCTTCTCAACGCATTCACAGACAAAGGAAGCGTAACAAAAGACGAATTCCGCACATTCCTCATCCTTCTCAACCCCATCGCTCCGCACATCACGGAAGAACTCTGGGAAATGAAAGGCTTTGACGGCATGATCAGCGGCGTACAGTGGCCGAAATATGACGAATCAAAGATGGTTGAAGCAGTCATCGAAATTCCTGTTCAGATCAACGGCAAGCTCCGTGCGAAAGTAAACGTAAGCAAGGATGCCGACAACGCAGCAGTAATGGAAGCAGTAAAAGAAGACGAAACAGTCAAAGGCTATCTCAACGGCAAGACGATCGTAAAAGAAATCTACGTTCCCGGAAAGATCTGCAATATCGTTGTTAAATAATTCAGATTTTAAAGCAGGTACATAACGTACCTGCTTTTTTATGCAGAAAATCCCCTTGCTGTGTAAGGGGGAAGGGGATCGGTGCAAAGAAAAAAGCGATGGTAAACCACCGCTTAGTCTTCCTTATTGAAAAATTCTTCAGCTTTGTCTGCGATCTCTTCTGTGAGTTCGTCAAGTTTTTCAGCTGCGTCTTCGATCTTGTCTTCAGCTTTGTCGAGGATTTTTTCCGTTGTTTCTTTAACCTGAGAAAGATCCTTGACTCCGTCGCCGTTTATGTCAGTAATGTCGAAATCTTTAAGTACGAACTTTTCATTTCTGATGGCGTTTAAGATGCAGTTGATTCCGAGGGATACAACAGCCATAAGTCCGTATGAAGTGAAGATATCTGAGAACTCCGGAAGGACTGTTGCCCAGAACGGGATCAGTTCCTTTACGTACGCTTCGTCATATCCGTAAGAAGATGCGTACATTTCGATCTGTGAATTATAATTCGCGATCCGGAAGATGAACATACCGCACATAAGGATGAGTGTGATGATGCCGAGATAAAAATACGGTGTTTTTTTGGTATTACCCATTAATATTTCCTCATTTCTTTATAATACAGCCTGATTGTACTATAATATGCAGTCAAAATCAATATATTGCAGACACTTCACGTAACATTCACAAATTAAAGAAGCGAAGTGTTACCTTCGCCCCTGATTTTGTTTTTTTAATCCTAACGTGACAGAGTACCTCATAAGCTCTTTCTTTACAAAACTTACAAAGATACTGTTATAAAAATTAGACACATTTTCGATTTGAGTTTGGTACTTCTGTCCGAGGAGTTTATATGAATGATCTTCCTTCTTTACGAAAGACCGGATAATATGCAAAGTGCATTTTTCTGCCGTGCCGTCGGCATATATTTCAGTTCCGCACCGTTAAAATCCTTTTATGTTATTATATTTGCTTTGAAAACTCCCCGGACAATTCTTCCTCTTTGTCCAACGGGTTCACACCTCCAGTGGCAACAGCCTTTATTTGAATAAAGAATATCACAGATTTTCCGTTTTGTCAATATAAATCTGCTTATAAATGCAAAATAATAAACATTTCTCGTTCAAATTTTTCTTTGACACAGATCATCCTGCCTGAGAGGGGAGGGTATAAAAAGAGTGGGCACCCATGAGGGCGCCCACTGTCGTAGGATTAAATTCTAAAACAAAACTTATTTGTATTTCGGTTTAGCTTCGTAGTGTGTGTGGAGAAGTTCGTGAGATTTATGGCTGTTCGGTTCTGTGAGGAACTCTTCATAAATTCTCTTGATTGACGGGTTGTCGTGTGACTTTCTGAGCGGGTTGTTAGCATCGCGGTTGTAAAGAACTTTAGCTCTTTCAGCACGGATATCGATAACAGCCTTTGTCTGAGCGTCAACGATCGGCTGACCGCCACCGTTTACACAGCCGCCCGGGCAAGCCATGATTTCGATGAAGTGATACGGGCTTGTGCCTGCTTTAACTTCGTCCATGACTTTTCTGATGTTTGCGCCGCCGTGAGCTACGCAAGCTTTAAGTGTGAGTCCACCTGCTGTTACTTCGAATTCTTTGATGCCTTCTACGCCACGAACCTGCGGATAGTCAACTTTGTCAGAAACTTCGCCTGTAATAACTTCGATTGCTGTACGGAGAGCTGCTTCCATAACGCCGCCTGTTGCGCCGAAGATTACAGCTGCGCCTGTACCTTCATCATAGTATTCATCGAATGCTGAGTCAGGAATGTTCTTGAAGTCGATGCCTGCGCCTTTGATGATTCTAGCGTATTCACGAGTTGTAAGAACAACGTCGATATCCTGCATACCGTTGTTAGAGAGCTGCGGACGAACGATTTCTGTCTTCTTAGCTGTACACGGCATGATTGATACTACTCTGATTTTCTTCGGGTCGATGTTGTTCATCTGAGCGAAGTGTGTTTTAACGAGAGCGCCGATCATTCCCTGCGGAGATTTGCATGTAGAAAGGTTAGCGAGCTGTCCCGGATAGTTCTTTTCACAGTAGTTGATCCAACCCGGTGAGCAAGATGTGATCATCGGAAGTGTTCCACCATTCTTGATTCTGCCGATAAGTTCTGTTCCTTCTTCCATGATTGTAAGGTCAGCTGCGAAGTTTACGTCGAATACTTTGTCGAATCCGAGCATCTTACCTGCTGTTACCATCTTACCTGTTGCATCTGTACCGATGGGATAACCGAATTCTTCAGCGAGAGCTGCTCTTACTGCAGGAGCTGTTACTGCTACTGTGTAGAGTTCAGGATCATCGATGAATGAGAGAGCTTTTTCTGTATCGTCTTTTTCGTAAAGAGCGCCAACCGGGCAGTTGATTACGCACTGACCGCACTGGATGCAGTTAACTTCTTCGAGTGATTTTCCGAAGATCGGCTGTGCAATAGCTTTGAAACCACGGTTTGCAGCTGCGAGAGCGCCGAGGCTCTGTACTTTGTTACATACAGAGATACATCTCTTACAGAAGATACATTTGCTTTCGTCACGAACGATAGCTGTGTTAACTTCTACTTTGTGGCCTGAGCGTTCGCCTGTGATCGTAACTTCTTCAAGACCGAGTTCTTTAGACATTTTCTGAAGTTCACAGTTTTCGCTTCTGATACATGTTGTACATTCTCTCTTGTGGTCAGAGAGGATGAGTTCAAGGTTTTTCTTTCTTGTTTTACGAACTCTTTCAGAGTTTGTAAGAACTTCGATACCTTCAGCTGCCGGATATACACAGCTCGGCTGGAGGGCTTTTGAACCTTTGATTTCTACGAGACACATTCTGCAAGCGCCGATTTCGTTGATGCCTTTAAGGTAGCAGAGTGTGGGGATCTTTATGTTAAGTGTTCTTGCTGCTTCGAGAACTGTTGTTCCTTCGGGCACTGATACGGGGATACCGTTAATTTTGAAGTTTACCATTTTTTCCACTGTTGGTGCCTCCTACTTTTTAGTGATTGCATCGAACGGGCAGTTGCTCATGCATGTGCCGCACTTAATGCATTTTTCCTGATCGATAACGTGAGCAACTTTAGCTTCGCCAGAGATTGCTTCAACCGGACAAGCTTTCTTACACTTGCCGCAAGCTTTACATTTATCAGCATCGATAACGAAGTCTGTGAGGTTTTTGCAAACGCCGGCCGGACATTTCTTGTCAACGATGTGAGCAAGGTATTCATCTTTGAAGTTAGCGAGTGTAGAGAGAACCGGGTTAGAAGCTGACTGACCGAGTGCGCAGAGAGCACCGTTAGCGAGTGTCTGAGCGATATCCTGGAGTCTGTCGATGTCAGCGAGTTCGCCTTTGCCGTCGCAGATCTTTTCGAGGATTTCGAGCATTCTCTTTGTTCCTATACGGCATGTCGGACATTTACCGCATGATTCGTCAACGATGAAGTCCATGAAGAATCTTGCAACGTCTACCATACAGTTGTCTTCGTCCATAACGATGAGACCACCTGAACCCATCATTGAGCCGATTGCAATGAGGTTGTCATAGTCAATGGGTACATCGAGGTTCTTTTCTGTGATACATCCGCCTGAAGGACCACCTGTCTGAGCAGCTTTGAATTTTCTGCCGTTCGGGATACCACCGCAGATATCGAAGATGATTTCGCGGAGTGTTGTACCCATAGAGATTTCGAGGAGACCTGTGTTGTTGATCTTACCACCGATAGCAAATACTTTAGTACCTTTGGATTTTTCTGTACCGAGTTCTGCGAATTTTTCCCAACCATCGTTGATGATTGTTGTGATGTTAGCGTATGTTTCTACGTTGTTGAGGATTGTCGGGCAACCGAAAACGCCTTTGTTTGCCGGATACGGCGGACGCGGACGCGGTTCACCACGGAGACCTTCGATTGAGTTGAGGAGAGCTGTTTCTTCACCGCATACGAATGCGCCTGCACCCAGACGGATTGAGAGTGTGAAGTTGAAGCCTGTTCCGAGAATGTCATCGCCGAGGAGACCATATTCTTTTGCGTCGTCGATAGCTTTCTGTAAGTGTTTAACTGCTGTCGGGTATTCAGCACGAACGTATACATAACCTTCATCAGCGCCGATAGCGTAAGCTGCGATAGCCATAGCTTCAACTACTGAATGCGGGTCACCTTCAAGGATTGAACGGTCCATGAATGCGCCCGGGTCGCCTTCGTCTGCGTTACAAGCAACGTATTTCTTGTCGCCCTGAGCGAGCATAGCGAATTTCCATTTCTGACCTGTTGAGAAACCGCCGCCGCCACGTCCGCGGAGACCTGATTTTGTTACTACGTCAACAACATCAGCCGGCTGCATTTCTTTGAGAACCTTTTCGAGAGCTGTGTAGCCGCCTACTGCGAGGTATTCATCGATATCTTCCGGATCGATAGCGCCGCCGTTTTTAAGAGCGATACGATACTGTTTTTTATAGAATTCTGTATCAGAGAAAGCTTTTCTCTTGATGTCATCTTTGATTGTTTTGTAGAGACGTTTTGTGAAGAATTCGCCTTTAACGAAGTGTGTGTTGATGAGTTCTTCAGCGTCTTCCACTGCTACCTGGCTGTAGAATGTTTCTTCAGGACATACCATTACGATGGGGCCTTTTTCGCAAAGACCGAAGCAGCCTGTTTCAACAACTTTTACTGTTTCGCCGAGGTCTGCAGCCTTGATAGCCTTTTTGAGAGCTTTGATAAGGTCTGCTGATTTATTATTGTGGCAGCCTGTTCCGCCGCATACTCTGATTTCATGTACGTTTGCCATTATAATTCCTCCTTAGACCTATCCGATAATTTTCGGGCTGATGAGTGTGCCGTCTACAACTGTGATTGTGTATTCGTCAACAACTTTGCCGCCGATGATGTGTTCATCAACAACTTTAGCGATCTTTTCAGCCGTCATATTAATGTATGTTGTCTTGGAACCGTCTTTTTCGAGAACTTCCACGATGGGTTCTACACGGCAAAGACCGATGCAACCTGTCTGAACGACCTGAACGTTTGCGAGATTTTTGTCTGTAACGATCTTTTTGAGTTCATCATAAACCGGGCGTGCGCCTGCAGCCTGACCGCATGTTGCAAGGCCTACCAGAATTCTGTGAGTCTGGTCGTTTTTGAGAGTGATCTTAGCAAGAGTCGCTTCTCTGATTTCCTGTAACTGTTGTGAAGTTTTTTTCATTTTCTGAAATCTCCTGTCAATTTAATAGATCCGGCTGAAAATTAATATTTAGCCAAAATATCAGGGATGTCGTTGGGAACGATTCCGCCGTAAACGTCGTCGTTGATCGTCATAACCGGAGCGAGACCGCAGCATCCGAGGCATCTTGTCGGTTCAAGAGTGAATTTGTAATCTTCTGTTGTTGCACCGATTTCGATTCCGAGTTCAAGAGCGAGTCTGTCAAGAATGAGCTGTGAGTTCTTGACGTAGCAAGCTGTACCGAGACATACGCTGATGAGATAATCTCCCTTTTTGACGAGAGAAAACTGAGAGTAGAATGTAGCTACGCCGTATACTTCTGATGTCGGAATGCCGAGTTCTTCAGCGATTGCATCCTGAATTTCGAACGGAAGGTAACCATATTCATCCTGTGTCTTTTGCAGTATTGTCATGAGGCATCCGGGCATATCTCTGTATGTAGCCACGATTTCCTTAACTGCATCAAAGTTGGTGATTGTGTCTTGTTTTGACATTTAATCCTCCTGTCAGTTTGTCCCGAGCGGGACGTATTTTATTTGAACAAAAACAGTACCCGAGTTTTTCGCTGCTTTTGTTGAAATCGTACTTGTACACCGTGAAACATAAGGCATAATATAATATAGCCGTAACGTTGAAGTTTATGAGCAGAACCGGCAAATCCCGGAGACGGAAAGCTGTAAACGGAATAAATAAATCCGAAATATGTATCTCAACTGGATTTTTAAACAGGTTCAGGCTTCAGGCTTTATTATTTATACCCGAAATGTACTCTGCGCACTTGTCGATTGTCCGGTTATATTGTAGCATAATTTGCGCCTTTTTGAAACTGCAAAATTTGTATAAGTTGAAAAGAAAACGTTTACAAGGATTTTACACCATTTTTTTTGCCATGAATTATGAAAATGATATCCAAAAAACAAATATATCGCCTGAAAATTGAATAAACACTTTATCTTAAAGCCCGCATTGATAACATAAAACACTTCTTTGGAAAAAAAGAAATTTGTTCATTTTGCGTTAGTCGCAAGTAACATTTGGCTGTATTTCGGCAATATGTTTAAAAAATATAATTATATTACATTTTGACACTAAAAACGTTTTGTTTATGTAAAAATCCCGCGCGGTATGTATCCGGCAGGAAGTATGTCGCCCTTACGCAGCAAGGTTACTCCTTCGCCGCAGGGGACCTGGTTTCCGCCTTCTCCCATATAAAAACAGCCCCGGATTGAGGCTGTAAGAAAATTATTTTTCGTTGAAGAAGACCAGCGAGAAGTACGTTACCGTAAATTCCGTGCAGTCAAAGCTGATGCCGTGCTTTTCCGCAACGGGGACGATGAGGATGCCGTGACTTTCGATGGTGGGGAAGGCTCTGTCCTTATGACGGCAGGGTGAATCCGGATATGCACATTCGTCGCATATCATGCAGCCCGTCGAGAGGATGAGGGGATCGTCTGTGTGTTCGCGGAAGATCTTCGCTACTTCATAAGTCAGATCTTCATGCTGAGCTTTTGCCCTGAAGCAGTTTTCGAAGTTCTGAAAGCTTTCCACTTCCACTATTGATGAAAAAAGAAGACAGTTTTCGTATTTGCGACAACGTTCGATGCACTCCTCAATGGTGCCCACATTCGGCGGACAGGACCATGATTTGCCGTAACGGGTGCATTCGTTTTCACAGATGTAACGGACGGATTTTGTGAATTCGATCTCGTCGGTTTTGAAAAATGCGTATTCCATTATGGGGAATTCGAGGATCTTTTCTTCGAGTGTTCTGATAAATGTTTCGTTCATTGTAATTATACTTTCTCCACGTTTACAACTTTTGAAATGTCTATGCCGCTTTTTTCGATTATTTCAAGCGCGTCTTCGCAATGTCCGACCCTTACGGTCCTGTGCGCATCGCTTCCTGCGGCGATTTTTATGTTCATGTCCTTTATTGAACTGAGTTCCTCAAGACTTAACTTGCACCTTGAGTTGTTCACTTCCAGGATCGTGCCCCTTCTTTCGCAGACTTCCGCGACTTTTTTAAGATCCACGCGGTAATTGCTCATGGGGTGGGTTATCATATTTACATCATACTTCTCAAGCGCATTTATCATGGCTTTCGTAGCATATTTTTCCGATAATTTCCTGAAAGGCTTTAATCTGAGCTTGTATGCGAGAAGATACCACAGGTGGATGTTGATGTAAGAAGGAATGTCCTTCATTCTGCACATTACGTGAAAACCCATATTCACCACATCAAACATCTTCATCTCTTCGGGAGAAAAATCCAGATCCCCCTTCAGGGATACGATATTCGCTTCGATGCCGAAAACGATCTTTATCTGAGGATACTTTACTTTCAGCTCTTCGATGGTGTTTCTCATTTCGAGATACTTCTCTCTGGTGATCTTTCTTGCATAATAATGATAATTGCCGTGTTCGGTGACGTGAATTTCCGTCATCCCCGTATCCACCGCCGCCTTTACCATATCTTCAAGACTGTCAAGCCCGTGAGAATAATCCGTATGTGTATGCGGGTCATAAATAAGCTTCAGCACTATTTTCCTCCCGTCATTTCCATGATCCTCTCGAGAAGGACCTTTGTGTAATCATCTTTTCTGACGGTCCGGGTTATCACGCCTTTTTCAAAGAGCTTGCCCTGCTCCCTTCCGCAGGCGATGCCCACGTCTGCCTGTGAAGCTTCTCCCGGACCGTTTACGAAACAACCCATGACCGCAACGCTCAGGGGAGTCTTGATGTGCTTTGTCAGTTCCTTTATTTCCTTTACTATTGACAAAGTATCCGTCTTGCATCTTGCACATGTGGGGCAGGAGATGATCTGAATGCCTTCGTTCAGTTTGCCGCAAGCCTTTAATATCTCTTTTGCCGCGTCAACTTCGGGGATCGGAGAACCTGTGAGGGATACTCTCACCGTATCGCCGATGCCGTCGATGAGGAGGGTTCCGATGCCGACAGCGCTCTTTATCATGGCGCTTTCGCCGAAGCCCGCTTCCGTGACCCCGAGATGGATGGGATAATCAAACTTTTCGGCAAAGAGCCTGTTTGCGTCGATGGTCATTTTGGTGTCGCTTGATTTTAAGGATACTGCGATGTTCTCGAAATCGAATTCCCTGAACATATCAATATGCCTTTCGGCGCTTTCCACCATCGCTTCCGCCGTCGGACGGCCGTATTTTTCAAGAAGATCTTTTTCAAGACTTCCTGCGTTGACGCCGATACGCGCGGGGATGCCGTGATCCTTGAGGGATTTTACCACTTCCTTCACCCTGTCCTTGCCGCCGATGTTGCCGGGATTGATCCTTACTTTATCCACGCCCTTTTCCGCGCTGAGGATGGCGAGGCGGTGATCAAAATGAATGTCCGCAACGAACGGGATCGTGATCCTTGAAATTATCTCCGGGATCTTCATCGCCGCTTCCTTTGTGGGGATCGATGCCCTTACGACTTCGCAACCGGCTTCTTCAAGCGCCACTGCCTGACGGATGGCGTTATCCGTATCTGTCAGCGGAACGTTCAGCATTGACTGAATGAGAACCGGATTACCTCCGCCGAGAAATTTATCTTTGAGTTTTATGATCTTTGACATATCTTTACCTTAAAAGAGATTTATTATATCTTTGTATGCGATGAATATTGCAAATCCCATCAAAAGCACAAATCCCACCGTGTGGACTGCGCCTTCCCATTTCGGGTTCACGGGAGAACCTTTGACCCATTCGATGAGTGCGAACATGATCCTGCTTCCGTCAAGGGCAGGGAACGGGAAGAGGTTGAAAAGTCCGAGGCTGACTGCGATGGAGGCGGCGATGTTCAGAACATAAAGCGCGCCCATTGAAATGGTCTGCCCGATCATTACCGTCGCTCCGATAGGTCCGCTGAACGCTTCCATTCCGATCTGTCCGCCGAAGAGCTGACGGAATACGTCGAATATAAGCCCGATATATACCCCGATGAACTGAACAGCCTGTTTTGCCGCGAGGAGTACATTCGTTCCGACCTTCGGAACGATGCCGACTTTGTAACTTCCGCTTTCCGTATCGAGATACGGCGTAACGGAAATGCTGCGAATTGTTCCGTCTTCGCCTCTGACTGTAAAGAGGACATCTTCTCCGCCGCGGGAATCGATCATTCCGCCGAGGTCTTCCCATTTTTCAAGGTCTTTTCCGTCGACTGTGATGATCTCATCCCCGCTCTTCATTCCCGCAGCCATCGCGGGAGAGTCGGCGATGACGGAATCTATCGTCGTCGTGACCACGTTTCCCGACATACATATGATAATAAAAAATAATATTATTGCCACAAGAAAGTTCATCGCGCTTCCCGCCGCAAGGACGAGGATCTTCTTAAACGGCTTTATTGCGCTGAAACTGCCTTCTTCCGGCTCTTTGTCTTCTTCCGCTTCTTCGCCTTTCATCTGACAGAATCCGCCGATGGGGAAGGCGCGGATGGTGTAAGTCGTATCCGCTGTTTCCTTTTTCCATAATACAGGTCCCATTCCCATGGCGAATTCTTCCACCGTCACCCCGCACTTTCTCGCTACGATGAAGTGACCGAATTCATGAGACAGGATGAGGACCCCGAATATGAGTACTGAAACGAGAATTGTTAAAATGCTTCCCAAATTTTCCTCCTATAATATTCCGAAAACGATGAATGAACAAAATACCGCCGCGAATCCGAAGAGTATGCTGTCGAGTCTGTCCATGAATCCGCCGTGTCCCGGAAGGATGTGTCCGTAATCCTTGGCGCCGAACTTTCTCTTGACCATTGATGCGGCGAGATCCCCGAACTGTGAAAGAACAGCCGTGATCGCCCCGATTATTATGAATAAGTACCACTGCTTTGAATATCCTATCTCTTTTGCGAGAAGGGAAAATACGAGTGCGACCACCGACGCAAATACTACTCCGCCGACGCTTCCTTCAACGGTCTTTTTCGGGCTGATGGCAGGGCAGAGTTTGTGTTTTCCGAACTTCATTCCCGTGAAATATGCTCCCACATCGCTCGCCATACATAAAAACGCACTCATGACGACGATGAAAAGTCCGTTTTCCCATGTGAGCATCTTTGTTGCGAGAGAGAGGAAGAACCCTACATACACAAGCCCCCATACGCTGTAGACCGAATGGTCTGCGTCATAATTCGATGCGAGGATATTTACTATAAATACGAGTACTGTCCCCGAAATAAGCGCGGAAGTCGTAAGGGACGGCATATAATACCCCGAAAGGATTATTATTCCGCTGAGAGAAGCAAGAAAGCCGCTCATGAGTTTTTTGTCGCTTCCGTAAATTACTGTGCCGTATTCATACGTTGCGATTATTCCCGCTATTGTCAGAAACGCAAGTACCGCAGGTGTCCCGAGATATATTATTACGCTTATCGCCGCCATTCCGACGATTCCTGTGATGATTCTTTCTTTCATTATTTTATTCCTCCGAATCTTCTCTGTCTTTGTGAGAAAAACTGCATGGCTCTGTCAAATTCATCTTCATCAAAATCCGGCCACAACACATCCGAAAAGTAAAGCTCGCTGTAAGCTCCCTGCCACATCAGAAAGTTCGATGTCCTCTTTTCACCGCCTGTGCGGATGATGAGATCACAGTCCATTGCTCCTTTTGTGTCGAGGTTGTCGGAAATGAGTTTTTCCGTGATGTCCGAAGGGGAGATGGTTCCTTCCGCAACGAGGGAAGCGATCTTTTTCGCCGCGCGGACGAGTTCATCCCTTCCGCCGTAATTTAGGGCGATCTGCAAAAGCATATCTTCCTTGTCGGAAGTGAGTTCTTCGGAGTGCTCGATGACGCCGAGAAGGCTTTTTGAAAAGCGTGATTTGTCGCCGATGAGGCGCATTCTGATGCCGTTTTCCACCATGGTGGAGGTTTCTTTTGAAAGGTATTTGCCGACCATTTCCATTATGGCGCTGACTTCTGCCTGCGGACGGGACCAGTTTTCCGTTGAGAACGCATAAAGCGTCAATACCTTCACCCCTGATCTTCTCGCGTGGGTAATTATCCTTCTTACCGCATTCGCCCCTTCCTTATGACCTTCCGTCCTTGAAAGACCGCGGGCGGTTGCCCATCTTCCGTTTCCGTCCATTATTATTCCGACGTGTGCCGGCATATTTATTATATCCATTGTTTTCCTCATAATGCCTGTGTGATGTTTTTCAGATAATTATTATATCACACCGCCTGCGTTTAACTATGTCTTTTGGATGGATTTTATGTCAAAATCCGAAATATCCGTCGATGTCTTCCTGAGTGTGAAAAGTGTTGATGACGCTCACTTCCGGAAGCCTGATCTTTCCGACTGTGTTCGGGTAATATTCATAAAGCTCTCCGCCGAGCTTTTTGGCGAAGCTCTTGAAATAATCTTCATACTGCGGACATGAAAGAAGCCTTGCAAGACAATGAAGGTCAACTTCCTCATAACCTTCCTTCGGCACCATTCCGTATATGTCGGCGCTGAAGAAGTGCCACTGCTCATCCACCACAAACTTTGAAGACGCGCTCTTGTACGGGAAGACTATCTTCGGCTGCTCAAACAGATCCCTGTTTCTCGCCCACTGCAGATCGAACCACCTTCTCGAGCCTGTCCTGCATTCCCTTCTGCTTTCCAGAACAGGGCGGTATGCTTCAAGATGCTTTATTGTTGCCTTTATGTCGCTTTCGCGGATGTCGGTGGTGACATAAAGGAGATATTGTCCGTAATAATTGATCTTCTCTCCGATCTCTTTTCCCTTGATCCACTTCACTCCGCATTCATCGATGCATTCGTTTTTGAATATGTTCGCGCTTGAAACGACGAATGCCTTGTCGCATCCGCTGATGATGCCCTGAAACAGCTGCATCATGTCCTCAAGATTCACAGAGCATTTGTCTTCGATGATGCTGATGAGGTCTTTCTGTGCGGAATCGAGGAATGTGAAGCCGTCTTCGGAAAGCTCATCCTGACTCACTTCAATGCGGTTTGAATCCATGGTGTTGCGGTTGAGGATGTCTTCGCCCCTGATTGAACGGTCCGAAAGCTTCACAACGTCGAAACGGTTTTGGGGAGTGTATCCTTTTCTGAGATGAATGATCATCGGGTCGATGCCGATGTCGGAAAACGGCCTTACTCCGTAATAATCCACGATGCCTTTTATGGTAAAGCTTCCGAGCAGCATTTTTCTGAGGCCTCTTGCGAAGTGGCTCTGTGCGAAATATCTGCTCGTTACGTACACAAGCTCGCCGTCCTTTTTCAGAAGCTCCCTTCCAAGTTCGAAGAAGCAGTATGAAATGTCTGCCTTGTCGTAAAATACGTCCGGATAAAGCTCCTTGAGATGCAGCTTGTATTCCGACTGCATGTTCTTCACTCCCACATAAGGCGGATTCGTCACGACTCTGTCAAAGCTGCCGTAAAACTCCTCCGGAGTGGAAGTGAGGGAGTCGGTTGTGATGATGTTCTCGCAAAGGAAAAAGTCCTTGTGAAGAAGAGCGAGGGTGATCTTTGAGATCGCGCACGCAACCGGGGAGATGTCCATGCCGAAGATGTTTTCCGTGAGGATCTTTTCATGGATCTGACGGATGGTGTCCTTTATTACGAGGGGGTAATAAAGACTCATTATGCAGTTATAAAACCCCACAAGGAAATATCCTCCGCCGCAGGCCGGGTCCATAAGCCGCGTGTCGATGGTGACGCCCGAACGGATGATGTCCGTCATGTATTCCGTGATGTCTTCGGGAGTATATGCGATACCGTTCTCTTTTCTTTCCTTGCTGTCAAGACTGAGCTGATAAGCTTCGCCGAGGAACGTCACCGTGGCATCCTCAAAGGACACATCCGGCGAATAATACACCTGCTCGAAGAGCATCTTGTCGTTTTCGCAAAGGGCGTATTTCTCCTCTTCGTAAATGTTTACTTCATACCCTGCCCACGCAGAGATGATGTTGTTTAAGGTGAAGTCTTCCATAAATGAGGAGAGGTGCTCCGTGACGTTGAAGTAATATCCTTTCTGACGGAAATACTTTATCAGGGCGCATTTCACCGTAAACAGCTCGTCTTGCCTTTTTATGTTCTTTTTGACTTTTCTGAGTATCTTTCTTGACTTCGCATCCATATTCTTACCTGTTGTTTTTCTCGCGGAGAGTATCCGCTATTGTCCGAAGATCCGCGGCGATGCTTCTGAAATATTCTGTCATGCGGTCTGTTCTGATTTTCAGATGAATCAAAAACAGTATTCCCGCAAAAACTAACAAAAACTCAAACATCGGCAGGATCATAGTAAAGAAGTCGTATATGTTGACAAGGGATATCATAGTTTTTGTCCTTATTATACTTTATTATTATATAATACTCCAAATTCTGCCAAAAATAAAGGTGTAAACGAATGTTGGTGTTATTTTTCAGAGTAATTATTCTGTATTTCCTCACTCTTCTCACCATCCGCCTCATGGGAAAGCGTGAGATCGGGCAGCTGCAGCCCTTTGACCTTATTGTTAATATGATGATCGCGGAACTGGTCAGCCAGCCGTTGTCGGATGTGAATGTGCCTCTCATGAGCGGGATAATCCCCGTGGCGGTGCTTCTGTTCCTGCAGCTTATGGTGTCGTTTTTATGTATGCATTCCCGCCGCATAAGGCGGCTCATATGCGGGGAAGCGGTCATACTCGCGGACAACGGCAGTCTCAATACTTCATATATGTCCAAAATGCTCATCACTGTCGACGACGTGACGGAGATGCTAAGAACCTGTAACTTAAAAGACATAAACGACCTTGACAAACTCATCATCGAAACAAACGGCAAACCGACTGTGACGGAGAAAAAAGATTCCGGCATCATCATCACCCTCATCGAAAACGGAAAAGTCATAAGAAGCAACCTCGCCCGCGCGGGAATACGGGAAAAAGATATGATCTCCGCCATGCACACAGACGGCAAGGCGGATGTGGGGGATGTGTTCTGGGGATTTTATTTCGACGGGAAGTATCACTTCCTCGGAAAGGAGAAAAAATGAAAGGACTCAGGATCTCCCTTGCGATGCTTGTCTTTGTCCTTGCGGTGAATGTATATTTTTATATGTATATCTCTTCATCGACCAATGAGATATGTGAACTCATTGACGATATGGAAAGAATGATGAACGAAGGGGTCTTGTCCGAAGAGATATTTTTAAAGATCTCGGAACGTACGGAGAAAAATATTCCCGTATGGCAGATAGTCATAAACCACTCGGAAACGGATAACGTGACGGTGACTCTCGACAGCCTCCGCGGCGCGGTGAAAAACGGGGATATATACTACGGCAGGGTATATCTCGGAAGCCTGAGGTTTTATATCTCCAACCTCTTTGAGCGTGAAAAACTCTCTCTTTCCAACATCTTCTGAGGTTTCGGGAAAGTGCATGAAATCAGCGTTTTTATTGACTTTCGTACGGAGAAATGTTATAATTAAACTAAATTATTCGATTTTGTACTAAGTGTACCAAAACGGCATATGAGTGAATAATGTTTTTCATACGCTTTGTACAGAACACATAATTTAATACTTTAAAAGGAGAAAGTCAATGACGAACAACTTCAAACTTACACCGAAAGAAAACTATCTCCGCCTTGCAAAAGGTGAATGTCCGGAATGGGTTCCGTTCTCAAGCCGTGCTCAGCACCCGAGAAACACAATGGCTCCCAACTCAATGCTCATCTTCCCGAGCTGGCTCAACAAAGACAGAACAAAAGAAGGCGGCTTCGACATCTGGGGAATCGAATATGAAGCAAACTATGAAACAAACTTCGGCGCTCTTCCGAAACCGGGCAAATTCATGTTTGACGACGTAACAAAATGGCATGAATACGTAAAAGCTCCCGATTATTCAGACGTAGACTTCGAACTCATGGCAAAACGTGACCTGGAAGCTATGCCGTTCTTCGATCCGAACCAGTCAGCACTCGCAATCGCTACACACAACGGTTACTTCCAGAACGTAATGGCATTCATGGGCTTCACAGAAGGTCTCCTCGCTATGTTCGAAGAACCGGAAGCAGTTTTGGAACTCGTAATGTACATGAACGACTTCTACGTACCGTTCGCAAAGAAATGTATGGAAGCTTACAACGCTGACATCATCGACCTCGGCGACGATATGGCAACAGCAACAGACCCGTTCGTTTCAGTTGAAATGTACCGCGAAATGATCAAACCGGCTCACGCTAAACACGCTGCAGTAGGTCTTGACATGGGAAGATACGCTTCAATGCACAACTGCGGAAGATGCGAAGATTACCTCGGTGATTACGTTGAAATGGGAATCACAATGTGGAACCCGGCTCAGGTATCAAACGACCTCAAAGCAGTAAAAGCTAAATTCGGCAACAAGCTCGCTATCTCAGGCGGATGGGAATATCAGCTTCCGTTCACAAAAGAAAAACTCATGCAGGACGAAGAAATGATCCGTCAGTCTGTAAGAGACGTCATCAACACCCTCGCTCCCGGCGGCGGATATTGCTTCACAGGCGGCGTAATGGCTCTGCCCGGAAACGAACTCGCTCCCATCGTAAACCAGTGGGTTGCTGAAGAATCAATCGACCTCTGCCTCGACTTCTATAAATAAAAAAGATATTGCAATAAATTATTATTTATTGTATAATACTTAAAAACTAAATACAGCCGCACAAAGGCGCATCCCGCGGAATCTCTCGGAGAACAGCATCACTGCTATCGTAAAGTCGGACCTTCGGGAATGCGGCGGCAAAGAAAATCGTTTCAGTGATAGCGTATTGATGCAGTTTATATCGCCGGAGTGATTCCGGCGATTTTTTTCGCTGAATGTCCCGGTTTTCGGAAAGAAGGAAAAATGAAAAAGAAAACCAGAAATTTTATCTTCAACGCGGTGATGATCATCTCCATCCTCGCATTTCTCATCTCCGGAGTCTTTATCGTAAGAAACATCAAATCTCCCGACCAATCTTCCGTCCTTGCGGTTGAAAATATAAGGGGTATGTGTGAAACGGAAAGAGGGGGAGTGGCGTATTTTATAAAAAGCGGCTCTTCTCTCAGAAACGGCGACAGGCTGACGACGTCCCCGTCTTCGGAAATGACCCTTTCTTTCGGGGAAGATTCAACCATCGTCGTTGATGAAAACACCTCCCTTGAAGTCATCTCCCTTGATGAAAAGATCATCCTTTCCGTTTCTTCGGGAAAGGTGTTTATCGTAAAGTCCGATAAAGATATGCCCCTTGGGATCGTATCTTCCGGATATGAATGTTCTCTTGAAGACGCTGTCTTTTCCCAGAGCGTGAATTACGGAACCGTAAGCTGCATGGTCTATTCCGGAAAAGCCGTCCTTGACGGAAACATCATCCCCGCAGGAACAAAAACCGACCTCATCACAACGGAAGACGGCAACATCTCCGAAAGCGGCAGCCTCACTGCCGACAGCCTTGAGAAGTTCTTTATTGAAAACGCAATAAGATCTTCGGAAGAAGACCTCTGCTTTACTCAGGACGAACTTGCTTCCGTCCTCAGAAAGCGCGCCGAAGAAAAACTTGCGTCTTCCGGAAATGTGAACACTCTCTCCGGCGCAGACGACGGAAGAGAGAAGAAATACTGCACCGTCACCATAACCTGCGAGAGCATCCTCGGAAATATGGACAAGCTTTCGCCGGCAAAGACGGGATATGTCCCCGAAGACGGAATGATCCTTGAAAATACTGAGGTTTATTTCTTCGAAGGGGAAACGGCGTTTGACGTACTCAAAAGGGTCTGTGAAACAATGGACATTCAGCTTGAATATTCCTTCACTCCCATTTATAACTCCCATTATGTTGAAGGCATCAACCACCTTTATGAATTCGACTGCGGTGCCGAATCGGGATGGATGTATAAAACGGAAGGGTGGTTCCCGAATTACGGAGCATCGAATTATAAGCTCTCCGGCGGCGAGAACATCGTCTGGGCATATACCTGCCGCCTCGGGGAAGACATCGGCGGAAATGTGAACTGAATGAACAGATATATCAGATCTTAATACGGGGTTTCCCCGTATTTTTTGTTTTTCCCGTCATATAATCTCATGGGAGGGAAAAATGAACGGTTATCCAAAAAAATTCAGACTCAAACTCCGCGAACAGTCAGGCGGAAGGTATTATGAAAGAAGAAATGTTGATAATGTCAATAACTCCAAAACGCAGCGGGAAAGTCCGTCTTTCAGGACGGGGTTTTGCGTGATGCTGCTTGTGGGAGTGATGTTTCTCAAAACTTCGGGGATGCAGGGAGGGGAAAGCTTTCTTTCGAAGCTTGACTCACTCATAAATTCCCAGTTCGATATGCAGAAGACAACTCAGGTCATGGCGGAATTTTTCGAGGACGCAGAGAATTATTTCTCGGGAAATAATTCAGGGATCTCACTCAGTATGCCCGTAAAGGATGCGGAAGTTACGGAAGAATTTACCAACAGCATCCACCCCGTCTTCATGACGGAAGTTTCCCCCGTGTCCGTGACGCTTACGGGAAGCCCTTCGTCATATGTTTACAGCGCCCTTTCCGGACGGGTCACATCCGTCAGCGACAATGCGGACGGGACGAAGAGGGTAATAATCAGATATAACAACGACGTCAGCCTCGCCTATGACAACCTTAATACTGCGTACGTAAAAAAAGACGACCTCATCGCGCAGGAAAATATCATCGGGCTGTTGAAAGAGGACGACCCGAAGCTTATCTTTGAGATGTGGGTGGATAATTCTCCCGTTGATCCGCTTGAATATATGAAGGAGCAGGCGGAAGGGTGAAAAGTTTTCTTTTCAGGATCCTTTCCATCGCCGCGGTTCTCCTTCCGGCATACGCTGTTTTGTGCGCCGACGGTTTTTATGAATTCACGGTCTTCTTTTCCGCAATGTTCGTCCATGAGATATTTCACCTCATCTGCGGAAGATTCCTCGGGATGCCCGTGAAGCTTTCGGGGGTGGGGTTGTTCGGAATAAAGCTTCAGTTTACACAAACCACCACCATAACAGACCGCCTTCTGGTCTTTTCCGGCGGCATCGCGGGAAATATCTTCATGGCGAGTCTGTGGCTCGTTGCGGCATATCATACGGGAAAGGATATGTCGCTGTTCATCGCATATAACATTATCCTCGCCGTCATAAACCTCATCCCCGCATTTCCCCTCGACGGAGGGAGGATACTTCAGTGCGCACTTGAATACTTTTTCGGAAAGATCCGTTCCGTCAGGATCGTGTCAATGCTCGGAACGCTGATCGGGGCGGGGATGTTCGTGTGGGGAATAATTCTTTATCTGTTTTATACTGACAACATCATCCTTCCCGTTATGGGAATATTTCTTATTTACAATTCCGAACGGGAGATGCGAATGTGCCGCATGGCTTACGTAAAGGACATTCTCGGAACTATCTCTGCGGAAGGGTTGACGGGGTGAAGGCGGTTTAGTATAATCTATGAAAAAAGGAAAAAAGTATGATCTTCGGAATAATTCTCGCAGGCGGCACGGGAAGCAGGATGAACATGGGAAATTTCCCCAAGCAGTTCATGACCCTCTGCGACAGACCAATAATAATCCACTCTCTCGACACATTTCTCTCATGTGAAAAATTTGACAAGATATATCTCGGCATCCACCCGGACTGGACGGATCACGCTTCGGAGCTCGTTGAAAAATACGCATATGAACATAAAGATGATATAATCATCATCCCCGGCGGCACAGACAGAAATTCATCTCTTTTCAACGTCATCGAAGACATCTCTGCCCGATTCGGAGAAAATGAAGAGCATATCATCATCACCCACGACGCCGTACGCCCGTTTGTCAGCCTTCGCATGATCGAAGAAGGAATAGAGAACGCTGTGAAGTATGGCGCCTGCGCCACGGTGGTTCCTTCGACGGATACTGTCGTCGTGTCCCATGACGGAAAGAAGATAGATTCCATGCCCGTGAGAAAATATCTTTATAATGAACAGACTCCGCAGTCTTTCAATATGATGAAATTAAAAAGGCTGTATTATTCCCTTACGGACGAGGAGAGAACCGGCCTCACCGATGCCTGCGGAATATTTACATATAAAGGCGAATACGTCCATATGGCTATCGGGGACCCCACAAACATAAAAATAACCACCGCTTCCGACCTTGCGGTTGCGGAGGTTTTTATGAAGACGAGATCAGACGAATAATATATTTCCGGATAAAACAGCGGCATACACCTTAGTGTCTGCCGCTTTTTTATTTTTATAACAGATTTTTCCTGAGCCATTCACCATTTTCCGGATGGAGATATGCCGGCGGGATGTCGAAAACGGTTTTGCATCCGACAGAACCTTCCTTTGCCATTCTGTATGCGGCACGTGCGTATGCCGTAAGAACGCTGGAGGTGAATTCGGGATTTGATTCAAGGGTCAGCTTGTATTCTATGACGTGCTTGTTTCCGTCAAAGCCCGTCGTGCCTGTGCGGAATACTGTTCCGCCATGCGGGATGCCGCTGTGATCCCGGTCAAGTTCTTCCTTTGAAATGAAATGCACTGTGGTGTCATAATCCGCAAAATAGTTGGGCATTTCCTTTATCGTCTTTTCGATAAGTCCGGTATCAGCGCCTTCCTTTGCGACGACGAAACATTCGCGTGTGTGTTTCTGACGGGTGGTAAGGGTGGGATTTTCTCCGCTGCGGACTTTCTGAAGAGCTTCGTCAACGGGAATTGTGTACTGACGGGCATCAAGAACTCCCTCAATGCGGCGGATCGCGTCGGAATGTCCCTGACTAACGCCTTTGCCCCAGAAGGTATAATCATCTCCCTGAGGCAGGATCGCCTGCCCGTAAAGACGGTTAAGGGAGAAAAGACCCGGATCCCATCCTACGGAGATGATGCTGATGTGGCCGTTTTTGCGGCTCGCTTCATCAACTGCCGCGAAATGTGCGGGAATGTTTGCGTGGGTGTCGAAGCTGTCGATGATGTTGAAATTTTTTGCCATCTCAACGCTCTGTGTGGGAAGATCGTTTGCGCTTCCTCCGCAGAGGATCATGACGTCGATCTCACCGGTCATTTTTGCGGTGTCTTCAATATGATATACAGGCACTTTGGTGCGCGTGATGAGTGAAGCGGGATCTCTTCGGGTGAAAACTCCGACAAGGGTCATATCTTCTGCCTTCGTCACAGCGGCTTCCACTCCGCGTCCGAGATTGCCGTATCCTACAATTCCGATTCTTATCATAATAACAACTCCTTGAGAATAATTTTTTTGTATGATAACATAATTATAAATGCTTT
Organism: Eubacteriaceae bacterium; assembly: GCA_017531485.1. Classification (GTDB taxonomy): domain Bacteria; phylum Bacillota; class Clostridia; order Eubacteriales; family Anaerofustaceae; genus SVCP01. The sequence goes on along the minus strand of JAFXKY010000004.1, from coordinate 7,579 downwards.
TCAATAGTTTGAAATTTTAAAATCAACTTTTTTTTCTGTACAGTGTTGACATATTGATTGATGTGTGCTATCATTGTCAGAAATAAAAACGATTACGATAGAGGCGCACCAAAGTATCAGTACCTCTGCCGTACGGCCTTCGCAGGGTCCGGCAGAGCAAAAGGACGAGGTGCCGAAGGGAACTGAGGCGAAAGGTATCCCTGGGCGTGCGGAAAATATCCGTACGACTGTCGCATATGCGGAGTGCTGTCATGATTGTGAATGCCCGGATCTGTGGGTCTATTTCATAATTCAGGATGGCCGATATTATCGGCTGTTTTTTATTTACAAATTTATTGTTTACCGGAGTATGAAATGAAAAAGAACACTATTTTTACTGGAGCTGCAACAGCTCTTATCACACCCCTTGACGAAAATGGAGTAGTTTATGATCAGTTCGCCCGTCTTATAGACTGGCAGATCGATTCGGGCATCGACGCCCTTGTCGTGTGCGGAACCACAGGCGAAGCTTCCACCCTTACGGACGAAGAACACCGCGAGGTCATCTCCTTTGCCGTAAAGCACGTCAACGGCAGGGTCCCCGTAATTGCGGGAACAGGCTCCAACGACACGGATTATGCCGTCGACCTTACCCGTTTTGCGTGTAACGAAGGCGTTGACGCCACGCTGGTAGTTACTCCTTACTATAACAAAGCGACTCAGCGCGGACTTGTAAAGATGTTTACGGCGATTGCCGACGCTTCCACAAAACCCATGATCCTTTATAACGTGCCGTCCAGAACAGGCTGCGCCATTGCGCCGAAGACATATGCGGCTCTTGCGGACCATGAAAACATCGCGGCTATCAAGGAAGCCTGCGGAGATATTTCCGCCATCGTTGAGACCATGTCCCTCGTGGGCGATAAGCTCGATCTTTATTCAGGCAACGATGACCAGATCACTCCGCTTTTATCTCTTGGCGGAAAAGGCGTAATTTCCGTTCTTTCCAACCTTCTGCCCCGCGAGACCCACAATATCTGTCAGAAATTCTTTGACGGAGATGTCATGGGAAGCGCACAGCTTCAGTTCAAGTATCTCCCTTTGATCAATTCGCTGTTCAGCGAAGTAAACCCCATTCCCGTAAAAGCGGCAATGGCGGCTATGGGCTTTTGCGATAATTATCTGCGCCTGCCCCTTTGCGAAATGGACGAAGAAAAAGAAAAGATCATGCTCAGACATATGCGTGAATCAGGAATCGAGGTCAGATAATGAAGGTAGTAATAAACGGAGCCTGCGGACGTATGGGCCGCACGATTATTTCAATGATGCTTCCCGACGAACGCTACGAGATCGTCGCCGCAGTTGATATACATAGCGAGGAAAACGGAGAATATCCCGTATTTAAAAACATTTTTGATTTTGACGGGGATGCGGACTGCATCATAGATTTTTCTCACCACAGTGCCGCAGCGGACCTCTGCCGATACGCTTCCGGTAGAAATATTCCGCTGGTCATTGCCACAACTGCCCATACGGATGAGGAAAAAGCAGTGATCGGATTGGCGGCAAAGACGATTCCCGTGTTTTATTCCGCCAATATGTCCCTCGGCATCGCAGTCACTGCGCGCCTTGCAAAGACCGCTGCATCACTCTTCCCTGATGCGGATATCGAGATCATTGAAACACATCATAACCGCAAGCTTGACGTTCCCAGCGGTACTGCCATCCTTCTTGGAAATGCGTTGAGGGAGGTCCGTCCCGATGCGGAATTCAACATCGGAAGAAGCGAAAACGGCAAGCGACCGAAAAACGAGATCGGGATCCATTCCATCCGCACGGGAAATACCGTCGGGGATCATGAAATAATCATCGCTACGGATACTCAGAGCATCCGTATCAGACATGAAGCTCACGACCGCGCACTCTTCGCCGAAGGCGCGCTTGATGCGGCAGAATTTATTTGCGGCAAACCCGCGGGGCTTTACGATATGAACAGCATAGTCGGCTGAATAACTGAAAGTATGACCGGATAATCAAGATCCCACATTTGTGGGATCTTTTATTGCGACCGAAAAAAAAGAGCAGCAGATGCTGCCCTGAATTTTACATATCTCCTTCAACACTCTCTTTTGTCTTCTGCTGAAGTTTTTTGAGTTCGGCGATCTCTTCCGCAGAGAGATCGGCATATTCATCCTCATTCTTCTTCGGACGGTGTTTTTTGCCGCCGACGGGAGTGACTTCGTCTTTCGGGTATTCCCTTAATACTCCGTCTTCATCCGCAAAACGCACTGTCACCTTTTCTTTTATAACATTCACAGCCGTTACTACGCCTTCGCCGTTTTTCGTCCTGACCTTCTGTCCGATGTCCGGCATTTCGCTGAGCGTCTGTTCGTAATGATCGTGTTCATATTTAAGACAGCAGAGGAGTCTTCCGCAGGCACCGCTGATCTTTCCCGGGTTCAGGGAGAGGCCCTGCTCTTTCGCCATTTTTATTGACACCGGCTCAAATTCGCTGAGCCACTTGCTGCAGCAAAGCTCCCTGCCGCACTGCGCAACTCCGCCGAGCATCTTGGATTCGTCACGCACTCCCACCTGACGAAGCTCGATGCGGATGCGGAAGATCGCCGCAAGGTCCTTTACGAGCTCACGGAAGTCGATTCGTCCGTCTGCGGTGAATGAGAAGATGACTTTTGATGCATCAAAGGTGTATTCCGCTTTGATGACTTTCATGTTGAGCTTGTGTTTTGCGACCTGCTGTTTGCATATCTCAAGCGCTTCGGGAACCTTCGCGAGGTTTGTTTCCCAGTCTTTGATGTCTTTGGGTGTGGCTTTTCTGATTACGGGCTTCACGGGATGCTTGAGGGTTTCTTCTTCCACGTACTTCACCTTCGAAGCCACCGTTCCGAACTCCATTCCCCTTGCGGTCTCGACGATAACGTTGTCGCCGAGTTTTAAAAATATCTGCTGCGGGTCGAAATAATATATCTTCCCTGCACTTTTAAATCTTATTCCAACTATTTTCTGCATTGCATTCCTCCAATATGCGAATAAGCATGCTCTCCAGCGCGAGGCGGACAGATGCGTTGTGTGCAACTCTTGTTATTGTATCTTCTATTATATCAATTATATTCAGATTGCAAAGATGGCCGATCTTGCCTGTGAGGATACCGAAATCCTCTTTTGTATATTCCCTTGTCCTTCCGGTCGTTTTGAATAACAGCAGCTGAGTGAAAAACGCATAGACATACTCAAGATTTATCAGCGCCGCATCCTTCTGGGATTTGTTTTTGTCATTTTCGTCAGCGCTGTTTGTGAGTGCAACAGCCGTCGAGAAGATCCCTTCGATGCTTCCTTCCAGAATAAGCTTTTCCATTCTCTCAGCGATGAATTTCCTGATCTGCGGATCGTCGACGGAGTGGGATGTGCTTTTTAAAGTGATCTTCGTCACTCTTGACATGATCGTCGGCAGGATATTTTCCACAGAATCCGAAAGCAGGATCATTATCGCCCCTTTCGGCGGTTCTTCAATGGTCTTTAAAAGGAAATTCTGGGATTCATCCGTCATTTTCTCCGCTTCGTGGATGATGACGGCCCTGTTGGAAGCTTCCGTCGGGGAAGATTGCAGAAACTCCGGAACGACGTTTCTGAGCTGTTTTATCTTTACGGTTGAGCCGTCGGGATAAATGTGCATCACATCCGTGTGGTTGTGGTTTCTGATCCTCGTGAGAATATTCTCAAAAGAATTCTCGTCACTCATTATCATCCCCAAAAATTCCGCACACACATTCTCCGCATTTATGGCAGAGTCGGAAACGAAAAGATATGCGTGGGATAATTTTTCCGATGTCATCATCGACATCAGCATCTTTCTGTCGGAATCAATGATGTCCGTCAGCAAACCTTCGAAATACATTTATATATACCTTTTTCAGACAATTTTATTTACAGGTCATTTTTTCTTTGCTTTTTTGCTCCGAAACTGATAGTATTATTGTATCATAATTTTACTTAGAGTAAAACATGGATTTTTAATTTTGGATAAACTTCAGTCCGCGGAAGTATATTATATCATATTTTCCGCGTTTGCGGGCAAAATAATATGACATAATTATTATTTTGCGGCATAATTACCAAATACCGTGTTTACTCATCCAAGGAGGAATACAAATGGCTGATTCAAAGGTAGTAATCATCAATGATGAAGATTTCGCAAATGAAGTATTAAACAGTGAAACACTTACAGTGGTTGATTTCTGGGCAGAATGGTGCGGACCGTGCAGAGCCGTAACACCCATCATGGACAAGCTTTCAGAAGAATACGCAGGAAAAGTAAAGATCTGCAAACTCAACGTTGACGACAACGACACAGTTCCCGGTCAGTTCGGAATCATGTCTATCCCGACAGTTCTCTTCTTCAAAGGCGGCGAACTCCTCGCTTCAAAAGTCGGCGCACTCCGTTATGACGGATATAAACAGATCATCGAATCACTTATGTAAAATAATTGATTGAATTGCAGTAAAAAGACAGCTTATGCTGTCTTTTTTAATTTGTTTCGCAATTTATGCGTCAAACATGAAATAATTTACTTTTTTTGTGTCAAATTATTGCATATGTCCCCGAAGTGGTATATAATACACTTGTAACTAAAAGTTACAACTTTTTCAGAAAGAAGGTGACCGCATCATGCTCCGCAAGTAATGTACATCAGAAATGCTGTGCATATCATTATCCCATGGCTGAATGTAATAAATCAAGGAGGACATTAAAATGAAAAAAAGTTACAAAACAAGAAAACATAAACCGATAATTTTTATTCTTCTGATCCTTCTGCTCCTTACGTCGTGTTCCGTGGCGCCGAAAGAGGATGCGAAGACAGGTGATGCGAATATTGACTGCAACGATGCAATAAACAAAGATTGGGGATTTACGCCCACATCGTTTGGTTTTTCCGCAGAACTGCGTGAGCCGGGAAATGCAGATAAATATTTCTGCTTTGATGGGCTTGAACTCGGAACGAAATATACCGATATGGGAAGTTCTATAAATCCCGACGGCATTTTCGGGCACCTCGTCGATGACAGATGGGAGGAAGGCATTGACTGCTCACATACCGCATCAGGTTCATCACTGACATCGGACAAGGATTATGTAGACACTACCCTTTACTTTTCAAGAGAGGACTATTTTGATGATTTTTCGCTCTGGGGTGTAGATGTTGTACTCATCATGGACGCAACAAAGCCTGATATGAACGAATTCCTGAATAAAAAGAGCGAGCTTTATGATAAGTTTGTCAGGGAAAATTCCATTCCAAAAATGCAGAAACTATCAGCAGAAGAGATCCCGGACAGATGCAGTTCATTCAGGAAAGGATACCTCTCCGAGGGATATACTTCCGAACATTATGACGGATATCTTTATGACGACACAGATACGCGCACGAAATATTACTTCGTCGCCGCTTACTATACAAAGGACGATCCTGATGAAATGAGAGGGGAAAGCCCTCTCATCGCGGAGATCATTTTCCATAAGGAGCGTTATCCTGAGACTTATTCCCTCGAAACAAGTAAGTAGCACTACCCCAAGCCGGATCTGCTTCAATGCTTTTCAGAGATTTTTTAAGACAGCTTATGCTGTCTTTTTTGCTGTAATATGCCGATTATTAAAATCAGATTAAATTTCTTGATTTTCCCAAAGGGGGGTACAATAAAAGTACAGAGATCTTTGTGCGAATAAAAATAAAGGAGAAAAGCATGAACAGAAAAGTATTACCCTTTGTCCTGATCCTTTGTATGCTCCTTGCGGCCCTTGCGGGATGTAAGGCAAAGGCGGCGGAAGAAGTTTTCACGACTCCCGATGTGGGTAAACCCATTGACGGAACGACGGTGTACGAAGGAACGGATTTCTTTGAAGGAATGTCTTTCGGAATGAGCTACGACGAATATATTTCCATAGTTTCCGAAAGATACGGCAAAGACGCGAACGTTACGTATGATGCGAAGGCGATGGAGATTGATGAAGGCTGTGAGTGGAAACATGTCCACACCAAGCTTTATGACCCTTCCCGCGAGATAAATTCTTATGTCACGGCGATCTTCCTTAACGGAAAGCTCGACCAGCTCCGCGCAGGAAGCCTTGTTTATGCCACAAGCGTCGAAAATTTCAAGGAAAGGGTAGAGATCCTCATTTCCGAACATGAAGACATTTACGGCGACCTCAAAGGCAATTCCCTCGATGTTCCGGCAGGATCATATCAGAGCTTCAACAAGTGGCAGCACCGCTTCTGGGAAACGTATTACGGACTCGGCACGGAAGGATATCTCGAAGAAGGATTCTTCGTGGATATCGCCCTGCCCGATGCGCTTGTCAATACGGAAAGCGGCAGGGAATATATTGTCGCACCTTACGAAGAAGGAGAGGCGGGAGTTATCCTATACACTTACGCAACCCGCCGTTCTACCCGCGGCACACCTGATGATTCCGCTTTCTCGGATGAAATGTTGTGGTTTGAAAAGAATCCAGGCTCGTATATACAGTGTAACAACTATTATCCCGCAGACCACGTATTTGACTTTTAGCTTCGCGAAAATCCCACACCGGCAGATTTCACCGAAAAACAAAGAAGACCGTCAGATCTCTCTGACGGCCTTTTCACTATTATGCGGGAATTTTCATACGCTCATCTGCCTTTTCAGCCTTTCGATGGCGCTTTTTTCGATCCTGGACACCTGCGCCTGACTGATGCCTATTGCTTCAGCCACCTGCGTCTGGGTTTTGCCTTTGTAGTACCTGAGGTTGATAATGAGCTTTTCCTTGTCGCTGAGCGTCTTAATCGCCTGTAAAAGACAGATGCGCTCTGTCCACATCTCCTCCGTGTTCTTCTCGTCCTTTATCCTGTCCATGAGAAGGATGTTGTCGCCGCCTTCGGAATAAATGCATTCATATAATGAACTGGGCTCCGCAATGGCGCTGAGGGCTTCCTCGACCTCTTTTTCCGTCACTTCCAGTACCTTTGCGATCTCCGCGTTGTCGGCATATTTCTCCGGATCACTCTCCCGCAGCCGAAGACTTTTGTATGCGATGTCTTTCATCGACCGCGACACCCTTATCGTGCTGTTGTCCCGAAGATACCGCCGTATTTCCCCGACAATCATCGGCACGGATGTTCCTTGGGGAAACAAAAATAATTTTCAAATAAAATGAAATTTTCTCTTGATTTTCTTTGCGCAAGTGTATATAATAATACGGTAGTCGGGGCGTGGCGCAGTTTGGTAGCGCGCTTGAATGGGGTTCAAGAGGCCGGAGGTTCGAATCCTCTCGCTCCGACCATCTTATTTTCTGAAGAGTATAACATGGTGATACCATGTTATTTTTTTATGCTCCGACCATCCTGTTTTTTATGAGCGAAGCATGGTTTTATTAAATTGTTGCGCAAAAAAGGCAGAACCTTGGGTCCTGCCGTCTTGTCTTTAATATACTGAAATGTACCGCGCATCACATCATCCGCAGTTTTTCGTGCATAGCTCTGAGGTCGTGTTTTGCTCCCGGAAATCCCGGCCATTCGCCTTTTCCGCCAAGCCCGTCATTGTAGGTTCT
>JAFXKY010000074.1 GCA_017531485.1 Eubacteriaceae bacterium | reverse complement strand
CGGCAAGCTCCGATTCTGACTCCGCAGGTGCTCCTCCGCCCTGTTCCGCTGAAATGGGATTTCAGCGGTTCGTGAGTAAGTGGAACATCTTTATCTCCCCCACTCCCTCTTTTTATAAGCCCCTCATCCGTCGGCTTTGCCGACACCTTCCCCACGGAGGGGGAAGGTATTTACTCATGTTCCGGAACATCCGTTTTTCCCGACATTCGGGCATATATCCAATCCCCCTGAGGGCTTCGCCCTCTTTCCCCCTTATCTTAAGGGGGACGGACGCGGCTCTCTTAGAATAAGGGAGCTGTCACGGAGTGACTGAGGGATCGTTGAAACAAGAGAGCGTGTCGAATCCTGCGTGTTCCGCAACGTTCGTAGGACACCCGCATCTCACACGCTCTTTACATCTCACCCATCCCCCTGATGACTGCGTCATCTTTCCCCCTTATCCTAAGGGGGACATGGTTGCAAAGTGCCGCAGGAGGATCCGGGATGCCGGCATGACTGCAGATCTTTCAATGCAAAACGGGTCTGCAAATTTACAGACCCGTTTTCGCGGAGTTTTTCAGGATAAAACACATATCGCCGATAGTACGGCAATGGTGATGACTGTAATTAAGGCACGGAAGTGGTGTGAATCGGTGGGTTGTCCGTGCCCGAAGAAAGGGGTATATTATGCCTGATAATCAAGCATCTGCATGAATTCGTCTCCTGTTATGGTCTCGTTTTTATAGAGATATTCGGAGATCGAAACAAGCTTGTCGTGGTTGTCTGTGAGGATCTTTTTCGCTTTTTCGTACTGCATTGTTACAGCATTCCTTACGGCTTCGTCTATCCTCGCCTGAGTTTCGGGTGAACAGGAAAGAGTTGTGTCACTTCCGAGATATTGATTATTGACCGTTTCCATCGCAACCATTCCGAACTCCTCGCTCATTCCGAAACGTGTTATCATGCTTCTCGCAAAACGCGTCGCCTGCTCGATGTCGTTTGATGCACCTGTGGTGGATGTGCCGAAAATAATTTCCTCAGCGGCTCTTCCGCCTGTGAAGGTCGCGATCTTGTTTTCGATCTCTTCCTTTGTGAGGAGATATTTATTGTCGTTTTCCACCTGAAGAGTATATCCGAGCGCGCCTGAAGTGCGGGGAATGATCGTTATCTTCTGCACAGAAGCTGAATTTGTCTGCATGGCTGCGACGAGTGCGTGACCGACTTCGTGATATGCCACCATTTTCTTTTCCTTGTCCGTGAGGATGGCATTTTTCTTTTCATATCCCGCGATGACTACTTCGATGCTCTCTTCCATATCTTTCTGTGATGCGGCTTTTCTTCCGAGTCTTACTGCCCTCAGCGCCGCTTCGTTTATGATATTCGCAAGCTCTGCGCCTGATGCGCCGGATGCCATGCGGGCGATGGTAGTGTAATCTATATTCTCTTCCGTCTTTATCTTCTTTGCATGGACTCTCAGGATCGCTTCTCTGCCTTTTAAGTCCGGAAGCTCCACAGGAACTCTTCTGTCAAACCTTCCGGGTCGGGTAAGCGCAGGATCAAGGGCTTCCGGGCGGTTCGTCGCCGCAAGGATCATCACTCCCGAATTTCCCTCAAATCCGTCCATTTCCGTAAGGAGCTGATTTAATGTCTGCTCCCTTTCGTCGTTGCCCCCGACGCCGCCTGAGTGGCGCTTCTGGCCGATAGCGTCGATCTCATCGATGAAGATGATACAGGGGGATTTTTCCTTCGCCTGTTTAAACAGATCCCTTACTTTCGATGCTCCCATCCCGACGAACATCTCGACAAATTCGGAACCTGAGATCGAGAAAAACGGAACGTCCGCTTCCCCTGCGACGGCTTTCGCAAGCATTGTCTTACCCGTTCCCGGAGGGCCTACAAGGAGGACACCTTTTGGCATGCTGGCGCCGATGGCGCGGTATTTATCCGGATCGTTGAGGTAATCAACGATCTCATTAAGGCTCTCTTCCGCTTCGTCAACGCCTTCCACATCGGAGAATTTGATCCCGTCGGAAGATTTGACGTATACCCTTGCGTTTGATTTGCCCATATCGAACATCATGGAGTTCGGTCCGCCTGCGCGGTTTTTCATCTTCTTTGACATGAACTGCCCGATGATGACGAACATTATCATCGGCAGGATCCATGAGAACATCAGTCCCGTTATCGGAGAGAGTTCCTTTATTATCTCGCTGCCGTACTTCGCACCCGAACTTTTCAGTCTTGAAATAAGATCCGGATCGTTCATTATCCCCGTCTGATATACGGTGGTGTTTTCCTTGTCCGTGAAAAGGATCCTGTTTGGTTGCACTTCAACGGTTCCGATGGAAGCTTCTTCCGTCATTTTTACGAATGTCCCGTAATCAACTTCCGTCACCGTTCCTTCAACCAAAAGCGGCATGAGCATGGAGTTAAACAGGAGCATAAGAATGATGACCGCTATGTAATAAAATATGAGCGGTTTTCGTGGGTCTTTTACTTCTTTCATTTATACCTCTTTGGTGAAATATTTCTTTTTATTGACTTTTACCTCATATGTGTATTATAATACTATTGTGTAACATAAGCAATGGTCAGATAATATATATGTGCGGCAAAAGTTACTGCAATCAAGACATCTGAGAAAAAAGCAACACAAAATTAAAAAATAGTATAACAAAGGTATTTTATGGCAGGAAAAAAAACAGACAGAAGAGTAATAAAGACAAAAAGAGCTATCAGAAAGGCATTCATCGAGCTTCTGACTCAAAAACATATCAACGACATCTCCATAAAGGAGATCTCCGAGCTTGCGGACATCAACCGCAAGACGTTTTACAATTATTATGCAGGCATCCATGATCTTTTAGAGGAGCTTGAAAACGACATGGTGTCGAAGTTCGAAGAGAATCTTTCGGATTTCGACTTCCGCCGTGACATACAGACCCCGAACAGGACGTTTGTGACGCTGTCTGAAAGGATAGATGAAGACAGTCAGCTTTATCAAAGTCTTTTTCAGTCAAAAAGCAATTCACACATTGTAGAGAAGATAACCGATGTGCTTGTGGGCAAGACGATCAATTTTCTTCAGGAGAAATACGATCTTGAGCGCGACAAAATCGCCATAGTGACGCTTTTCGTTTCGGGAGGATTGATGAGCGTATATCAGCACTGGCTCGATTCGGAAAGAACGATGAGCCTTGAGGAAATATCAGCTATCCTTTCAAAGCTCATTGAAAGCGGAGTGGCGGCGGTTCTTCCTATAAATAAGTAGTGCAGGGACCCCTTACCTGTAAGAGGGACGCACCAAACTGAAAAAGCCCTGCTTTCGCAGGGCTTTTGTTATTTTTCAAGCCTGAATTCTTTATCAACGACTTTTACCGACTTCACGCGGGATGTATCGAATATCTCCGTAAAGTATACCCTTCTGCGGAATGAGTTGCCTGTGCCGCCGCCTGACGAGGTTCCTTTTACAGGAATATCCTTGCCCGTGATGCTGACATAGGAAATGGTCTTTACGATCTCATTGACATCGTCAGAATTTCCGGCAACGATATGCTCATAACAGCTTATGGGATTTAAAGACACTTCGCCGCTGAAGTATTTCGTCTCAAAATCTTCTTCATAACTCTCTCCGATATTTTTCAACTTCCATGAAAGACTTATCTCTTCTCCTGACGGGATCTCGCAGATGAGCGTAAGAGCGTCGTCATCATCAAAAACGTCATCATAAGCTCCGAAGCTTGCAAAAACTCCGAAATTTCCGTTTTCGTCCGGTTCCGTATTTTCGATATTTGAAGAAGCTCCTGCCGGAGCATAAGTTTTTCCGTTCTTTTCAAGGCTCCATTTCAGGATCGACGGAGCTTTTCCGCCGGACACTTCGAGGTATACACAAATGACGTCTTCATACGTTATTGCCTGAACGGCGCGGACGGAATATTCCCCTGATGATCCTTCACGGTTTATGTCCTGAACAGCTCCTCTCAGAAGCGAAGAATCACTCTCTTTGATTGAGAAATGCTCTTTCAGAGGTTTGCACACTTCCGCATTTTTCGAGCAGGAGGCGAGGGAAAGGACGATGAAAGCAATGAGTATCAGCGATATTATCTTTTTCATGGGTTTTCTCCTTTGTCTTTGACTTACTATAAGTATAAAGCACCTGAGAATTCCCGGTCAACAAATTTAATCAAATTTTAATTTTTCGCCTTTCCGTAATTGCAAAGAAGCATTGACAGATCGTCTGAATCCACCACGTCGTCATTTCCGACGATATCACAATTTGAAGAAACGCGGGAATATCTTCCAAGCATCGCAGACAGGTCAGTCTTGTCAATACTTCCGCTCAGGTCGACATCACCCATTCTGTATAACTCAAATATTCCCGTCATGTGAAGGAGTTCATCTGAGTACTTCATTTCAGCTTTGCCTGCATCGTCAAGGGCGTCATATTCCGCTTTGAGGGCGAGGATAATGTCTTCGTGATCGTATGAAATAAGTATTCCGAAGAGACTTCCGATCTTTTCGTCAAGCATGGCTGCAGGGGACATGAAGTATATTTCGCCGCATGTTTCGCAGAAATAAACCTTCGAGCCCGTATTCAGGTCAATATGTCCTTCGTCCCACTTATGTCCCGTCGGGGAGGTGTATGAATAGCGGTCTTCATAGCTGAAATTACAGTCCCTGCATACATAATAGTCATATCCGCCATCCACACATGTGGGAAGAATAGTCTGTTTGTCATATGTATGTCCCTTTGCGGGGATCGCTTCGGGAGGAGTGAGGTATGTTTTACATCTCGTGCAAAAACGCTCTCGGTAGTTCCCTCTTTCGTGCAGTCAGGTTCCTTCGCAGGATACGTCACAGTATCATGTCCGAGAGGACCGACATATTCGCCGCTTCCCTCATAGCCGCATCTTCGGCAGGTAGTACCCGTATATCCGCCTTCAGTACAGGTAGGCGGTGTTGCGGAATCCGCGAAAGTATGGCCGACCTCAAAGGTGTACTGTCCGACTTTGATATTTCCGATATAATACCCCAGAAGTGCGCCGCCTGAGGAAATCGTTCTTACGTTTTTGTCTTTGACTTCGATATTCTTCGTCAGGGATCTGAAAGAATAAGAGCCTTCATCGAGAATATAATGAATCAGATCTGCGCCGACGTTTTGTCCGAGCAGGAGAAATCTTTCCGTCACTCCGGGGCAAAGTCGGTTATAGACATAATACTCATCTTCGTTTATGGACGGGTTATAGCAGAACATATTAAAGTTTTCGACGCTGACCCTGACGACAGCTGTACCTTCCTTTTTGCCTCCGGTAATATATCCGCCTGCGGGATCGGAAGAAAAGAGCTGTACCCATGTTCTGACGCCGATCTCGGGCTGATAAAAGCAGCCGACTCCGACGGTTTCAAAAGCATCCGCGAGAATATTTTCCCTGTGTCCCGTTGAGTTCATCCATGAATTCATGACCACCGACGAATCGGGCTGACCTGCGGCGATATTTTCTCCTGCGGCACGGACTTTGACATCGGGAAATGCCGTAAAGCAGTCACTTCCGTCAGGGCGGGTATGTCCGTAAAACACGCAACATTCCGCTGCCCTCTGCATTGCGGATGCGAGGAGATCTTTGTTCATGGAAAGAGGGCTTTTGCCGTTTTTTATCCTCTCTTCGTTGAGTATATCCAGCACTTCATACGCGCTGTCGTAGTCGTATATTCCCGTGATCTTAACGTCTGCAGTATCTGCAAAAACTGCTGTCGGGATCGTGAGGAAAAGTATTGTAAGTATAATTCCGGTTATTATTTTTTTCATATTTACCCCCGTTTGTCATGTGCATTTTATACTCAAAGCCATGAGAATGTCAACTGATATTTAATTAATATGTGAGAATATCCGCGGGAAAGCATTTTCGGGAAGAATGTTCGTGGAACATCCTTATCTCCCCCACTCTTTGCATCTCACCGATCCCCCTGCGGCACCTTGTGCCGCTTTCCCCCTTACTCAGTAAGGGGGACGTCATCGAGCGACTCCCGCGATGGTGACAGGGGGATGGGGGCGTCAAAGCACCGTGCATCCGTCAAAATCTGCGGCAAGCTCCGATTCTGACTCCGCAGGTGCTCCTCCGCCCTGTTCCGCTGAAATGGGATTTCAGCGGTTTGTGAGTAAGTGGAACATCTTTATCTCCCACACTCTTTCGGTTTATAATCCCCTCATCCGTCGGCTTTGCCGACACCTTCCCCACGGAGGGGGAAGGTATTTACTTATGTTTCGGAACATCCGTTTTTCCCGACATTCGTGCATATAACCAATCCCCCTGATGACTTCGTCATCTTTCCCCCTTATCCTAAGGGGGACGTCAGTGAGCGGCTTTCCGCGATGGTGACAGGGGGATGAGGGCGTCAAAGCACCGTGCATCCGTCAAAATCTGCGGCAAGCTCCGATTCTGACTCCGCAGGTGCTCCTCCGCCCTGTTCCGCTGAAATGGGATTTCAGCGGTTCGTGAGTAAGTGGAACATCTTTATCTCCCGCACTCCCTCTTTTTATAAGCCCCTCATCCGTCGGCTCCGCCGACACCTTCCCCACGGAGGGGGAAGGTCTGACTCAGGTGGATCATGGATATCTCCCCCACTTTTGTCATTCACACCTTCATGCTGTGGATCAAAAACGTCCGTTCCGACTTTGATGGAAATATTCTTTCGCACAAATATCGGGAAAAGCGGATGTTTCACGAACCTCAACCCGACAAAATTCCATTTTGTCGGAACAGGGCGGATGGACACCTATGGAGCTAAGACAGAAGCATCGCGGAGGTCTTAGCGGACATACGGTGTTCTGACGCCCATCCCCCTGATGACTGCGTCATCTTTCCCCCTTATCCTAAGGGGGACATTCCACGAAAAAAGCTGCCCGAAGGCAGCTTTAAAAGGTTTACTTTTTAAGAACTGATGACTTGTTGTTAGCGTATCTGAGGATCTGGGTAGCATCGAGGGCATTGATCTTGCCGTCGTTCGTTACGTCAGCTGCCACAAATAACGCGTCACCTTTTTTGCATCCCGTAAGTACTGAAGACTTATTGTTTGCAAAGCGGAGGATCTGTGTCGCATCGAGAGCGTTGATCTTTCCGTCGCCTGTAACGTCGCCGAGAAGTACTGACGGTGTTTCAGGTCCTTCTTCGAGAGCGCGGATCATTTCTTCGAGGCGGGCATAGTTTGTGACCTGAGCTTTTCTTTCTGCTGTCTGTGCGTCATATACGGATTTGACTGAGTATATTTCGCCTTCGTACATAAGAAGCTCGTCGTATGATGCGCTCTTATAGATGTCGTAAAGGTCGTTAATGTCCGCAATGAGGAGAGATACTATATTTTCGTAGTATCCGAGCATCTTTTCAAGGAGATTATAATTCGGCACTCTGCGTTTGTATTCATTATCAAGCGAATCATATTTTTCCCTGAGCGCATTTACGTCATCTTCGGAGATGTCGTTGGGATCGATGTAATACTTTTCATAAAGCTCATTGATCTCTGTTTCCAGACCTGCAGCGATGGTGAGCTGATCAAGTCTGTGGAGAGCGTCTTCGAGTTTTGAGTAGTTTGTGACCTGAGATTTCAATGCATCTTCGAGGGCGTCATAATCATTTTTGATATTCATGATCTTTTCGCCGTCTGCAAGGGTGAGGTCCGCCGTGCAGAATTCGTTGATGGCGTTGATGATCTCACTTACCTTCGCATCACCTTCCGTGGGAAGCTGTTTGTAGTATGTTACGGTGAAGGTGGTCGTAATAACGCTTCCGTCTTCGATGTCCGTTCCGATGTATGTTACGGTGATTGTCTTTTCTCCTGCGGTGAGGCTGTTGGGTGTGGAGAATTTCAGCTTATCGCCTGTTACGACTGCCGTAGTGTTGTCGGAATATGTCGCTGTTACTACGATGCCGATAATGTCGAGTTTTTCCTGAAGGAGATACTGAACCTTATTCGGCGGATTTGTAACTGCGATGGACGTTACGAGAAGTCTGTCGTCAATGACGTTTACGGTAAATGCAGCGTTTTTGCCGCCGAATTTGACTGTAATCGTCTGCGGGCCGTAAGTATTTTTGTCATAACCCGTTACTTCATAATCACTTACATCTTTTTCTGAGCCGTCTGAATATACAGCCTTCACAACCATTCCCGTAAGGTCCAGTTCTTCGCCGTATGCGTAAGATGTCTTTGCGGGAGGTGTGACTTTAATGGATGACAGTTCGATGACCCTGATAGTGTATGTTGCGGCGTCTGTTGTAGCTTTGCCGTCAGCGCCGACAGGTGTTACTGTTACAGTTACGTCACCTGCGTAGTTTGCATAAAGCTGTGAGCCTGATACGCTTACGCCTGTTGATGAGAATGAGTAACTGAGGGTATCTGTAGCTTCTTTTGTATCGTCGGAAGCGATGATCATGTATTCGGGAGAGAATGTTTCGCCTCTGTATACCGTGATGACATCTGTAAGTTCGCCTTTGTCGTCAACGGGAGCAATGCCGACGATGTTGTTTGTGTTGTCGATGAATGTGTGACCGTTTGCATTCGCCCATGTTTCAGCGTATGAACCTTTGGGGCCGTATACTGTCATCTTATAAGAGAATGCAGTTGAGTCGATGTTATTTACTGTCTGCGGAAGAGTGATGGTCTTCAGTCCCGTGTCGTTCTTGAAGGCTTCTCTTGCGACAGATGTAACGCCTTTGGGGACAACTACGTTATCAAGAGCCGGACAGTCCTTCATTGCGTACTGTTCGATAGTTGTAATATTCTTTCCGAAGTTTACAGTCCTGAGTTTGTCGCAACCGAGGAATGTACCTGCGCCGAGGACTGTGAGTTTATCGGAAAGTGTGATACTTTCGAGTGCGTCGCAGTCTTCGAATGAGTAATTGCCGAGGGTGTGTACCGTATCGGGGACAGTTATTGTCGTGATGGAATCACAGTTTTTGAATACGTGAGAATCAATGACCTGAAGTCCTTCCGGCAATACGATACCTGTGAGTGATGTGCAGTTTTCAAATACTGAACGGTCGATTTCCGTGAGGGAATCGGGGAATGTGACTTCTTTGAGTGCGCGGCAGCCGCTGAATGCACTGTCGCGGATATATGTGACGCCTTCGGGGATAGCGATCTTTTCGAGTGCAATGCACTTATAGAAGATTCCGTTGTTGAGTGTGGTAAGGAGGTTTCCTTTGAATGTCACTTCTCTGAGAACCTCGCTCTGCCCGAACGCATAAGATCCGATTGACTTCACAGTTGCGGGGATCTCGAGTTTTTCGAGTTTTGTACATTTTTCGAAAGCGTTGTCGTGGATATTTTCGAGACCTTCGGGGAGAGTGATTGAAGTGAGGTTGATGCAGCTGTTGAATGCGTACGCATCGATGGATTTTACCGTTGCGGGTACGGTCATTGTCGTAATTCCGTCACATGCCGCAAAGAGTCTTTCAGCGACAGCTTCAATACCTTCTTCAAATTCCACATTGTTAAGTTTGCCGCACTCTGCGAACGGGCCGCCGATACCGGAGTGGAGCCGGACTGCACCGAGAGATTTAGGGATAAATACCTTTTCGAGGTTGTCGCACTTACCGAATGCGTACTGTCCGATGTCTCTGAGCGTCTTCGGAAGGATCGCTTCCCTGAGGAGGTCGCAGTTATAGAACGCATATCTGCCGATATCTGTAAGTCCTTCGTTGAAGGTGACTTTTTCAAGGATCGGACAAGCATTGAACGCATCTGCGCCGATTGATGTAAGTTTTGACGGGAAGGTTACTTCCTTGAGTTTTGTGTTTTCCATGAAAGCATCTTCACCGATAGTCGTGAGCGATTCGGGGAAGTTGATCTTCGTGAGGTTTGTGCAGTGATAGAATGCTGCATAATTTACGGTTGTAACATATTCCGGGATCGTTATTTCTTCAAGACCGGTACATTCAGCGAAGAGTCTTCCGGGAATATTAGTGATTCCTTCTTCAAATTCCACTGTCTTGAGGGCAGAACATCCGCTGAACGGACCACCGCCGCCTGAGTGAAGCGGAACTTCACCGAGGCCTTTGGGGATGAATACCTTTTCAACACCGGTGCAGTTTCTGAATGCGTACTGACCGACGGTTTTGAGTGTCTTCGGAAGGATGACTTCCGTAAGTCCCGTACATTCGCAGAACGCATATCTTCCGATTTTCGTGAGGTTTTCATTGAGCTGTACGTTATAAAGACCTTCACAGCCATAGAATACGTCTTCACCGATGGTCGTGAGTGATGACGGGAAGATGAGTTCTCCGAGGGAGATACATTCGCGGAATGCGTTGTCATCAATAGTTGTGAGTGATGATCCGAAGTTGACTGTGTGGAGTTTTTCGCAACCATAGAACGCATGATCACCGATAGATTTTACTGTGTCGGGGATAGTGATCTCTCTGAGACCGCTTCCGCCGAAGAGATACGGAGCGACGATGGTCGTACCTTCTTCGAATACTACTGTTCTGAGAGCTGAGCATCCGCTGAACGCTCCGCCCAGACCTGAATACATGCTGACCAATTCGAGGGATTTCGGAATATATACCCATGAAAGGCTTGTGCAGTTTCCGAATGCATACTGTCCCATGGTCCTGAGGTTCTTCGGAAGATTGACAGTTACGAGGTTCTTGCAGTCAAAGAACGCATATCTGCCGATATGAGTGAGTGTTGACGGGAACTGAACGGAGTAAAGCTTTGTACATCCGTTGAATGTGTCCTCTCCGATTTTTGTGATACCTTCCGGGATCTTGATGACCTGAATGTTTTTCTTGCCACGGAATACGCCGTCTGCAACGCCGACAACTTTATGTCCTTCGATCTCTGACGGGATATTAAGAAGGCTTGTTGTGTAGTTAAAGCCTGTGATAGTAGCGAATCCGCTGTCGTCGAGTTCGTATTCAAATACCTGAATGATCTGTCCGCCGCTTCCGTATCCGCGGTTGGAGATCCATGACGGGAAGATAAAGCCGTTTGAGCCGCCGTATTTTGTGAAGTATTTTTCAAAATCCTCGAATGTACATGACATGCGGGCAATGCCGTCTTCCCAGTGGTACATCTGATAGCCGACCTTGTCTTCACGGGTGAAGATGTCATATTGGTCGGATTTGCTGTATGCGCTGACATCAAATTTGCCTGCTTTGAAACCGACTTTGAGGTCGTAACCTACTTCAGCATAGACATATCTTTCAAAGCCTTCGCAGACTTTGACGTTGGTGTTGAATTCTTCTCTTTCGCTTTCTTTACGCGTTCTGAGGTGATATCCTGCCTTCATGCCGCCTTCTGCCCATGCGCTGCCTTTGATAACGCTGAGAAGTTCGAGTTTGTATTCCAGTTTAAGACCGACCTTTGCATCGATCTTTGCGTGTGCAGTACCTTCCGGTCTGATAAGTGTTGCAGTAAAGCTCAGATCGTCTTTATTTGCCTTGATGGTTGATTCGAAGCCTGAATCGAATGTGAAGATGAGTTCACCGTCAAGCCCGATTACAGCATAGAGGTTGATGGGACCGACTCCGGGGACAAAAACTGAACCGACGGGGATGCTTCTGTCAACACCGAGAAGTTTGTTGCCATCAGCCTTGAATGTAAATGTCGCATTCACATCACCTTTGACGTTGATATAAACTTCTTTGAATGAGATCTTATAAGAGAACCATACATTCTTCGTTCCGCCCGTGAATTCTGCTGTTATGCCTGTAATGATCTGTTTTTTGATGTTTCCGATTTCAATATTTCTGACCTTCACCTTGTCTTGAAGAGCTCTTGCGCGTGCATATGTAGCTGAAGCGGTTTCATAACCGTCTTCGAATACGTAAACTACGTTGTCGCCTTCTTCAGGACGGAAGCTTTCGAGGCTGATCTCAGAAGTACCTTCCAGGTGAAGTGTTTCCATGTCAACGCCTTCATCGAGTGGAAGAGCCTGTCCTTTTACGTCTGTTATGAGTCCTTCGGATGTAATGGATTCAACCTTGATGATGCTCGGGATAGGTCCGACGAATACTGCGATAGTGTCGCCGACAGCTAAAGTATTCGTATCGAGGTCAGTGAACTGAAGGTGCCCCATATCAAGCTGGATTACGTTTGAATATACATCAATAACCTTGACACCATCTTTGAATGTGACGTTGCTGATATTTTCTTCGCTGATCTTTGAATCTTCGAGATATGCTTTGATGTCTTCTTCGACCTTTGTCGCTTCAGCCGTATTTACAGCCTGAGAGGGATTTACGTTCGTTCCTGAAAGGGCGAACCAGCCTCTGTCTACTGCGACCTGAAGGTCTCTTTCAAAGTTTCCTGTTACGGTCACTTCGCCTGTCGTTTCGTCCGTAACTTCAGTTCTCGGAGTAGTGTCCGTGAAGGAATATACTACCGTATCCGTTTCCTGAATTACCTGATAACCGAGAAGTTCGTTTGCCGTATGAGCGACGAATTCCCTTGATGCAGGGCTGTCCGGTTCGAAGTTTTCACCTGCCGGCGTATAGATAAGGCCGTTGGTGGTAGCGATGTTGATCGCGTTGAAATACTCATGTTCTTTTGTAACGTCCGGATAATAGTCATCCGCCGTTTCAACCGAATGAGCTTCGAGTTCAAACAGCTCAACGATCTTTGCGATCCACTGCGCTTTTGTCACAGTATCGCCGTCGCTGAGAGTTATGGTTTTTAATTCCGCATCCGTTCCGGAAGCGAGAGTCTGTGTTTCTGCGGTAACTTCTGCGTATTTTTTGAACTGAGCAAGGTTCTCAACCGAAGTTTCCGGAGCCACAGCATCTGTTTCACTTGCAAATACTCCCGCCGGGATCACGCTGAAAAGTGTGAGCATAACGAGGAGCATCGCGATGAGTTTTCTCATAGATTTTCTCCCTTCATTTTTTCATATGAATAATCACAGTTACTTAACATTATATAATATAAGTGTAAAATTTTCACTTCTTTTTTGCTTTCACGGTAAAGTTTTTCGTAATGAATCACCGCCGTCTGCGTAAATTATCTTGCGGATGATAAAAAATCGTGATAAACTGAATACAAATCATAAACAGGTATACAGAAAGGACAAAATATGAAAAAATTCATCGAAGAATTCAAGACCTTCATCTCCCGCGGAAACGTCGTGGATCTCGCTGTGGGCGTTGTCATCGGCAGCAATTTCACAGCAATCGTCAATTCACTCGTAAATGACATCATAATGCCCATTGTCGGAATCTTCCTCGGAGGAATCAACTTCACGGAACTTAAATACGTCATCACCCCCGCGACGGAAACAACTCCCGAATCTGCCATCCGTTACGGCAATTTCATTCAGGTCATTGTAAATTTCCTCATTATTGCGCTTGTGGTATTCACTGTCGTGAAAATGATCAACAGTTTCCACAGAAAGAAGGAAGCTGAAGAACCTGTCGAAGAAGTTCAGGTTGAAGAAGAGCCTGAAGTTCCCGAAGACATCCTCCTGCTCAGACAGATCAGGGATCTGCTTGATAAATAGTATTGAAACACTCACCTTTCGGGGTGAGTTTTTTTATACACTATCCCCGGGCAGAAATGAGATTTTGTCGGGGATAGTTCGTGGGGCATCCGCATCTGCCTGACCTTGTGTGTATCACATCCCCCTTGATCCCCCTTAGGATAAGGGGGACGTCAGCGAGCGGCTCCCGCGATGGTGACAGGGGGATGAGGGCGTCAGAGCACCGTGCATCCGTCAAAATCTGCGGCAGGCTCCGATTCTGACTCTTCAGGTGCTCCGCCACCGTGTCCCGGATGTTACTTGAGAAAAAACAGTGTTTTTAATACATACCGGGGACGAGTATTGTGCATAATTCATAATTATACACAATACTACTCAATCTTATGTTCGCTGATTTTCTCAAGTAACTGCCCGCTATCCTCCGAAAATCGGTATCTGATCTTTAATCTTCTGTCTTCATAAACTATTATTTCGTCAATCACCTCTGCGATTATGCCCCTGTCAAGCCTGTCAATCCCTTTCATTTCAAGCAGGTTTTTCACACTCGGAAGATCAAAAATATCGTTTATGCCGTTGATGTCATCGCCTTTTTTCAGAACAGACAGCTGCTTTTCATACAGTTCTTCCTTCTTCAGATAATCCTCTCGGTATGAAAGAAATTCTTCCTTTGTGATGAGTAAAGATTTGTAATCCTCATATAAATCTTTTTTCAGACGACGGATCTTTTTCATCTCTTCCGTTATCTTCTCTTCCTCTTTTTTATTGTTCGTCTTCATCTCATTCAGTCCGAAATCATGACTTTCCGCAAGCGATTTCATGTCGCTGAGCTCCTGTATTACCGAATTGATGTCCGAAAGAACTATCTCTTCGAGAACTTCCATAGGAAGAGTGTGGGGAGTACAAAGATGTTTGCCACATCTTTTATATGTACTGCAGAAAAGCACAAATACCCTTGATCCG
>JAFXKY010000073.1 GCA_017531485.1 Eubacteriaceae bacterium | reverse complement strand
ATTCCAAGTAAAACGAAAGAAATGGAGGAAAAGAAATGAAAACTTTTAAAAAAGTCATAGCATCCGTACTCGCATTTGCGATGGTAGCTGCAGTATCTGTAGGCGCAACAGTAGCGTACCTTCAGGACGACGACAGCGACGTGAACGTTATGACACTTGGAAATGTAACAATTGAACAGATCGAACAGGAACGCGATGAAAACGGTAATCTTGTGGAATTCACACAGGCTAAACCTCTTTATCCGGCAGTTTTCGAAGGTTCAAGCATTCCATGGGATGCTGAAAGCGTAACCAATCAGGCATGGAAAGTTGTCGAAGACAACTCCAACGTCATTGACAAATTCGTAACAGTCAAGAACACAGGAAAAACCGAAGCTTACGTTCGTACAATTATTGCTTATGAAGGTAATGCCACATACGGTCCAGAAGGCGCGTGGATTCATGTAGTACATAACGGCGACAACGTAAGTCCGGCTATTGAGATTAATTACATCGGCGTATCAACAATCGACGGAGTAGAATATTCTCTTTATGAATATGTTTACCCCGAAATTCTTGCACCGGGCGCAACAACAATTCCGAGCCTTAAACAGGTTTATATGAACAAGAATGCGACAAACGAAGTAGTGGCTGTTTACGGTGATACATACGATATTCTTGTTTACTCTCAGGCAGTTCAGACAGCAGGATTCGCAGATGCTAAGACAGCTCTTGATACAGCATTTGGCGATATCACAACAACAAATCATCCGTGGATTGATGGTGTTGTAATTCCGGAAATCGTTTCTACACCGGAAGAACTTACAGAAGTTCTTGCAGCTGCAGCTGATGCTGGCTCTGGAAGCACAACAATTTATCTCGCAGAAGATATCGACATGACAGGTGTTGCATGGACACCGATCAAGGTTGATGGTTACCATGGTGCGGATGTAATCACACTTAATGGTCAGGGCAATACAATCACAGGTCTCACAGCTCCTCTCTTTGCCGGTGGATTCGCAGGTGAGTCAGGTATTGAAATCAAACATCTCACGATCGCTGATTCTAACATTGTGAGCACAAATTCAACAGGTTCAGGCGCATTTATTGAATCCGTTGATTCTATGCAGATCATTACACTTGAAGATTGTCATTTGGTTAACTCCACAGTATCAGGTCCGGACCGCGTTGGTGGTCTCATTGGTTGGACCTCAGGTTACAGTAATGTGAATGATGGACCTGTAAAAACATATGTTACTATCAAAGACTGCTCTGTAACTGGTTGCGAAATTACAGGCGGAGGTTCTGTCGGTGCAATCAACGGTCATGCTGGTGCAAGTGATTGGACATATACAACAATCGAAAACTGCAAAGTTATCAACAATACTTTAACATCCACAGATGCTGGTGGTTGGAGAGTTGGTTCAGTTATTGGTACAGCCAATGTTGGTGAAGTAACAATCAGCAATGTTACACATGGTGGAAACACAATGATTCAGGCTAATGCATCTTCACAGAGAGCAGACGGATTAAGTGAAATGATCGGACGTTTTGTTCCGGGATCAACAGGCAAACTCGCTATTAATGGCGAAAAAGGCGTGTCCGTAGTTGATTCTGCGTCAGACCTTAAAACAGCTATTTCGAATCCGGATGGAAAAGAAATCGTACTTTCCGGTGATGTAACATATTCATCAGCAATCAACAATGATGCTGTGATCAACCTCGATGGTAACACATTCGAAGCAACCTCAACATTGAACCTCGGCAACAACGCAGACCTCACAATGACAGGTGGTGACTATGTTGTAAACGGTACATATGGCCACGTTGATGTAAGACCATCAACAGAAGAAGGAAGTGTTGTAGTTTTCGAGGATGTTGATTTCTCATACAATAAATTAAACAATACACTCGGTCCATCTACGAACAGACTTGGTTCAGTTGTTGAAGTGTGCGCAACGGCTACAGATGCTCATACAGAAATCGTATTTAAAAACTGCACATTTGACAATGCTCAGGTTCTCTTTGAAGGCATGAGTGGAAAAACAGGTACATTTGAAGCAACTTTTGATAACTGCACATTCAATGCACTTACTTCTTCTGCACCTATCTATGTACAGAACTATGTAACAGGCACAATCAATGTTAAGAACTGCACATTCAATCTTAAATGTACATCTTCAACAGCAAGTGCGATCAGCATCAGCCCAAGCACATCTACAAACGTTACTGTAAATGCAGAAAATAACACTATCAATGCAACTGCAGCAACACCGACTGATTCAAGTGTTACAGGCGTTGACGTTATAAAGGTTAACGGTACACCTGCAGGCATCAAGTTCATCAGTGCGTACGCAAACAGCACAATCAATGAATCTGATACAACAAAAACAGGTATTGCACAGTAATTAGCTCACATCAGATGGATGCGGATGTGATAATATCATAAAGTTGCATCTTGTGATACGAAACTAATCGAAATATCAGATCCCACTGCCCCCGTCGGGGGCGGTGTTTAAAGGGCATTCTGTGTGTGCCCTTCAAACACTTTATTTTTTCTGCGCCACCCCGGAAGGGGTGGCATTTTATTATAAAAAAATCTGCCCGAAGGCAGATCTGAAATTATGTATGGGATGATTTATTTGCGGGGGATCAGTACATGAAGTCCTGAACAGTAAGTTTTCCGCCTTTGGGAAGTCTTTCAACGCCCGGATATGTTTCGTCGCCGAGGATGAGTTTTTCATAGAGAATGATCGTGGCAGGCTCGATGACGAATTCGAAATTCATGGCGTCAGCGTATTTCTTTGATTTTTCAAGGTCTTCGGGAGCGATCTCGTCTTCGATCTTGAGGTAAACAAGGCGTTTGTAATTGCCGTACATTACAGACATGAGGTATTCAGCTTCTTCTTCGTCGTATTTTTCGAGAAGACGGTCATACTGATGGGTAAGAGAGTCATCTGTTCTCATTTCGAGCCATCCGCGGCTGAAGAAATATGAGTCACGGCGAAGTTCATTCGCGCGACAGTTTTCGCACATGAAAGCGCTGATGCAGTCGTCTGTTTTGGGATAAAGGATGTCACAGTTTGTTGCTTCGATGCCGAGAAGGGCGTTTCCGCAAAGACCGTATCCGAGAATAATCTCATCATAACCGGTAGTTTCGTCGATTATTTTCTGAAGGGCTTTGTTGAGGTCCTTTGGTTCGCCGTGAAGGCCGGCTTCCATCCATTTTACGTCAAGATCATCAAGATCATACTTTTCGATAGCTTCGCTGAGCTCTTTCTGAATTATTCCGCAGCCGAGTAAAAGTCGTTTCATTTTATCCTCCGTATGTAAATAATATTTTAAATTATGATAACATATTCTGTGATAAGAGGGAAGTACGATTATTTATGATACCGTGCATCACAATAAAAATACCTGCTTCATTATTTAAAATAATTATAACACAAATGGGGAATTTTTCAATAAGTATGTTTCCAAAGAAAGAAAAACATATATTTTTCCCCATAAATAAAGCTTTTCTTGAAATACAAAATAACCCGTGATATAATAAAGAAAATCTATCCGAAAGGAATAATAAAATGAATTATAACGAAGCTGTCGAATATATCCACTCAACATACAAATTCGGTTCGAAACTTGAACTTGTCAACATCAAAGAACTCCTTCGCCGCCTCGGCAGTCCCCACGAAAAACTTAAATTTGTCCACGTTGCGGGAACAAACGGCAAAGGTTCAACGAGTACGATGATCTCTTACGTACTCAAAGAAGCCGGCTATAACACAGGGCTTTACATTTCTCCGTATCTCGAAAGATTTAACGAAAGAATGCAGATGAACAACGTTCCTATCGCTGACGATCTTCTCGTTGAGATCGTTGAAATGGTTAAAAAGGCGATCGGTGAAATGGTTGCGGACGGTTTCAATCACCCGACGGAATTTGAAGTCGTAACGGCAACGGGTATGAAATTCTTCGAAATTTCAAAGGCTGATATCGTCGTTCTTGAAGTTGGTATGGGCGGAAAATTTGATGCAACGAACTCAATTCCGAGCGCAGAAGCAGCTGTTATCACGACAATAGGTTTTGACCATATGATGTATCTCGGGGATACGCTTGAAGCTATCGCAGGCGAAAAAGCCGGCATCATCAAGGAAGGCTATGATGTAAGTGTATACTGCCTCAACAGCGACAGCGTGTTTAACGTAATAAAGGAAAAAGCAGACAGCGTGAACGCAACAGCACACCGCTGTGATGTAAACGATATCGAACCCATCAGCGCTTCCATTGAAGGTCAGGTCGTAAGATATAAAAAGAAAGACAGCGTTCTCGGAGTGGACGTACTTGAACTCGCACTTCTCGGCGAACATCAGATGTATAACGCTCTCAACGTTCTCGGCGCACTTGAAATCCTTAAAAAACGCGGCT
The DNA here is from genome assembly GCA_017531485.1 of Eubacteriaceae bacterium. Lineage (GTDB taxonomy): Bacteria > Bacillota > Clostridia > Eubacteriales > Anaerofustaceae > SVCP01. The sequence continues at coordinate 6,217 of JAFXKY010000073.1, read as the reverse complement.
GGAACATCACTCCCGAAGCTGTAAGATCAGGTCTTAAGAACGTAAGATTCACAGGTCGTTTCGAAATGCTCTGCAAGGAGCCCATCATCTTCATTGACGGCGGACACAACATCGAAGGAATTACTGCATTTACAGGCAACGTTGAAAAATATTTCCCGGGAAAGAAAGTAAATCTCTTCTACGGAATGCTCAAAGACAAGCAGATCGGTGAATCCCTTGACCTCCTCACAAGAATCTCAAAACGCGTTTATACACTTACTCCCGACGAAGCGGACAGAGCTGTTACAGCGCAGGAAATGAAGGAATTCATTGACGCAAACTATGAAGGCGTTGAAGCTGTCGCATTGGATAGTTTTGATGAAGTAAGGAATTGCATCGACTTTACGAAAAAAGACGAAATTTACGCTTTTACAGGCTCTCTGTACATGATCGGTGAAGCGAGAACGCTCCTCACGAAACTCATCGAAGAAAATAAATAAAAGATTAAAACTCACTTCGCATAATGCGGAGTGAGTTTTGTTTTAGCGATATTTCCAGCTATTGATGTCAAAATAGTCTTTGATCTTATATCTGAGGAGCTGCGGTTCTTTCAGTTCAGCAATGTCTGCATTCTGAATTGCCCAGCGGTACATTCTCTCTTCGTTTGTGATGATTTCAATGAGGAGATATTCATCCTCTTCATCGATGATCCTTATTCCGTCTCCGAATGCGTCAATGACTGCTTCGATCTGATCTTTCGCAACATTGAGGTGGCAGGTGAGTTTTTCGCCGCGGAACGGGGAAATGAATTCGTTGGCGAAGTGCTCATGATCAAAACCCTTTGCATATCCGGGGATGAGGCTGATGTCGTCACACATTACCGACGTTGTTTCTATATTTGAGATCATTCTTATCTTGAAGCAGCTCAGTGTGCTTACTTTGTCGCCGTCTTCCTTTGCGGCAAGATAATACTCATTATCCACGTTGACCACCGCATAAGGGCTTACGGAGCGTTTGGGGCCGGTGGGTGTGATGAGCTTGTCTTTGGTATATTCGTTATATACGAATGTGACCTTTTTGTTTGCTGCCATTTCCGTGAGAAGGATCATGAGGTTCTGATAGATGAACGTTTCAGGGTAGGTGTAACGGCTGATGATGCCGCCATGGAAAGATGATCCGAGACGGTATTCAATGCCGCAGTAATTTCCGAGTTTCTCGACGAGATGTGTTATTTCTTCTTTGGAAATATATTTTGAACTCATCAGCCCTTCCCAGAGCATGAAAGCGTCTTCGGGAGTGAATTCCTTTTCACCGATATAGTAACCTTCGCCGTTTTCTTCGTAGGTACTGATCTTGTAACCGTGATCGACGAGAGATTTGATGTGCCTTGAAATGGCTTTTCTTTCGCAGTCCATGTCATAATCTCTCTTGATGAGGGAGATTATCTCGCTCTGGGTAAGCTTGTGATGCTTATCGGAATATTTCTGCAAAACTTCAAGAACGTAAAGTATGAGAAGTTTTTTCGCTGTCTGCGGCTTTTTCTTTTCCGTTGTTTCTTCTTTTACTGTCTCTTCGGCAGGGGTGAATATTGCTTCCTGCGATTCCGAAACGGGAGCCTCTTCCTTTATAATATTAGTTTCTGTCTTTTTATCGTCTTTTTTCATACGTGCCTCTTTAATTTCAATTATTAACAGTATATCATGACACACGTACAAAATCAATAAATCCGCCTGCAAGAAAAAAATAAAAAAAGTTAATTTTTTGCTTGACATATCCCTCAACCTGTGGTATTATAATCCCTGTCAGCGGCGGTCGCATAGCTCAGCTGGGAGAGCACCTGCCTTACAAGCAGGGGGTCATAGGTTCGAGCCCTATTGCGACCACCATATTTTTGGCCCGGTAGTTCAGTTGGTTAGAATGCCAGCCTGTCACGCTGGAGGTCGAGGGTTCGAGCCCCTTCCGGGTCGCCAACTGAAATTGCTATATGCCTAGATAGCTCAGTAGGTAGAGCAGTAGACTGAAAATCTACGTGTCGGTGGTTCGATTCCGCCTCTAGGCACCATCAAAAACTTATCTTCAGGTGCGAAAGTGGCTCAGCGGTAGAGCATCGCCTTGCCAAGGCGAGGGTCGCGGGTTCGATTCCCGTCTTTCGCTCCATTTTATTTTTTGTAAAGATGAATGACTGCGTAGTAGCAGTTATTTTTTTATTTCATAAAGGGAATCGAACCCCGATGGGGGTGAGGGACGTGAAGAAAATATCCCGGTGGGATATTTTTAGTCCCGAAGTGCGCCTGAGTGTAAGCGGAGCGTCGAAGGTGCACAGCAGATCAAGCGAAGCGCGGATATGCGCCGTCTTTCGCTCCATTTTATTTTTTGTAAAGATGAATGACTGCGTAGTAGCAGTTATTTTTTATTTCATAAAGGGAATCGAACCCCGATGGGGGTGAGGGACGTGAAGAATATAAAAACACGCCCCGAAGGAGCGTGCTTCAGTGCTGTTTTTTTAGACGATATAATCTTTGCAGATCATTCTCCGGCAGGAAAGTGCGTATCATACCGATAAATTCCCAGCCGTACTTTTCATAAAGTCCTTCGTGGGTGGTGTAAAGATATATCTCATCAAACGGCATATCATTTAAATTATCCGTCACACTTCCGATAAGAAGTTTTCCGAGCCCTTTGTTGCGGTATTTTTCCGGAATGAACACATTTGCTAGCCACGGATATATGTCCGGACGGACGAACAGATCGCTGTACGTTATCTGATACATCCCGATAAGTTCATCTTCATCGTAAAGCCCGAAAGTTATTGGAAGAGTGGACTCGTTGAAACTGTGAGAGATGTATTCTTTGACGGCATCAAAGGAATAATTCTCCCGTTCTCCCCACCAGGAATACATCCACTTTGTAATTATCTCAACTGTTCCGGCATCCGGAGAAACGATTTTTCTGATCTGCATTATACCCTCATATCGTAATTAAGCATATATACCGCAGGATCGGAATATACACCGAGAGTAATAAAATCTCCTGTGTCAACGTCAAAAGTGATGTTGAAGAGTGTCATCATTGTTTCGCCCTTCTTGCCGAAGATAGAGTCGCTGTAATCATTTCCGCGGTGGGAGAGGATCATCATAATGTCAAGCATATCTCTTTCCGCATCTTCGAAGAGTTCTTCGGCTTTTTCAAGACGGAAGATGCTGCTTGCTCCGTCAGCCTGAGAGGGACTATTGCGGTGTTCGCCGTGGATATAGTGGTTGGTGTGGATGTACCAGTCGTCAATGTACTCAACGTCAATTCCGTCGGAATATACTTCCACGGATACCGCGATGTTGTTGTTTATATCAAGGGCAGTTACATGGAAGCCGGATGCACATTTGAATTCCTCGCATCTTTTGATAAGATCTTCGATAGAAGATGCTTCTGTGATGTATCTCTGTGCGAAATAACGGGGGAGGTTGTCATAATTGAAATTATCTTCGTGGCAGAAGTTTATCGTCTTGAAGATTCCGTGGTTGTTCCAGCTCGGACCATTGCCGAAAGGCATGTTATACATGTCGTTTGTCACGAACCAGTTGCCGTCTTCGTCATATACCTTTGAAAATGCGAAGTTGCCTTCGATGTAGTCATCATCTTCATTGTGGCTGATGAGGAAGCTTCCGCTGTCCTGACGGCAGATGATCGTCGTGCAGCGGTCTGCGTTCAGATTCAGAAGCTCGGGGCAGAGGATGGAAAAATAATTGATAAGTTCCACTCCGAGACCTTCGGCTTTGCCGCGTGTTTCTTCATAGTATGTCGGGTATTCGTTTTTTAACTTTTCGAGCATTTTTTCGCATGATGCCTTTAAATCATCGTTATTGTCGATAATATACATCTGAGAGATAATATCTTCATTGAGGACTTTTTTGAAATATTCACCTGAGATCCTGCCGTTTTCGTAAGGTGTGCTGTTTAATAATAATTTATCAAGTGCCATGGTTTTACTCCTTTGATATATTTAATATGTCGTGTATAATATTTCTTATGTATGGAAGCCGCTTTTCCTCAAACTCCGGATTTTCAGCAAGCCATCGACGGTTAAGGGGTGACGGATGCGGGAGAATCAGGCATTTTCTGTCATTGAGGGTCATATCCGTGAATACGAGTTCTCCGAAATCCTTTTTCGGAAAAATGCGTCCTGCGGCGTGGGAACCGACGATGATATAAAGCTCACAATTTACTGTCTCGATCTCTTTTTTCACCCACCTGTCAAAACACAACTTCGGCGGAAGCCTGTCGCCGCCGTGTTTGTTCTTTCCGGGATAACAGTGGGATACGGATGTGATATAAAAGTTATCTTTGTCATAAAAGATCTCGTCTGTAATGTCGTACCATTGGTATTTCAGCTTTTGTCCGCTTTTGTCCGTGAACGGCTGCAGGCTCTGTGATACTGTCTTTGAAGGCGCCTGGGATATATGCATGATCTTTGCATCTTTGTTTCCCCACACCACGGGCGAAGGGGTAAAGCCGAAGGTTTCTGCACAGTGGCGGCAGGACAGGATCGAAGAAATAAGTGTGTCAAAATCCGTATTGTTCATGTGTTGTATTATATCAGAAAAGTGTCTTCAACGCCACATATTGCGGTGCATTGCGGATATAAAAATAAAATGAAAAAAAGTGAAATTAATGCTTGACAAAGAGGGGCCATAGGTATATAATATCCCTTGTCAGCGGCGGTCGCATAGCTCAGCTGGGAGAGCACCTGCCTTACAAGCAGGGGGTCATAGGTTCGAGCCCTATTGCGACCACCATATTTGGCCCGGTAGTTCAGTTGGTTAGAATGCCAGCCTGTCACGCTGGAGGTCGAGGGTTCGAGCCCCTTCCGGGTCGCCAATTCAAGTCGCCTAGATAGCTCAGTAGGTAGAGCAGTAGACTGAAAATCTACGTGTCGGTGGTTCGATTCCGCCTCTAGGCACCATTCACGATTTTAAGGTGCGAAAGTGGCTCAGCGGTAGAGCATCGCCTTGCCAAGGCGAGGGTCGCGGGTTCGATTCCCGTCTTTCGCTCCATTTTTTAGCGAATTTCTCCGTAAGGAGTTTTCATGAGGCGACATGGCCAAGCGGTAAGGCAAAGGTCTGCAACACCTATACCACCGGTTCGATTCCGGTTGTCGCCTCCATTTTTATTTTGCCGGTGTGGCGGAATAGGCAGACGCACAGGACTTAAAATCCTGCGATCCATAAAATCGTACCGGTTCGACCCCGGTCACCGGCACCACTCTGGTCGCTGTATTCGCGTGAGGCGATTTTTTTATTTTTTGGAATTTTCCTTTGCCTTTAATCGTATTTAAAGCTTTGTGTGTTACAATCAACTCAAGTACATTTCTGAAACAGAATAAGGGAGAGGAGTATGAAAAAAGTATTTTCTCATGTTATTCCTGTGCTGTTGTGCATTCCTTTCATATATCTTCTTTTGTATGCGATGTCTCCCGTATATGCGCTGATATATGAACTGAGGAAAAACACATTTGTTGCGTTCATTGTTACGGTTCTCTCGGGAGTTCCGCTTGCGGTGTTGATACTCTTTCTGAGCCGAAGAATACATACTGACGAAGAGAGGATCATTGAAATTCCGGATAGCGGAATGTTGTTGATATGTTTCAGTGCATTTGTTGTCATGCTCATTCTCGTAATATCGTGGTGGGGAATATTTACAGCCAAAACATCACTTTTGTGGGATACTACGCCACCGGGACAGAAAGTACAGCATCTTATGCACTTGCAGACTTCTTTTGTTTCAAGTTGGATATTCATCAGGCTTGCCCTTTACGGCAAAAAGACGAGCTCGGAGAAGCTTTCAAAGATCCCTGCATTCCTGTTTATCATCTGCACGTGTATCATTATAATCACGCTTTTACTCTTAATTACGTGAGTTATAATACAAAGCGCTTATGAGGAGAAAAAAATGAAAAAAGAAATCTTAGTTGCGGGAAAAGTACTTCTTGCGGCAATATATTCATTTCTGTTTGTCAACGTAATGATCGGGCTGATGGGCGTCGTACTTTATTTATATGATATACTTCTGTATGATATACTTGGCAATATCATCTTATATCTAACGCTTTTTATTCTCGTTGTGTCGGTTATGTGGCTGCTGGAGCTTTATATGAGGATCCGGTCGGGAAAAGTTTCTCGGGAGAAGAAAATAATAATCGGGATTATTACATTTATACTGTCAATAGTCGGGCTGATGGTTGAGT